>NZ_JAHKRK010000230.1 GCF_019396355.1 Pseudonocardia nigra
CGGTCCGGTCGTCTCACCGGACCCGGCTGCCCCCAGCTTCGACCGCTCCTCTGCGACGGAGCGGCGGCGCGGGACTCACACCCGCACACGGGTCACAGCGCCTCGTGGCGCACGGTCTCCCACCTCCGCTCGAATCAACAGCGCCTCACGGCGCACCGGATGGAACGCGAAACCCTTCTTCCAGGTGCGGGTCGCGTCTTCCTTGTCCGAATGCGCGGTGACCAGGGTGGCGTCCAGGTCGATCACTACCTGCCCGGCCTGGACCGGCGCGCCGGCGACCTGCCACACCCGCTCCCGACCCGCCGCCCGCGCCGCACTGATCGCGGCCACGGCGGCGTCAGCGTCCGTGGCCAGACGAGTGATCAGCCGCGAGACCGTCGGGTCCGAGGCGCCCGGCCCGAACACCCCGGGCTGGGCGCGCAGCACCGCGATATCGGCGGCGGCGTCCCCGCCGAGCGCGACCGCGACCGCGAGGTCGGCCACGATCTTGCCCGGATCATGGGTTGCGCACGGCAGCCGCCACGGGCCGAGCAGCCTCGACAGCTGCCTGGCCAGGCCGCTGCGGCGAGCCGTCTCGACCAACAACACCCCACCGGCGTGCGACACCAGCGACTCGCCGCCGGCGATCACGAACAACCAGGGACGCAAGTCCTTATGCTTCACCCGCGAGGTGCCTCTCAGCTCGATGTGATCAGGTCTCGACAACCACGATCAAACCGTGCTGAGCAGGCACTTTCGCGCATCCAGGGGCTGCGTGTCGCTCACAAGATCAAAGTCGGTGAAAGCCCGATGCTAGTGGGGCGGCGGCAGCAGGGCGTCGATCTCCTCGTCGCCTGTCGGCGGCTCGTGGCGCGTCCGCGCTCCCGCAGCGATCAGCACCGCGACCGTGGCGGGGTAGTCGCCGTCGGGCGCCCGGTTGTGCTGAGCGCCCCACACGGCGCAGTCCAGCGGCGTGGGTCCCTCGTCGTCGAAGGCGCAGTCGGTGAGGTCGGCCCCGCGCTCGACGAGCAGCCGCACCGTGTCGGCGCGGCCGTGCATCGCCGCCTGGTCGAGCGGAGTGAAGTTGCTCCAGCCGCGGGTGTCGACGGCCGACCCGGCGTCCAGCAGCGCCCGCACGACCTCGGTCCGCCCCAGCAGCGCGAGCTGGCCGAGCAGCCAGCCGGAGCCGTCGCCCGGGATGCCGGGCATCGGTGGCGGCGCGGCCGGGAGCCGGTCGGACTCCCCGCGCGCGACCGCGAGCACCGCGGTGTCGACGGCGTCGAGTTCCGCCGCCGCCCCGTGCGCGACGAGCAGGTCGTACGCCGCCAGGTGGCCGCAGCGGGCCGCCACCGCGAGCGGGCGGTGCTCGGCGTCGGGGTGGGGGAGGTTCACGTCGGCGCCCGCGTCGATCAGCATCTGCAGGATCGGGACACCGCGCCCCCGGCCGATCGCCCAGTGCAGGCAGCCGAGGGCGTTGACGTCGACGCCGCGCTCCAGGAACCACGCGAGCCCGCCGGCGTCCTCGAAGTCCAGCTTGTGGATCACCAGGCGCTCGAAGCCGGGCCGGTGCAGCAGGTCGAGGAACGCCCGGTCCGACTGTTCGCACGCGTGGTAGAACGCGTCCTCGTCGGGTGTCGAGCCGCGGTCGAGGAGCAGCCGGACCAGCGCGAGGTCGTGGCGCTCGACGGCCTCGAACAGCGCCGACCGGAACCACCCGCCGCCGTCCTGGGCGCTGCGGCTGTCCGGGTCGGCTCCCGCGTCGAGCAGGATCTCGGTGCACCGCCGGACGTCGCCGGGGGTGCCGGTGGAGCGGGTCAGCAGCACGAGCAGCGGGGCCACCCCGTCGAGCGGTTCGCCGGCGACGCCACGGTCGGCCGCGAGGATCGCGGCGAGCGCATCGGCGTCAGCGAGCACGAGCGCGCGCTCGATGCCCTCCAACCCGCCAGCCTGCACGACGTGGACCAGCCGGGGCCAGCTGTCGAACCCGTACTCGCGGGCCAGTTCGTGCTGGGCGCGGCTCAGCGGGATCCCCCGCTCACGGCCGCGGGCCTTGGCCTGCTTGCGCAGGTGCTCCAGCGACGGGCGCACAGGGAGAGTGGGCACGGCGAACCTCGTTTCGGGCCCGCGTCCGCGTGGCCGGGCCGAGGTCCGTCCCGATGGCGACGTGCTGCTGCCGGTGGGATCGTCCCTTCCCCGCGGACCGGGTGCGTCCGGCGAACGCCGCCCGAGCGTAGCGCGTAGCGTTGACCCATGCGCGGCTTCTCCACCAACGCCATCCACGCGGGCCAGGAGCCCGACCTCACCACCGGGGCCGTGATCCCGCCGATCCATCCGTCGTCGACGTTCGCCCAGGACGGGGTGGGCGGCCTGCGTGCGGGCTACGAGTACTCGCGCAGCGCCAACCCCACCCGCACCGCCCTGCAGGAGTGCCTCGCCGCCCTCGAGGGCGGGCGGCACGCCGTGGCGTTCGGCTCCGGGATGGGCGCGTCCGACGTCCTGCTGCGGGTGCTGCTCAAGCCCGGCGACCACGTCGTGATCCCGCACGACGCCTACGGCGGCACGTTCCGGCTGGTCGACAAGGTCCTGACGCAGTGGGGCGTGGAGTACACGCCCGTCGACCTCGGTGACGTGGAGGCGCTGCGTGCCGCGGTGCGCCCCACCACGCGCGTCGTCTGGTGCGAGACGCCCACCAACCCGCTGCTCGGCATCGCCGACATCGCCGTCCTGGCCGACGTCGCCCGCGGGGCGGGTGCGCGGCTCGTCGTCGACAACACGTTCGCGTCGCCGTACCTGCAGAACCCGCTGGCCCTCGGGGCCGACGTGGTGCTGCACTCCACCACCAAGTACGTCGGTGGCCACTCCGACGTCGTCGGCGGCGTGCTGGTCACCGGCGACGACGAGATCGCCGAGCGGGTGCGGTTCACCCAGAACTCCGTCGGGTCGGTGCCCGGCCCGTTCGACGCCTGGCTGACGCTGCGCGGGGCGAAGACGCTCGCCGTCCGCATGGAGCGGCACAGCGACAACGCCGAGCGCGTCGTGGAGCTGCTCGCCGGGCACGGCGCGGTCGAGAAGGTGCTCTACCCGGGCCTGCCGGACCACCCGGGGCACGAGGTGGCGGCGAAGCAGATGCGCCGCTTCGGCGGGATGGTGTCGTTCCTCGTGGCGGGCGGCCGCGAGGCTGCGCTGCGCGTGTGCGGGGCCACTGAGATCTTCACGCTCGCCGAGTCGCTCGGCGGCGTGGAGTCGCTGATCGAGCACCCCGGCGCCATGACGCACGCCTCGGTGGCGGGCTCCGCGCTCGAGGTCCCGGACAACCTGGTCCGCCTGTCGGTGGGCATCGAGGACGTCGAGGACCTGATGGACGACCTGCGCCAGGCCCTCGACGCCGCAGGCCGCTGACGCACGGCACACACCGCCCAGGAACGGCACACACTGCCGGCGCTGTGTGCGGACCCGGCTCGGTGTGTGCGGTGGCGCGGCGTCAGCCCTTGGCCGGGGTGCCCGGCTCCGGGGACGTCCCGGGCAGCGGCGCCGGATCGGGCACCACGATGTCACCCGGCGCGATGCACCCGCCGACCAACTCGTAACCGTCGGCGCGCAGCTCGTAGCGCCCGGGCTCGTCGCAACCGGCGTTCTGGACCGTGACCGTCGCGACGCCGGCGAGCGCAGCGGCCACGAGCAGCGGCGCCATCGCCCGCAGCCGTGTCATCCCGACCTCCCCCGAAGCGGCGCGCCCGGCGTGCCGCCCTCTTGCCGTCCGAGGTTACCGGTGCACGGGCGCACGCGCCGCGACGGCAGCGGTACACCCGACGGTGCGAGGATGCCCGGATGGACACCGCGCCACACGTTGCCGTGCCCCCGGTCGGACTCGACGAGATCCGGGCGGCCCGTGAACTGCTCACCGGGGTCGCGTCGCTGACGCCGGTGGCCGGGTCCCGGGCGCTCTCCGAGCGCTGCGGCGGACCGGTCTGGTTCAAGTGCGAGAACCTGCAGCGCACCGGCTCGTTCAAGATCCGCGGCGCGTACACCCGCATCGCACGGCTCGACGCGGAGCAGCGGGCGGCCGGCGTGGTCGCGGCGAGCGCGGGCAACCACGCACAGGGCGTGGCCCTCGCGGCCCAGATGCTCGGGATCCGCGCCACCGTCTTCATGCCGGAGCGGGCGGCGATCCCCAAGGTCGGCGCCACCCGCGGCTACGGCGCCGACGTGCACCTCGTCGGCGAGACGATCGACGGCAGCATCGCCGCCGCCATCGACTTCGCCCGGGAGACGGGCGCGGTCTTCGTGCACCCGTTCGACCACCCGGACATCATCGCCGGGCAGGGCACCGTCGGGTTGGAACTCCTCGAGCAGGTTCCCGACGTGCGCACCGTGCTCGTGTGCACCGGCGGGGGCGGGTTGATCGGCGGCGTCGCCGCGGCCGTCAAGGCGCAGCGCCCGGACGTGCGCGTGGTCGGCGTGCAGGCGGCCGGCGCGGCGGCCTGGCCGGCCTCGCTCGCGGCCGGCGGGCCGGTGGCGCTCGACGCGATGCGCACGATCGCCGACGGGATCGCGGTCGGACGGCCGGGCGACGTCACGTTCCCGCAGGTCGCAGCGCTCGTCGACGAGATCTTCACGGTGGACGAGGACGCGCTGTCGCAGGCGCTGCTGCACTGCCTGGAACGGGCCAAGCTGCTCGTGGAGCCCGCAGGTGCGGCGGCGGTGGCCGCGCTGCTCCAGCACCCGGACCGCTTCGAGACCCCCGCCGTGGCTGTGCTCTCCGGCGGCAACATCGACCCGCTCGTGCTGCTGCACGTGATCCAGCACGGCATGGCGTCGGCGGCGCGCTACCTGTCGCTGAGCGTGCGGGTGGGGGACCGGCCCGGTGCTCTCGCCGAGCTCCTCGCGCTGGTGGGGTCGCACGGCGCCAACGTGCTCGACGTGTCCCACTCCCGGATCTCCGGGACGCTCCCGATGGGGGACGTCGAGGTGGCGCTCGCACTCGAGACCCGCGGCCCGGAGCACTGCGCGGAGGTGGTGAAGGCCCTGCACGCCGCCGGCCACGCCGTTTCCGACGTGGCCGACGGGTGGGACAGTGGGAACTAGGCCCGGAACGGCTCGGCGGAGACCAGCGAGACGGACATGTTGCCGCCGTCGGGAAGCTGGTACTCGCGGGTCTCGCCGACCCGGGCGCCCATCAGGGCCGCGCCGAGCGGTGAGTTCGGCGAGATCACCTGCAGGTCGCCGTGGCTGCCCTCCTCGCGGGAGCCCAGCAGCACGGTCTCGGTGTCCTCGTCGTCGTAGCGGATCTTGAGGACCATGCCGGGGGAGGCGATGTCCGAGCTGGTGGGTGCGGTGCCGACCTGGGCGGTGCGCAGCAGCTCCTGGAGCTGACGGATCCGCGCCTCCTGCTGCCCCTGCTCCTCGCGCGCGGCGTGGTAGCCACCGTTCTCCTTGAGGTCGCCCTCCTCACGACGAGCGTTGATCTCGGCAGCGATGACGGGGCGGTTCGCGATCAGCTCGTCGAGTTCGTGCTTGAGCCGGTCGTAGGCATCCTGGGTCAGCCAGGTCACCTTCGTGTCCGTCACGGTCATCACTCCTCCAGCCTGTGCGGGTCCATGGGCACGGACCGTCTGCCCGCGGACAGGGCCGCCCGGTGCGAGCGGCCCCGTGCTCGAAGGCGGCAAAGCCCCGAGTAAGGAAAAACACGACCCGCCTGCGGGCCGTGTGTGTTCACACCGTAACACGGAGCCAGCCGCTCATCGCAGCCATTCGACGAACGGTCAGGGGATCGCGGAAGTTCCCTCAAAGTGGATTCGTGCAGGTGACGGCCCTACCGTCCGGATTCACACCGGGTCACACTCGCCCATTCGGGCGCATCGCCTACCGCTCATCGTAGCCGCCACGGCCGGGGGCGGGACGTGCTGGGCCGACCGGTGCCCACGCGGCAGCGGGTCGCGGCCGCGCGCCCACGCGATCGTTGCTGAGCGTCACCGGAACGCGGGAAGCACGGGCGGGTCCGCGGCGTTGGAACACGGTGGCGGGAAATCGTCGGGGTGCTCTGCCACGATCGTCCCCGGCGGCACACCGCCCACCGATCGCTCATTCCCGGAAGGACCCGGCCGACCTCATGTCGTCACCCGACCCGAACAGCGGCTCGCTGCGGCTCATGACCGTGCACGCGCACCCCGACGACGAGTCGAGCAAGGGCGCGGCAACCACTGCCCGCTATGTCTCCGAGGGCCACGAGGTCATGGTCGTCACGTGTACCGGCGGCGAGGCCGGGAGCATCCTCAACCCGGCGATGGAGCGGCCAGAGGTGCTGGCGAACATGACGGCCGTCCGGCGCGAGGAGATGGCGCGCGCCGCCGAGATCCTCGGCGTGCAGCACCGGTGGCTCGGCTTCGTCGACTCCGGCCTGCCCGAGGGCGACCCGCTGCCCCCGCTGCCCGAGGGCTGTTTCGCCCTGCAGGATCGCGAGGTCGCCACCAGGCCGCTGGTCGCGCTCATGCGTGAGTTCCGCCCGCACGTCGTCGTCACCTACGACGAGAACGGCGGCTACCCCCACCCCGACCACATCCGCTGCCACGAGATCTCGATGGCGGCGTTCGAGGCCGCGGGCGACCCCGACCGCTTCCCCGGCACGGGCGACCCGTGGCAGCCGCTCAAGCTGTACTACTCCCACGGGTTCTCCAAGGCCCGGATGGTGGCGTTCCACGAGGCGCTGCTGGCCCGCGGGCTCGAGTCGCCCTACGTCGAGTGGCTGGAGAAGTGGCCGGCCGACCGCGCCGACCCCGCCGATCGGGTCACCACCCGCGTGGAGTGCGGCGAGTGGTTCGACGTGCGCGACAAGGCACTGCTGGCGCACGCCACGCAGATCGACCCCAGCAGCCGGTGGTTCTTCGTGCCCCTGGAGATCCAGCGCGAGGTCTGGCCCACCGAGGACTACGAGCTCGTGCGCAGCTTCGTCGACGCCCCCACCCCCGAGGACGACCTGTTCGCCGGGATCGGGGCCCACGTGCCGGTACGCCCGGCCGTCTGACCGGCGCGTACCGTGGCGATGTGGGTGAGTTGATGCTCGTCCCGGGTGCCCCCGAGAGCACCGGGACCGCGGTCGTGGCGGTGCCGGTGCAGAGCCCGGAGCCGCCGCCGGGGCAGGGCGAGGAGTTCGGCAAGGCCTCGCCCGTCGCGCTCGTCGTCATCGTGCTGCTGGGGCTCGCCACCGTCCTGCTGATCCGGTCGATGTCCAAGCGGATCCGGCGTCTGCCGGCGAACTTCAACGGCGGGCAGCCGGAGTCGGGCGGGGAGAAGAAGAAGGACGGCGAGGGCGACGGCCCGGCGGCCTGACCGCCGCCCGGTACCGCGCGCTGCGACCGGTGCCGGTCCCTGACACGCTGGGGGACATGCCCAACCGGCTCGCCGCTGCTACCAGCCCGTACCTGCTCCAGCACGCCGACAACCCCATCGACTGGTGGGAGTGGTCCGACGAGGCGTTCGCCGCGGCGGCCGACCGGGACGTGCCGGTGCTGCTCTCGGTCGGCTACGCCGCCTGCCACTGGTGCCACGTGATGGCGCACGAGTCGTTCGAGGACGCCGCCACCGCCGAGCAGGTGAACGCCGGCTTCGTCGCCATCAAGGTGGACCGCGAGGAGCGGCCCGACATCGACGCCGTCTACATGTCGGCCACGCAGGCGATGACCGGGCAGGGCGGCTGGCCGATGACGTGCTTCCTCACCCCGGCCGGCGAACCGTTCCACTGCGGCACGTACTACCCCTCCACACCGCGACACGGCATGCCGTCGTTCCGGCAGCTGCTCGATGCCGTCACGACCGCATGGCGGGAGGACGGGGCCCGCGTCCGGGGCGCCGCCGGGGAGATCGCCGCCCGGCTGGTCGACAACGCCACCGTCTCGTTGCCGCCCGCCCCCGTCGGACCTGAGGAGCTGGAGCGCGCGGCCGCCGGGCTCTCGGCGCAGTTCGACGAGGGCGCGGGCGGGTTCGGCGGCGCGCCGAAGTTCCCACCATCGATGGTGCTGGAGTTCCTGTTGCGCCACCACGAGCGCACCGGCTCCGGCGACGCCCTGCGCATGGCCGCCCTGACCGGCGAGGCGATGGCCCGGGGCGGGATGTACGACCAGCTCGCCGGCGGGTTCTCCCGCTACAGCGTCGATGCACAGTGGGTCGTGCCGCACTTCGAGAAGATGCTGTACGACAACGCGCTGCTGTTGCGCGTCTACGCCCACCTGGCGCGGCGCACCGAGGTGTCGCTGCCACGGCGGGTCGCCGACGAGACCGCGGCGTTCCTCCTGCGCGACCTGCGCACCGCCGAGGGCGGCTTCGCCTCGGCGCTCGACGCCGACACCGAGGGCGTCGAGGGCCTGACCTACGCCTGGACGCCCGCGCAGCTGCGCGAGGTGCTCGGTGACGAGGACGGCGAGTGGGCGGCCGCGCTGCTGACCGTCACCGACTCGGGCACGTTCGAGCACGGCTCGTCCACGCTCCAGCTGCTGCGCGACCCCGATGACCCCGCGCGGTGGGACCGGATCCGGGCCGCGCTCCTCGCGTCCCGCGACACGCGGCCGCAGCCCGCCAGGGACGACAAGGTCGTCACGGCCTGGAACGGACTGGCGATCCTCGCGCTCGCCGAGGGTGGCGCCGCGACCGGACGGCCGGAGTGGATCGCGGCGGCGGCCGAGGCGACGGAACTGCTGCTCCGGCTGCACCTGGTGGACGGACGGCTGCGCCGCTCGTCCCGCGACGGTGTGGTGGGCGCGGCGGCCGGCGTCCTCGAGGACTACGCCTGCCTGGCCGACGGGCTGCTCGCCCTGCACCAGGCCACCGGCTCTCCGCGCTGGCTGCGCGCCGCCACCGACCTGCTCGACGTCGCGCTGCAGCACTTCGCCGACCCCGAGCGCCCTGGCACGTTCTACGACACCGCCGACGACGCCGAAGCGCTGCTGCACCGTCCGCACGAGATCACCGACAACGCGACGCCGTGTGGGAGCTCCGCGCTGGCGTCGGCGCTGCTCACGGCGTCGGTGCTGGTGGACGACCCGACGCGGTATCGGGCTGCCGCGGAAGACGCCCTCCGCGCCGCAGGCGTGGTGGCGGAGAAGCACCCGCGGTTCGGCGGGCACTGGCTCACAGCGGCCGAGGCGATGGTGCGGGGACCGCTGCAGGTGGCCGTCGTCGGCGCCGGCGACGATCCCGCGTGCGCCCGGCTGGTCGCGCACGCCCGCCACATCGCGCCGGGCGGCACCGTCGTCGTCCCGGGCGAGCCGGACGCGGAGGGTGTGCCGCTGCTCGCCGACCGCCCGCTCGTTCACGGCGGCCCGGCGGCCTACGTGTGCCGCGGTTTCGTCTGCGAACGCCCGTCCAGGACCCTCGAGGAGCTGACGGCGAGCCTCGTCCTCCGCCCCTGACCCACGGTCCCCCATCCCGCGAGTCGGGCTCTGAGTGCGCGCGAGTCGGGGCCTGGACGCGAGCTGACCGGGGGGAGCCAGCGCGTCCCAGCCGGACGTACACCGCGACTCGCGCGCATGGGGACCGCGACTCGCGCATGGGGACCCCGATTCGCGCGCACGGATCGCCCGACTCGCGCGCACGGATCGCCCGACTCGCTCGCCAGTTCGTGCCGACTCGCGGGTTCGCCTCCGGCGAACGGCTGCTTGCAGCACGCGTAGCGGTGTAATCTGGTAATCGGACGACGCGAGTGGAGGTGCGGGATGTCCGGACGGATGCATCGCGGCTGGTTGGGGCCGGGAGGACGGAGCCGTGGGCCGGGTCGCGGCGGGTGGCAGCAGGCCGACCTGCCCGGCGCCGACGACGCCGCGGCCTGGTTGCAGGGGCGGCTGCCGGACGGGTGGTTCGTCGGCGCGCCCGAGGTGACGATCGACCGCGAGGAGATTCTCATCGTCGGCGCGCTGCCGCCGCTCGAGGGGGAGTTCCCCGACACGGAGGCAGGCCGAGCCGACCGGGCGGCTGCCGTGGCCGGGCGGATCTCACGGTTCCGGGAGACCACCCGCGACGAGCGGATCGAGATCGCACGGCAGGCCGAGCACCGCTACCAGCGGAAGGTGGCCTGGGGCGCCCGGCTCGATGACACGGTCGAGCTGTTCACGGTGGCGTCGGTGCCGGTCATGACGCGACTGCGCCAGCCCGAGCGGATCGTGCTGGACACGCTCGTGGACTCGGGCGTCGCGCGGTCCCGCTCGGACGCCCTGGCCTGGGCGGTCCGCCTCGTCGGGCAGCACGCCGACGAGTGGCTGGGCGAGCTGCGCGAAGCCATGGCGAAGGTCGACGAGCTGCGCGCGAAGGGCCCGACCGGCGAGGGCACCTGACCGGCGGGTCAGAACAGTGCGAGCCAGATCGCGATGTGGTGGCAGATCGCCGCGAGCACCGTGGCGGCGTGGAAGAACTCGTGGTAGCCGAATGTGGCGGGCCACGGGTTCGGCCGCCGGGTGGCGTAGAAGATCGCGCCGATTGTGTAGAGCAGGCCGCCGGTGAGCAGCAGGACGAGCGCCGCGACCCCGCCGTTGACGAGCATGTCGGGGAGGACGAAGACGGCCACCCAGCCCAGCGCGATGTAGATCGGGACACCGATCCAAGCCGGCGCGTGCGGCCACACGGTCTTCAGGACCACACCCGCGAGCGCGCCCGCCCATACCACCACCAGCACCCAGCGGGCGGTGGCGGGATCCATGGCGAGTGCGGCCACCGGAGTGTACGTGCCCGCGATGAACAAGAAGATCATCGAATGGTCGAGCCGCTTCATCACGGCCCGGCTCCGGGTCGTTCGCCACGTGCGGCGGTGGTACAGCGCGCTCGTGCCGAACAGCCCGAGGATCGTCACGCTGTACACCGAGGTGGCGAGTGCAGCGCCCGCACCGACCAGCGCGGCGGACACCGCGATCAGCGTGGCGCAGGCCGCGATCGAGCCGGCGAACGACCAGAAGTGGAGCCACCCGCGCATCCGCGGCTTGACGAGCGGTGCGCCGGTGGGAGGGGTGGAAAGGGTCCCAGCGCTCACGCCCCCGAGATTACGGCACATGCGGTGCGGGCGTGGTGTCGTCGAGGTGAAGCCGCCCACCGGTCCGGGCCGTCCCCCGGGCGGGCGTACGCTGTTCGGCCGTGGGCGTGCGCGACCTGCTGTACTCGGTATACGAGCGCAAGCTCAGCCGCGAGCTGAGCAGGGCGGGCGGTGGCGTGCGCCCGCGGCACGTCGCGCTGATGCTCGACGGCAACCGGCGGTGGGCCCGTGACGCGGGCTTCGTCGACGTCAACGACGGCCACCGGGTGGGCGCCGCGAAGATCACGGACCTGCTCGACTGGTGCGAGGAGGCCGGCGTCGAGGTCGTCACGCTGTGGTTGTTGTCCACCGACAACCTGAAACGGCCCGCCGACGAGCTCGAGCCGCTGCTCGAGATCATCACCGACGTCGTCGACGAGCTCAGCGGCCCGACGACGAGGTGGCGTCTGCGCGTGGTGGGCGCACTGGAGATGCTGCCCCTGGGGATGGCCGACCGCTTGACGGCCGCCGCGGCGCGCACGGTCGGGCGCCCTGGCCTGGAGCTCAACGTGGCGGTCGGCTACGGGGGACGCCAGGAGATCGCGGACGCTGTCCGCAAGTTGTTGCTCCAGCACGCGGAGTCGGGCACCTCGATCGAGGAACTCGCCGAGGTGCTGGACGTCGACCACATCGCCGCGCATCTGTACACCTCCGGCCAGCCCGACCCCGACCTCGTCATCCGAACATCGGGGGAGCAGCGGCTGTCGGGGTTCCTGCTGTGGCAGTCCGCCCACTCGGAGTTCTGGTTCTGCGAGGCGTACTGGCCGGAGTTCCGGCGCGTCGACTTCCTGCGCGCGATCCGCGACTACGCCGCCCGCCATCGGCGTTTCGGATCCTGACGACCTGTTGACGCAAGATGGCGCCGGACGTGAGGCCGGCGCCATCTTGCGTCAACGATTCTGTAGATCAGTCGTCGATGTTCTGCTTGACGACCTCGTCCATGTCCAACTCGTCGGACTCGTCGGACTCGTCGGACTCGTCGGACTCGTCGGACTCGTCGGACTCGTCGGACTCGCAGGTGCGCTGCCCGTTGACCTCCGAGTCGTCCTCTGAGCCTTCGCCGCTGGTGGCTTCACCGTCGCCCAGGACGCCCGCCGCGGGTGCGACGTCCTCGACGTCGACGGCGAGGACCGGGACGTCGGTGTTGCAGCCCTGGGCCGCGACGTCGGCGTCGTTGTCCGCGAGGTTGGCGAGGAGGCCGCCGGATTCGCTGCTGTTGTCGGTGCTCTCGATGTTCTGGCCGTCGTCGTTCACCGCCAGTGCCAGCGGCGTCACCGCGAGCAGACCGGCAGTGGCCGCGGCCACGATGATTCCTGCCTTCTTCAGCACAGTTGATCTCCTGTTTAAGTGATCCGGAGTCGAGCCGGAGCCGATCACATTCAAGTCGGCGCGCTGAGCGGGGGAGCCGCGCGGACACCGAGCAAATTATCTGCCGCGCCGGGGCACGCCAAATTTCTTAACCCGATCGTGTCGGTCCGGTTGTCGGTGATTGGTTACGCACCCTTTCAAGCGTATTGTCTCGGCATACGCGGCCGGTTCGCCTGGGTGCGGGCCCAGGGCCCCGGCGTTCTGGCCGTTTGGGCGTGATGTCCGGTTCCAGCTCTGGGTTGGCGTTGGGTGAGGGACCCGGTGTGATGGGCGAGCGCGACCCCTGGTGATCTTCAGGTGCTGAAGCCAGAAG
>NZ_JAHKRK010000231.1 GCF_019396355.1 Pseudonocardia nigra
CCGTTTCCGTCTGCCGAGTCGCCCAGGTTCGGTCCGGCGGGTCAGCCCCGGCGGCCGCCCGCGCCGACGAAGCCGCGGTCGCGGCGGACGTTGGCCCGGCGGCCCTTCAGGGTGGTGCTGCCGCGGAGGCTGCGCAGCACGTCGTCGGCGGCGTGCTCGGGGATCTCCACCAGCGCGTGGCGCTCGTGGATCTGGATCGCCCCGATATCGCGACCCGACAGGCTGGACTCGTTGGCGAGCGCGCCGACGATGTCCTGCGGGCGGACGCCGCTGGCGCGGCCGGCGTTGACGAACAGCCGCGTGGTGCCCGCCTTCGGCGGCCGGGTGCCGGCCGCTCCGCCACGGCCGTCGCTGCGCGGTTCGCGCCGTCCGGCGGAGCGGGATGCGGAGACGACCGGGATGTCCTCGCCGTCGTCGGGGGCGCCGGTGGCGTCCTGCATGAGCCGGACCGCCGCCGCGGCGACGTCCACCGGGTCGAACTCCGCGGCCAGCTCGGCGAGCATGGCGCGCACGGCGTCCTCGGCGGGCTGGTCGGTCAGCTGCTCGTGCAGCGCGGAGCGGGTGCGCTCCAGGCGCGCGGCGCGCAGGTCGGCGGCGGTGGGCACCGGCGCCATCTCGACCGGCTGCCCGGTGAGCCGCTCCACGGCCCGCAGCGCGTGCACCTTCGACGGCGGCACCAGCGTGATCGCCACGCCTTCACGCCCGGCCCGGCCGACGCGGCCGATGCGGTGCACGTAGGTCTCCGGCGATTGCGGCACGTCGTGGTTGACCACGTGCGTGAGCAGGTCGATGTCCAGGCCGCGCGCGGCCACGTCGGTGGCGACGAGCAGCTCGGTGCGGCCGCTGCGCACGCGCTCCACCACACGGGTGCGGTGCTCCTGGTCCATGCCGCCGTGCAGCGCCTCGGCGCGCAGGCCGCGGGCGGTGAGCGTCTCGGTGACCGCGTCGACGTCCAGCCGGGTGCGGCAGAACACGATGGCCGCGGTGGGCCGCTCGGCCTCCAGGACGCGGCCCAGCGCCGCGGTGGTGTGCGTGCGGGGCACCAGGTACGCCGTCTGGCGCACCTTCGGGGCCTCGCCCTCCGGCACTGTCTCGCGACGGATCCGGACGATCACCGGCTCGCGCAGGTACTTCTGCGCCAGCGTCTCGATGCGCCGCGGCATCGTGGCGCTGAACAGCACGGCCTGGCGGGTGTCGGGGGTGGCGTCGAGCAGCGTCTCGATGTCCTCGACGAAGCCCATGTCGAGCATCTCGTCGGCCTCGTCCAGCACGACCATCTCGAGGTCGTCGAGGCGCAGCGCGCCGCGGTTCATCAGGTCGATCGCGCGGCCGGGCGTGGCCACGACCACGTCGACGCCCTGCTGCAGGCCCTTCCACTGCGGCCCGACCGGCGCGCCGCCGTAGACCGTGACGACGCGGGCCCGGAGGCCGCGTCCGTAGCGGGACACGGCCTCCGACACCTGCAACGCCAGCTCGCGGGTGGGGGCGAGGACGAGGCCGAGCGGCGCGTCGCCGCGCTCGCGCTCGGGGCGCAGCTCGGCCAGCCGCTCGAGCATCGGCAGCGCGAACGCCGCGGTCTTGCCGGTGCCGGTGGCGGCCTGGCCGAGCAGGTCGCGGCCCTCCACCAGCGGGCCGATCGCCTCGGCCTGGATCGGACTCGGCCGCTCGTAGCCGAGCTCCTCGATCTCGTGGAGCAGTTCCGCGCGCAGCGGCAGGTCGGTGAAGCGGGGCAGGTCGAGCTCGGGCTCGTTCAGGATCAAGAATCGTCTTCCGTCGCAGTGGAACGGGAGCACGGACGGCGCTCCCGCGGGGCGAGCCCGCGGGGCCTGCGGCACGAGTACTACCTGGCCGGTGCGGTCTCTGGTGGTTCCAACGCACCACCCACGACACATAGTCCCAGGTGATCGCGCTCACGGGCGCACCGGGCCCCGGGTCAGCGCAGCGCCGGCAGCACGTCCTTGCGCCACGCGTCGAAGAAGCCCTCCATGTCGCGACCCATCTGCGAGACGTAGACCTCGTCGACGCCCGCGTCGACGTACTGGCGGACCTGCGTCACCTGCGCGTCGACGTCGTCACCGCAGGCCACCGACTCCGCGATCGTCTCCCGCGGCACCAGCGTCTGCGCGTCCATGAAGTCGCGCGGCCGGGGCAGGGTCTGGGCGAGCTGGCCGGGCAGGCCCTGGTTGCCCCAGGTGCGGTGGGCGATGTCGAGCGCGACGTCCGCGTCGCGGTCCCAGCTCACCTTCGTGCCGGCCTGCACCGGCTTGCCCTCGCCACCCGCCTCCTTGAACACGCGGATGAGGTCGGCGTCGGGCATCGTCGTGACGTAGCCGTCGCCGATCCGGCCCGCCAGCTCGGTGGCCTGCGGCCCGAACCCGGAGACGTAGATCGGCACCGGCTGCTCGGGCAGCGTGTAGATCCGCGCCTCCTGCACCTCGTAGTACGTGCCGTGGTGGCTGACCTCCTCGCCGCCGTGCAGCAGCCGGATGATCTCGATCGCCTCCTCCAGCATCTCCAGCCGCACGCCGACCGACGGCCAGTGGTCGGCGAGGACGTGCTCGTTCAGGGCCTCGCCGCTGCCCACGCCGAGGACGAACCGGCCGTCGAGCTGCACGGCCGCGGTGGCCGCGGCCTGGGCGATGATCGCGGGGTGGATGCGGAACGTCGGGCAGGTCACCGATGTGGTGACGGGCAGCGAGGTGGCCTCGGACAGTGCGCCGATCACGCCCCACACGAACGGGCTCTGGCCCTGCTCGTCGTTCCACGGGTGGAAGTGGTCGGAGATCCACAGCCGCTCGAAGCCCGCGTCCTCGGCGCGGCGCGCCTGGTCGATCAGCTCCTTGGGGCCGAACTGCTCACAGGACAGGAAGTAGCCGATGCTCGCCATGCCGCTGACGTACCCGCTGCGCCCGCGCTGAGTCGTCCCCACTGAGTCCCTGATCACGATGTTGCCCGCCGTTCATCTGACGAGGTGATCCTGGATGGAGTGACAAGCAATTCCGTGCTCAACGTCGAGCCGTCGGCCACCTCCGGCGGCCCGGCGAACCTCCGAGACGTCCGCGGCCTCCGCACCCTCGACGGCCGCATCGTGCGCCGCGGTGTGCTCTACCGCAGCGAGTTCCCCCACTACGCCCGCACCGACGGCACGGACGTCCCCGTCTGGCCACCGACCACCGTCATCGACCTGCGCGCCCCCGAGGAGCGCGGCGGAGGCCACCCCTTCGCCGGTGTCGCCGCCGTCCACCCGGTCCCGCTCGGCGCGAGCCTCGCACCCACCGCGCCCTCCGCGCAGCACATCCTCGACCCCGCGGCGGCCTACCGTCAGGTCGTCCGGGACGCGGCGGCCGAGATCGCCCACATCGCGGGGCTCGTGGCGGCGGCCGCGCCCGGTCCGGTGCTCGTGCACTGCACCGCGGGCAAGGACCGGACCGGCATCGTCATGGCCCTGCTGCTGCGGGCCGTGGGCGTGCGGCGCGCCGACGTGGTCGCCGACTACCTGCGCACCGAGCCCAACCTCCCCCGGCTGTGGGCCGCGCTGCACGCCGCCGGGGTGCCGTCGCCGCGCAACCACGTGCTCGCCGGCGTGCACGCCGGGGCGCTCGGGGCCGCGCTCGACGAGGTCGAGGCGGGGCTCGGGAACGTCCGCGTCTGGCTGGCCGCACACGGTGCCACCGACGCGGAACTGGAGCGCCTGGCGGACCGCCTGCTCACCGCCGTACCCGCGCCCGTGGCCTGAGAGGGACCCGCCGCACACACCCCGGGTGGGCGGTACACACACCGCCGAACGTGTGTGCCGCCACCACGCGGTGTGCCGTCGCGTCGGGACCCGGCCCGCCTCAGCGCTTGTCGTTGTCGCCCGTCAGGCCCGCGCGGCGCAGGGCGTCGGCCATCGCGCTGTTGCCCGGTCCACCGCCGGACCCACCCCCGCCCGGCCGGCCGCCGCCGCGCCGGTCGCCGCCGCGGCCGCCCCGCTGGTCCCCACGGCCCTTCTGCTGGTCGCGCGGCCCGCCCTTCGGCTGGTCGCCCCGGCTCTGGTCCCGGGGTCCCCGGCGCTGCTCGCCGCGCTGGTCCCGGCCGCGCTGGTCGCCCCCGCGCTGGTTGCCCCCGCGCTGGCCCCCGGCCCCGACCTCGTCGTCGAGCCGCAGCGTCAGCGAGATCCGCTTGCGGCCCTCGTCGACCTCCAGCACCTTGACGCGCACGACGTCGCCGGACTTCACGACCTCGCGCGGGTCGGACACGAACTGCTTCGACATGGCCGAGACGTGCACGAGCCCGTCCTGGTGCACGCCCACGTCCACGAACGCGCCGAACGCGGCGACGTTGGTGACCACGCCCTCCAGCAGCATCCCCGGCTTCAGGTCGGCGATCTTGTGCACGCCCTCGGCGAAGGTGGCGGTGCGGAACGCCGGACGCGGGTCGCGGCCGGGCTTCTCCAGCTCGGCGAGGATGTCGGTGACGGTCGGCAGCCCGAAGCTGGAGTCGACGAACTCGTGCGGCTTCAGCGACTTGATCTTCTGGCTGCTGCCGATCAGAGCGGCGATGTCGGTCTTCGCCCTGGCCAGGATCCGGTGGACCACCGGGTAGGCCTCCGGGTGCACGCCGGACACGTCGAGCGGGTCGTCGCCGCCGCGGATGCGCAGGAAGCCCGCGCACTGCTCGAACGCCTTCGGGCCCAGCCGGGGCACGTCCGCCAGTGCCTTGCGCGTGCGGAACGGGCCGTTCGCGTCGCGGTGCAGCACGATCTGCGTGGCGAGGCCCTCGGTGATCCCGGAGACGCGGCGCAGCAGCGGCACGGACGCGGTGTTGACGTCGACGCCGACGGCGTTCACGCAGTCCTCGACCACGGCGTCCAGCGAGCGTGACAGCGCCGACTCGGCGAGGTCGTGCTGGTACTGACCCACCCCGATCGACTTCGGGTCGATCTTCACGAGCTCGGCGAGCGGGTCCTGCAGCCGCCGCGCGATCGAGACGGCGCCGCGCAGCGACACGTCCAGGTCGGGCAGCTCGGCGGAGGCGAACGCCGACGCCGAGTACACCGACGCCCCGGCCTCGCTGACCATCACCGGGGTCAGCTTCAGCCCGGGGTTGTTCGCGGCCAGCTCGCGGGCGAGCTTGTCGGTCTCCCGCGAGGCCGTGCCGTTGCCGATCGCGACCAGCTCGACGTCGTGGGCCGCGGCAAGCTTCGTCAGCGTGGCGAGCGCACCCTTCCAGTCGTTGCGCGGCGCGTGCGGGTAGATCGTGTCGGTGGCCACGACCTTTCCCGTGGCGTCGACGACCGCGACCTTCACGCCGGTGCGCAGCCCGGGGTCCAGCCCCATCGTGGCGCGGCTCCCGGCGGGCGCGGCGAGCAACAGGTCGCGCAGGTTGGTGGCGAAGACGCCGATCGCGCCCTCCTCGGCCACCGTGCGCAGCCGCACCCGGATGTCGATGCCCAGGTGCAGCAGGATCCGGGTGCGCCAGGCCCAGCGGACGGCGTCGCCGAGCCACTTGTCGGCCGGACGGCCGTCGTCCTTGATCCCGAACGCCGCGGCGATCGTTCGCTCGAAGTCGGTGACGACCCCCGGCTCGGCGGGCTCGGTGTCCGGCTCCAGCGTGACGTCGAGGATCTCCTCCTTCTCCCCGCGGAAGGCGGCGAGGATCCGATGCGAGGGGAGCTTGGTGAACGGCTCGGAGAAATCGAAGTAGTCGGCGAACTTCGCGCCCTCGGTCTCCTTGCCCTCCCGCACCTTGGTGACCAGCCGCCCGCGCGTCCACATCCGCTCGCGCAGCCCGCCGATGAGGTCGGCGTCCTCGGCGAACCGCTCGACGAGGATCGACCGCGCGCCCTCCAGCGCCGCCGCGGCGTCGGGGACCTGCTCGTTGCGGTACCCCTCGGCGACCCCGGACGGGTCCTGCGTCGGGTCGGCGAGCAGGGTGTCGGCCAGCGGCTCCAGCCCGGCCTCGCGGGCGATCATCGCCTTGGTGCGCCGCTTCGGCTTGAACGGCAGGTAGATGTCCTCCAGCCGGGCCTTGGACTCGGCCGCCAGGATCCGCGCCTCGAGGGCCTCGTCCAGCTTGCCCTGCTTGCGGATCTCGTCGAGGACGACCGTGCGCCGCTCCTCCAGCTCACGCAGGTAACGCAGGCGCTCCTCGAGCGTGCGCAGCTGCGCGTCGTCGAGGGTGCCGGTGGCCTCCTTGCGGTACCGGGCGATGAACGGCACGGTCGCGCCGCCGTCGAGGAGGTCGACGGCCGCCGCGACCTGGTGGGGGCGGACACCGAGCTCGTCGGCGATCCGCTGCGGGATCGAGTGGACCGGGGTTGTCGACGGGGCCTGCGTACCTGTCACCGGGACATCGTCGCGGGCGCCCGCCGCGGCCGCGCGAGGGGGTCCCCCACCCCCGCTACGCGGGTCAGCGGAGCGTGACCGCCCCCGTCACCGACGGCGCCTGCCCGGGGACCCCGGCGGCGAGCTCGGCATCGGCCGCGCCCGACGCGACGATCGGCGTGCCGGCGAACGCCGGGCGCCGCAGCCGGTAGGCGAACCCGGTGACCTCCCGGCCGGGGGCGTTGCGACGCGGCAGCTCCAGCAGCAGCAGCGCGAGCAGTGGACCGTGCACGACGAGCCCCGGGTAGCCCTCCACCTGCGTGACGTAGGGCTGGTCGTAGTGGATGCGGTGGGTGTTGTAGGTCAGGGCGCTGAACCGGAAGAGCATCGCGGCGTCGGGCTCGACGCGCAGCTGCCACGCGGCGGGCTCCGGCTCGCCGGCCACGGGCGCGCTCACCGGGCGTCCGCGCTCGACACCGGGCGGCTGGCTGCGGTAGGCGAAGTCCTGCTCCTCGACGACGGCGAGCGCGCCGGCGCGGTGGAACTCGTGGCGCACCGTCACGAACACCATCGCCCCGCTGCGCCCGGCCTTGGGCGTGGCCGACACGAGCGACGACCGACGGCCGATTTCGTCGCCGATCCGCAGCGGCTCCCGCACCTCCAGCCGGCCGCCCGCGAACATCCGCCGCCGGTGCGGCAGCGGCGGCAGGAACGGGCCGTGGGCAGGATGGCCGTCGTCGCCGAGCTCGGCCCGGGCCGGGGCGTCGAGCAGGTGGAACCAGTGCCACAGCGGCGGCAGCGGGTCGCCCACGGCGTGCACCGGCGACGGCTGGTCGAGCAGCGCGGCGAAGGCCGCGGCGGGCCAGGTGTCGATCCGGCCGGTCACGTCGACGGGCGGCGGGGCCCAGCCGGCCAGGTGCGCGGCGAGATCCGAGACGTCCACGCCGATCATCGCCGATCGCGTCCACGCCCCCCTTCGGGGCCCACGCGCCCCGTCGACGGGGTGCATGCGCCGACACGAGGTGCGCGGGCCGTGTCGCGACATTCACGCCCGGTCCGCGGCGATTGCCGTGAGGGCCGCCTCGACGTTGTCCCCGAGCGGGTCCGCGGAGTCGAGCCGCAACACGGGTTCCGGCCACGGCGCGTACTCGGCCGCGCGGCGGCGCACGGCGTCCCAGCTCGGCTCCGGCAGCCCGACGAGGTCGCGCGAGCGACCTTCCAGCCGGGCGCGGTGCAGCGCCGGGTCCGAGCACACGACCTCGACCACGACCATCGGCACGGCCCACCGGGCGGCGACGTCGCGCCACTGCTGCCGGGCGGGCTCCACGGCGTTGACGGCGTCGAGCACCACCGGGAGGCCCCCACGGAGGACGTCCTCGGCCACGGCCTCCGCAGCGAGATAGGCACCGAGGCCGGCGGCGTCCGCGGCGACCCCGGCACGTCGGAGCGCGGCGTCGATCGGATCGACCGCGATCACCGCGGCCGTCAGCCGGGCGCCGATCGCCCGCGCGACCGTCGACTTCCCGCTTCCGGGCAGCCCGGCCATCACGACCAGCAGGGTCATGCGCGGGTCAGCAGCGCCACGCACTCGAAGTGGTGGGTCATCGGGAACGCGTCGAAGGCCCGCAGCCGCTCCAACCGGTAGCCGCGCTCGGCGAACAGCGCGACGTCGCGGGCCAGCGCCGCGGGGTCGCAGGCCACGTGCACCACGCGGTCCGGACCACGGGCGCACAGTGCCTCCACCAGCGCCCGGCCCAGCCCGCGCCGCGGCGGGTCGGCGATCACCACGTCCGGGCGTCCGGCGAGCCCGTCCAGAACGTGTTCGACGCGCCCGGCCCGCCACTGCACCTGGGGAAGGTCGGCGAGCGCCGCCCGCCCGTCCGCGACGGCCTGCCGCGACGACTCGACCACCGTGACGACGCCGTCCGGCCCCACCTGGTCGGCGAGCACCGCGGCGAACAGCCCGACGCCGCCGTAGAGGTCCCACGCCGTGCCGCCGCGCGGGGCGCCCGCCCACTCCGCCACGACCGCGGCGAGCGCGTCCGCGAGCGCGGGGTGGACCTGCCAGAACACGCCGGGCGACAGGTGCCACTCCCGGCCGGCCGCACGCTGGACGATGCCGCCCGCGTCGCCGACGTGGACCGCACCGTCGGCGTCCGCCACCACCTCCACCTCGGTGGCCGGCGCGAAGCGGCGCTCGAGCACCGGCGGCAGCACGTCAGCAGGCGCGATCGGGCAGTCGACGATCGGGAGCACGTCGTGGCTGCGGTGGGCGCGCAGGCCGGGGTGGCCGTCCTCGTCGACGGCGAGGCGCACCCGGTGCCGCCAGCCCAGCGCCCCGCCCGGCAGCTCCTCCACCGGCACCCGCAGCTCCACGCCCGCCAGCCGGCGCAGCTGCTCGGCCAGCACGTCGGCCTTGAGCTCCCGCTGGGCCGCCGGGTCGGCGTGCTGCAGATCGCACCCGCCGCAGCCGCCCGCGCGCGCCCACGTGCACGGGGCGGGCACCCGCTGCGGCGACGCCGTCAGCACGGCGACCGCGTCGGCCCGGCAGAACGACCCGCCGGTGTCCTCGGTGACGACCGCACGCACGCGCTCCCCCGGCAGCGCGTGCCGGACGAACACCACCCGGCCCTCGAACCGGGCCACGCAGTGGCCGCCGTGGGCGACCGGCCCGACGTCGAGGTCGAGGATCCGGTCGTTCCAGTCGGCCCGCACCTGTGTGCTCACTTCCGCCCCCGCGCCGGCGAGGCGGGCGAGGCCGCGGGTGAGACCGCGGCGGGCGAGTCGTCGCGTGGCGTCGCCTCGTACCCGCGGCGCACCGAACCGGGCGCCGTCTCCGGGCCCCGCGCCTTCAGCCGCTCCGACGACGCGAGCTGCCACGGCACGCTGGTCACCATCACGCCCGGCTGGAACAGCAGCCTGCCCTTGAGCCGCAGCGCGCTCTGGTTGTGCAGCACCTGCTCCCACCAGTGCCCCACCACGTACTCGGGGATGAACACGGTGACGACGTCGCGCGGGTTGTTCGACCGGATCCGCTTCACGTAGTCGAGCACCGGCTTCGTGATCTCCCGGTAGGGCGACTCCACCACCTTGAGCGGCACGGGGAGCTTGCGCTTGTCCCAGTCCCGCATGAGCCGCTTGGTGTCCGCGTCGTCGACGTTGACGGTGACCGCCTCCAGCACGTCCGGCCGGGTGGCCCTGGCGTAGGCGAGCGCGCGCAGCGTGGGCTTGTGCAGGGTGGAGATCAGCACGATCGCGTGGTTGCGCGACGGCAGCACGCCGTCGCCCTCGCCCGCCACCAGCTCGGCGGACACGCGGTCGTAGTGCTTCCGGATCGCCTGCATCAGCACGTAGAACACGCCCATCGCGGCGATCGCGATCCACGCGCCGCGGGTGAACTTCGTGATGAGCACGACGACGAGCACAGCGGCCGTCATCGCCGCGCCGAACCCGTTGATGGCCTGCGAGCGGCGCATCCGCTGCCGGGCGGCCGGGTCGGTCTCGGTGGCGAGCAGCCGCTTCCAGTGCCGCAGCATCCCGGCCTGGCTGAGCGTGAAGGAGGTGAACACGCCCACCGTGTAGAGCGCGATGAGCCGGGTCACCTCCGCCTGGAAGCCGACGACCAGCACGATCGCGACCCCGGCCAGCACCAGGATGCCGTTGGAGAACGCCAGGCGGTCGCCGCGGGTGTGCAGCTGCCGGGGCAGGTACCGGTCCTGGGACAGGATCGAGCCCAGCACCGGGAAGCCGTTGTAGGCGGTGTTCGCGGCGAGCACGAGGATCAGCGCCGTCACGACCACCACGAAGAAGAACCCGGGCCGGAACCCGTCGAACACGGCGTCGGCCAGCTGCGCCACGAGCGTCTGCTGCACGTACCCGGGCGGCGCGGCGGGGAACTGCTGGGCGGGGTCCTCGGCGATCTGGGCGCCGCTGAGCCGGGCCAGCGCGATCAGGCCCATGAACATCGACACCGAGATGGCGCCCAGCATCAGCAGCGTCGTCGCCGCGTTGCGCGACTTGGGCTTGCGGAACGCTGGCACCCCGTTGCTGATCGCCTCGACACCGGTGAGGGCGGCACAGCCCTGGGTGAACGAGCGCAGCACCAGGAGCACGAGCGCGAGCCCGGTGAGCGCGTCGCCCTCGGCCACCAGCTCGAGGTCGGCGCTGGCGGCGTGCAGGTCCTGCCCGAGCAGCAGCGCGCGCGTCAGTCCCCAGATGATCATCGTGCCGATGCCGAACATGAACGCGTAGGTCGGGATGGCGAACGCCACCCCCGACTCGCGGATGCCGCGCAGGTTCACCGCGGTGAGCACGACGATCGCCGACACCGCGAAGCCGACCTTGTGCTCGGCGACGAACGGGATCAGCGCGCC
Organism: Pseudonocardia nigra; assembly: GCF_019396355.1. GTDB lineage: Bacteria > Actinomycetota > Actinomycetes > Mycobacteriales > Pseudonocardiaceae > Pseudonocardia > Pseudonocardia nigra. The sequence continues at coordinate 10,679 of NZ_JAHKRK010000231.1, forward strand.
GATGTTCGCCGCGGCCGCCGAGATCGACACCGCCACCGTGAGCGTGTAGTCGACGAGCAGCGCGCTCGCCACCGTCAATCCCGCCCGGCGGCCCAGGTTGACGGTGGCGACCTCGTAGTCGCCCCCGCCCGACGGATAGGCCTGCACGTTCTGCCGGTAGCTCGTCACCACCGTCAGCAGCACGATCACGACCGCCAGGCCGATCCACGGCGAGAACGCGTACGACGTGACGCCGGCGATCGACAGCGTCAGGAAGATCTCCTCGGGCGCATAGGCGACCGAGGACATCGCGTCGGACGCGAAGACGGGCAACGCGACCCGCTTGGGGAGCAGGGTATGGGCGAGACGGTCGCTGCGCTGCGGCCGCCCGACGAGGACGCGTTTGACCGCGACGCCGAGCTTGGACACGGCGAAAGCCTATGCGGTGCAGGTCGACACGACGCGGTAGCGTGCCCCGCGATCCGGGGAGGCTTGCGGTGTACGTCGTGATCATGGGTTGTGGGCGGGTCGGGTCCGCCCTGTCCGCCGGGCTGGAACGGCTCGGCCACGAGGTGGCGGTGATCGACCGCAACGCCCAGGCGTTCCGCAGGCTCGGCCCGGACTTCCGCGGCCGGCAGGTCGTCGGGGAGGGATACCACCGCGAGGTGCTCGTCGAGGCGGGCGTCGAGCGCGCCCAGGCGTTCGCCGCCGTCTCCAGCGGCGACAACTCCAACATCATCGCCGCGCGTGTCGCGCGCGAGACGTTCGGCGTCGAGCAGGTCGTCGCCCGCATCTACGACGCCAAGCGCGCCGCCGTGTACGAGCGGCTCGGCATCCCCACCGTTGCGACCGTGCCGTGGAGCACCGACCGGCTGATGCGGATGCTGCTGCCCGACGGGGTGGCCTCGGCGTGGCGCGAGCCGACCGGCACCGTCGCGATCCTGCCGCTGCCCGTCCACGAGGACTGGGCCGGACGCCCGGTGCGAGAGCTCGAGGCGGCGACGGGCTGCCGGGTGGCGTTCATCGTGCGGTTCGGCACCGGGGTGCTGCCGCAGGAGGACACCGCGGTGCAGGCGGAGGACACGGTCTACGTCGCCGCGGTGTCGGGCACGGTCAGCGACGTGACGACGGCGGCCGCGGCCCCGCCCCAGGAGGCGTGAGGACGATGCGGGTCGCGATCGCGGGAGCCGGCGCCGTCGGGCGCTCGATCAGCCTCGAGCTGGTGGAGAACGGGCACCAGGTCATGCTCATCGAGCGTGACCTCGCCAACATCGAACCGGAGGCGGTGGAGCGGGCCGAGTGGGTGCACGCCGACGCCTGCGAGCTCGCCTCGCTCGAGGAGGCGGGCCTGGAGAGCTGCGACGTGGTGATCGCCGCCACCGGCGACGACAAGGTCAACCTGGTGGTGGCCCTTCTCGCCAAGACCGAGTTCGCGGTGCCCCGGGTCGTGGCCCGGGTGAACGACCCGCGCAACGAGTGGCTGTTCAACGACAGCTGGGGCGTCGACGTGGCGGTGTCCACCCCGCGCCTGCTGGCCGCGCTCGTCGAGGAGGCCGTGGCCGTCGGCGACCTCGTCCGGCTGCTGACGTTCCGGCAGGGCCAGGCGAACCTCGTGGAGGTCACCCTCCCCGACGACACCCCGCTCGCCGGGCGGCCCGTGCGCGATCTGAAGCTGCCGCCCGACTCGGCACTCGTGGTGATCCTGCGCGGCGGCCGGGTGATCGTCCCCCAGTCGGACGACGCGCTCGAGCCCGGCGACGAGCTCCTGTTCGTGGCGACCGCGGACGTCGAGGAGGACATCCGCTCGGCGCTCGGGCGGTAGGGGCGACTTGCCTGTCCAGAACGGGCGACTCGCCTGTCCAGAACGGGCGACTCGCGGGGTTCCCGCGAGTCGCCTGGTT
>NZ_JAHKRK010000232.1 GCF_019396355.1 Pseudonocardia nigra
GTCGAGGGCGGCTGCGAGGAGTTCCGCGAGGTGCGCCCCAACCGGCGCTTGAGCTCTGCAACCTCGGCCTGTAGCGCCTCGATCCGCGCGGCCTGCTCAGCGATCAGCCGGGCCTGCTGCTCGACCAGCGCGACGAGCCCCTCGCGCGACGGCTGCTCCGACCGGGACACCCCACATGATCAGCACACCGCGGCGGCGAGATCACGCAGCGACACGCCATGAGATCCCGGCCTCGGGACGTGAATGGTTACGGTCGATCACCGCGAGCAGATGCCGGCCCGGCGCGGTGACCCCGCCGCGGTCAGTGTGCCGCGAGCCGCGCACGGTCTTGCCGTCCATCGCGAGCGCGCGCCGCCGCCCGGCCGGTACCACAGCCGCGCACAGGCCCTGCACCAACCAACCGAGCACGGTGTCGAACCGGTCGGCGCCCACGCGCCCGATCACGAACTAGGAGGTCAACGAATTGATCAACTTAGGCTACGCGGCATTGGGTCGTGTTGAGCCTGCGCTCGGGAAGTGGGCGTCTCCCATTGCTGGGACTCGGGGCTCTGCCCCCACGCATGAAGGTCGAGCAGGCCGAGGCCCCGACCGTACCCGGACTCGTCGGACTGCAGGGCCACCATGAAGGCAAGCCAGCGCCCGTCGGGGCTGACGTTGGAGTTCGTCGCCTTCCAGGTGCGGTCCGCAGGCATGGACGTCATGCGAACGCGCTCCTGCGAACCGTCCAGCTTGAGCTTCCACAGATTCTGGGGCGGATAATCCGAGTCGTTGTCGCAGGAGGATTCGAGGCAGATGTGTTCTTGGTCGGGGAAGATGCCCTCCGGCTCGTTGTGAACCATCGACTCGGTGATGTAGGTCGTGAACTCCCCGTTGTCGAGCCAATAGCCCTTGACGACGCACCGGGCATCCGGTGTCACTCCGGCCACCCGCCGGTGCGAGTACTCGGCGAAGATGACTTCGGTGTCGTCGTGCCGGAAGTCCTGCGGCTCGGGCGCGGCTCCCGCGCGGGTGCGGTAGAAAACCCTGTCCTGCCCGAGCCCCGGACCCTCGTCGCCGTAGGCGATGTCGGTGACGTGGCACTCGTGCACGTCCGGGCCGCCGATGCTGGGGTCGTTGCGCCCGGTCACCGCGTAGGTGATCCTCGGCTCCCGGGCGGATACGCCGGCACCTTCAGCGATCCTGCGTCCCAGTGGCTTGGGTGGACGGTTCAGGTTCTTGTCCAGCACCCACAGTTCGGACTCCACCCGCCGGCTGACGTCGCGGTCCTTGAACTTCGCCGGACCGATCAACAGGTAGTCACCGTTCGACAGGATCAGTACCCGCAAGAACGAGTGGTGATCACCAAGGTCTTTGGTCAGGTTGCGCACCTTGTCGGTCGCCAGGTCGATCTCGCAGGCGTCGCCGTAGTTCTGCTCGATGAACGCGATCCGGCTGCCGTCGGCCGACCAGTACGGCCGCTCGCCGTAGTCCAGCAGTTTCTGGTGGAAGGGCGGTGGGTCGTCCAGGACGTGCGGGATGTTCACGCGCTCGTTCGGCATCGATCTGCTCCTTCGGGTTGGTCACGTCCGGCTTCTAGCACAGCGCCACGACTGCGACTTCATGGTCGGTGACAGCGGGCACCTCGAAGGTGACCACGCCGTTCTCTACGGCCGCGGGGACGTCGCTGCCGGCGACCAGCAGGTGTACGGATGCGTCGGCGACCTCGGCCGGCCGCAGCTGGACCCGGAACGGCCCGACACGGATCAGCTCATGGATCGGGGATCGCCAGGTGCCCGCGCTCGTGAGGTTGACCATGTGCAGCACCAGCCTGTCGCGCTGCCGGTACAGCTGGCAGTCGAGCAGACCGGCTCCCTCGACGGACAAGGGCAGGGGCTCCTGCACTGCCCAGCGCACGAGGTTGGCCAGAAGCTCGGCATGGTCGGGATGGTTGTCGCGTCCGAAGCAGCGGTCGACGTCGGCAGGAAGATAGGCCACCCGGCCGCCCGTGGAGGGCTCGTGCAGGACCAGCGCGGCCACCTCGCTTTCGGGATGGCGCATCCACGCCGTTTCCGGCGGGTAGATGGGGAACGGTGAAACGAATGTCGCCAGCGTCTGGGCATCGGGATCGGTACTGACGAACTCCAAACGGCCGGCGAATGGAAGGATGTCAGTGCCTTCGAATCCGTCCAGAACCGCATGCCGCTCACCGGTGACCTCAGGCTCCCCGGGAATCCGCGGACCGTCGTTGCGCCCGCGCCGTGAGGGAGTCAACCGGAGGTGGGTGTGGGCGGACCAGGACTCCCAACCCGGGTCCGACGGTCCGGAGGAACCGTGATGCGCCGCGGTGGCGTGCGCCGCGAAGACGTCCGCCAGGCCGAAGTCCGCGCGCGGGTTCCCCCACTCGTCGTACCGGCTGGTCTCGCCGGTCGCGACGACGCCGCCACCGCGCTCGACGAAACGGCGCACCTGCGCGCACTGCGCATCCGACATCGCGGCGACGTTGGGCAGGACGAGGGCGGTCAGACCCGCCCCGGCTTGGTCGATCGCGTCGGCGTGAACCGGCACGTACGGGACCCGCGCCCGGATGAGGGCGTTGATGACGCCGCGGTAGGGCAGCGCCGTTCGCTCCTCGGGGGTGTCCCGGCCGTAGAAGTCGGTGTTCTCCTGGCTCCACACCACGCCGACACTCGCAACCGGCTCGCGGTCGACGAGGTACTGCTCGTTGGCCTCGTGCCACGCGAACAACGGGGCCGCGGTCCGGTACTGGCGGCGGTCGTCATGGTCGGCCCCGATGTGGTGCCACCAGGGGAGGATGCCACCGGCGAACCCGTCAACGGCCCACATCCGCGCCTCGGGCTCCGGCTTGCTCCCGAGCCGGAACGTCGGCAGCCCGGCGTCGTACATCGCCATGCTCTCCGGGACCAGCTTCTCCCACCCGAGGAGTCCGTGGATGAGCTTCCCCATGTCGCCGTTGCTCTGGAAGCCGGTGGCGTCCTTGCGCCACTGCGAGTCCAGCATCAGGATCTCGGCGCGCTGACAGATGGCCCGGAAGTCGCGGAAGCGCTCGCTCTGCGTCTCGATGCTTCCGGCGTTCATCCCGAGCCACAGGCAGTGGGGGCCGCCCGCCTCCTTGGTGGTGCGGTTGTTCAGCTCCCAGATCTCGATACGGCGGGCGTAGTTCCAGGCGATCCAGCGCCGGTAGGCGTCGGTGTCCCAGTCGTGGGAGCGTGGCAGGTCGAACCCGGTGGCTGCCGCGAATTTCGAGGCACAGTTCCCGCAATAGCAGATGCGCGACCGTTCGAGGCCGCTCCAGCTGTTGTCGGCGAAACCCTCGGGGGAGCTGCGGTCGATGATCTCGCGCAACACGCCCGGCAGGTACTCCTCGTAGTACGGGCTGTTGACACAGGAGATGTACAGGTCACCCGAGCGGTACGGACGGCCCGCGGAGTCGACGGTGAACCAGTCCGGGTGCTCGAGGTAGAAGCGCTCATCGGCGCGGTTGGAGTCCATTCGGGCAAGGACGACCAGTCCCTCCTCGCGGGCGGTGGCGACGATCTCGCCGTACAGATCCCGGTCCCCGAGGTGCACCGCCCGATGGTGCAACGGGAAGCGGCTCGGGTAGTAGGCGACGATCCCACCGGCGTTGACGATCAACCCCTGGACACGGGTCCGGCGCCAGTGCTCCCGCCACCACTCGCCGTCGTAGCGGGCCGGGTCCAGCTCGGTGAGGTTGGTCTGACCCCACCGGTACGTGCGCCGGTACCAGGGCCTCTCGTCGACATTTCCGGCGGAGCGATCAGACACGAATTCCTACCTTTCGTTGACCGGCCCGACGGGCGTCGGTCGATCGAGCGTCGCTAGCCCAACTCCGTGGCCGCGGGGTCTCTCATCGGCTCCGCGGAGCTCAGGTTGCGATGGCAGAGCCGCAACCCGAGATATCCGGTGATACCGGCGCTGAAGATCAGCATGGCCGCGGACACCTGGAACAGGACGGCCGCGGCGATGATGCAGCCGAGCACCGTGGCGATCGTGGAGAACGGGTGCCGGAACGTCATCACGAACGTCTCCCGCAAGCAGCTCCTGATCGCCAGTCGGGGAAAGAGGGCGAGCACCGGCACCAACGAGATGTTCAGCATGGCCCACACCAGCATCAGCCCGATCGTGCCCATCAGCAGGAGCACGGCAGGCGCCGAGTCCCGGGACATGAGGAACAGCAGGTTCGCCAGCAGCAGCACGAGGACGAGTGCCGAGATGGCGCCGACCGGCAGTGTCCGGCGCCAGTGCCGACGCCACTGTGAGCCGAAGTTGTGCAGGAACCGGTCGTCGCCATACATGACCCACCGGTTCAGGCTGTGGGCCATCGCGGTACTCGCGGTCAGCCAGGTCACCACCGGAACGGCGCACAACACCCAGGCGCCGTGCAGGAGGACCAGGGCCGCGACACGGGCCAGGAGGGCGCCCACCCGCCGACGTCCCGTGTCCGGAGCGAGCGCGGTCACCGAGCGCCGCCGACGTTCGCACCGCGTAATGCCCGCACCCGCCCCGTCCGGCTCATCCCTTGAGTCCTTCCATGCTGATCCCCTGGATGAAGTACCGCTGCGCGGCGAAGAAGAGGACCAGGACCGGCACGACGCTGATCGTCGCCCCGGCCATGAGCAGGTCCACCCGGGTCAGGAACTCACCCTGGAACAGGGCAAGGGCGACAGGCAGCGTCTGCAGGTCCCGTGAGTTGAGGAAGATCAGCGGCCCGAAGAGGTCGTTCCACGACTCCAGGAAGGTCAGGATGCCGACCGCCGCCATCGCCGGCTTGACCTGCGGCAGCATCACCTGCCAGTAGATCCGGAACGTCGAGGCGCCGTCGATCTTGGCGGCGTCCTCGAGCTCGTTCGGGATCGTCTTGAAGGACTGGCGCAGCAGGAAGGTGCCGATCACGGGAGTGAGGATCCGCGGCACCCACAGTGGGTAGTGCGTGTCGATCCAGCCCAGGTTCAGGAAGAGTATGTACTGCGGCAGCAGGTAGACGATGCTGGGGAGGATCGCGGTGGCCAGCAGTACCAGGAACGCCGCGTCACGTCCTGGGAAGTTGAGCCGACCGAACGCGTAGCCGGCCAGTGAGCAGAAGAACAGCAGGCCGACGACGTTGAGTACGGCGAGCTTCACGCTGTTGTACAGGAACGTCGGGACGATCCGGAACACCTCGACGTAGTTGTTCCACTGCGGGTCCGTGGGGATGAACGTCGGTGGGATCGAGAGCGTCTGCGCCTCCGTCTTCAGCGAGGTACTCAGCATCCAGATCAGCGGAAGCAGGAAGAGTAGGGCGAGTGCGACCATCGCCGCGTAGTACAGCCCTCGGCCGGTGGCCCGACGCACCTGGGCGGCCGGCGAGAGGCCCTTTCCGGGCCTCACGACCGGAACTCGCTGTCCACGCTGGTTGTCATCGTCTCGTCCTCCTGGTCTCTCCCCGTCGCGCCCTGGCTAGCCGTAGAACACCCAGCGGCGTTGCAGCCGCCACTGCACGGCCGTGATCAGACCGATGAACAGGAACAGCACCATCGCCAGGGCCGACGCGTATCCCATTCGGCCGTAGGCGAAGGCGTTCTGGTACAGGTAGTAGATGTAGACGGTGGTCGCGTTCGCCGGCCCGCCGCTGGTCATCACAAAGATGATGCCGAAGATCTGGAAAGAACTGATGAACTGCGTGATCAACAGGAAGAACAGGTGGGGGGTGAGCAGCGGCAGCGTGACGCTGCGGAGCCGTCGAAATGCCGAGGCGCCGTCGATGGTCGCCGCTTCGGTGAGTGACGTGGGGATTCCCTGCAGCCCACCCAGCAATATGATCATCGGGTAGCCGACGCCCTGCCACACGCTGGTGATGATGACCGCGGGCATGGCCCAGCTCGAGTCGGCGAGCCAAGCCGGGCCGTCCACTCCCACCAAGGAGAGCAATCCGTTGATGACGCCTTGTGACGGGGAGTAGAACCAGAACCAGATGAGGCTCACGGCGACGATGTTCACGACGTAGGGGACGAAGAAGGCCGTGCGGAAGAAGGCTATCCCGCGGATCCTTCCGGTACACAGCAGTGCCAGCCCCAGGCCGAGTCCGATCGACAGCGGAATGAACCCCGCCGAGAAGTAGAAGGTGTTGGCGATCGTCTCCAGCAGGAGCGGGTCATCGGGCATGCGTCGGTAGTTGTCGAGACCGATGAACTCGGGCTCGCTCAGACCGCTCCAGTCCGTGAACGACGCGTAGACGCTGACCATGACGGGTAGGAACTGGAACACGAGGATGCCCAGCACGACCGGCGCGATGAAGAGCCAGCCTTCGAGCGCCTGGCGCCGATGACGCCTGGGTCGGCCCGGCTGGGCGTCCGCAGCGGAAGCACCGGCGGGAAGGCCGTTGGTCACCTTGACTGACAACTGCCGTACCTCCTGCCTCGGCGTCTCCTTCAGGGCGACCGCTCGTCGGCGGATCCCGTCCGGGACAGGCGGCGGGTCCGGGAGCAGCGGCTCGCGGACCCGCCGCGGTCGGCTATCCCTGGGCGAGAGCGTTGTCCACCTGGTCTTTGACGCGTGAGAGGACCTCCTGGACGGACTGCTCGCAGTTGTAGGCCGCATCCAGCTGCGGCCGGTAGAGCTGGCGGGCCAGGGACGCGTTCTCGGGCGGGAAGTTGGGCGAGATCGAGTGCTCGGCTGCCTCGGAGAGAAGGGCCATGTTCTGCGGCGAGACACCCGGCTCCGGCTGGATCGCCTTGGCCGCGGTGCGGTTGAGCGGGACGAAGAAGCCGCCCTCGGCGAAGATCGTGGCCGCCTCCTCGCCACCCATGTACTCCAAGAGTTTCCACGCGGCGTCGGCCTCCGCCTGAGGAGTGCTCTCGGGGATTACGTACAGGTAGAGGCTGCCCTCGTTCACCTGCGCGACGTTGCCGGGTATCGGCGCGATGTCGTACTCGAAGTCGGTCACGACGTTCTGGAGCTGGGCGTTGTTGCTGAAGGCCGCCTCCACCATCGCGACCCGTCCGGAGGCGAACAACGAGATCTCCGCGTCGTCCTGCTGCAGCTCCGACCACGGCGGCTGCACCCGGTGTTCGCACGTCATGTCGACCACCCACTGCAGTCCCTCCGCCGCCTCGGGTTCCGACAGTGTGAACTCGGTTCCGTCCTCGCTGAAGATTCCGGTCTCCGAGCCGTTGTTGATCGACCACGTCTGCTCGTAGCCCGTGTCCTGGTAGACCGTCGCGCCCCACCGCTGACCGGGAACGGTGAGCGCCTCGGCCGTGGCCAGGAAGTCCTCCCACCTCCATCCCTCGTCGGTGTACTCGGTGGGAGGCAGGTCGACGCCGGCCTCCGCGAACATGTCCTTGTTGTAGAAGATCACCCGTGGTTGGACGCCCACCGTCCACGCCGTGTAGGTCCCGTCCTCCTGCGTGCCGAAGTCGTACAGCGCCTCCACGTACTGCGACTTGTCCAGTCCCTCGGTATACTCGCTCAGATCCTTGAGCACGCCTTCCTGCGAGAAGCTGCCGAGGAAGTCGTCGTTCATGCGGAAGATCGTCGGAGCGGTGCCCGCGCCCAGCTGGGTCTGCATTCGGGTGTCGTACTCTTCGCCGAACGGAATCTGTGGCGCCAGCTCGACGTTGATATCCGGGTTCTGCTGCTCGAATTTTTTGATGACCTCGCCCAGTGGGGTATCGGGGATGGCGATCCATTCCTGCAGGGTGATGGTCACGGGCCCAGCGGCGCCCCCCTCTTCCGTCTGGTCTGCGTCGCCGCCACACGCCGCGACGAGCAACAGCACGGCCGCCCCTGCGGACAGTCCGCGGGCTGTTCTCTTCGTGCTGAATCTGTTCATGGTGCGATCTCCATGCGTCCCGGAGTACGGGTGGATGTAGGCATCGGCATCTCCTCGGCGGTCGGCCTGGAAGTTGTTCTGGATCGAGGCGGTAAGCGCGCACACCGGTGATCACCGCTGCTGGCGGATGATGTGGTACGGCTGGTTCGCCAGCGTCTCGTCAAGCCCAGGATGCAGCCAGGCGTCGCCCGACTCGTGATGCACGGTGAAGAAGTAGGCGAGGGGATAGCTCGAGTCGGTGTAGCTGCCGGGGATGATCGTGCGGTACCGCCCATCGGTTGGGCTCATGTCGATGGTGCGGTACTCCTCGCCCTGGTTCAAATGGCGGTAGTACAGGACGATGTGTCCCCGCAGGGATCCGTCGACCTCGACCTCGACTGGAAGATCCTCGCCCGGGAAAAACGATGTGGCCGGATCGTGACTCAACCGAGGCCTGGTGTCGGGGGTAATGGTAGGGATGGCGGTTTTCGGCTGGACGCCCTCGCGGGCGGCATTCTCGTACTCGCTCTTCAGCGCGGTGAGGTCCTGATCGATCGCAGGAAGCCGGTCGGCCCAGTGCCCGTGCTCGGACAGTCGGTTGCCGAAGGTCACATCGGGGTGGTAGATCCCCGTCGTGATCCGGGCGACAGCGGCGAACGCATCCCGAGCGGTCTGGTAGTGCTGCACTGCCTGGGCGAGATGGTGTGGATCCTGTGTCCGTTCGTATAAGGCGTATGACAGTCCGGCGCGGTTCTTGCCAGCGAAGAACCTGGCGAGCCCTGCCTGGGATGCGACATCGATCGCCATTCGCCGGAAGCCGGGCGCCTTCGTGTCCGGGCTTTGCGCGTTCGCCTTCTGGAGGTGCTCCTCTGCCTGCTCGGCAAGGTGCTCGAGCCATCCCGCGGTCTCATCGGGGGTGTACCTGCCGGTACATCGGCCTGCCAGAAGGTTGTCGGCATAGTCGTTGATGCGCTCGAAGAGCATCGGGTCGAAAGAGCTGATCCCGCCGAACGTGGTTGGCTCCACGGTATCAAATTCATAGTGGTCGGAGCGGGCACCGTTCGCAATGGGCATGTTGACGTACATCTCGGGCCAATAGCCATTGTTGGACGCACCCAGGCCATGCACCGTCGTGATGAGCGGGAGTACCCGGCTGGCGAATCCCAACGCGTGTTCTACGTGCTCAGCGGACGCGCCGAACTCACTGACCAGGTACCTTCGCCAGGAGGACGGGCTCGCGTCGGGGTCGTACAGGAGCCGTCCCCAGAGACGATAGGTGTACAGGTACTTCTTCCAGTCGTCCCGGCCGAGCCGTAGAGCGGGATCGACATAGGGGTCCCGCCCGTCCGGCACGCCTGATGCCTTGCGGCCCTTGAAGGACAACGGCTCGCACAGCTCGACACCGAGCGCTCCGCCGATCGTCCCGAGGCGACCGTAGCCCGCGGCGAACACCGGATCACCCCAGAGCAGCAGGCGCTGGGTCCCGGGCCAAAAGCGGAAGATGACGTCGAAGCCGCGGTCCTCCCGGAGAAAGTCGCCGTACCCGTACCGGGTGAACCGCCGCTGGTGTGCGGTGAGAGCCCGCAATCCGGTCCCCGGCGTCGCCGTCGCCTTTTCCTTCTCCCGGACCGAGGCTTGGTGGTACGGAAGCCCCTGGTGCTCTGCCCAGTACTTGGCGGAAACCACCACAGGCGAGCCTGTTTCGCGCGCGACGTCGATCAACCCCTGGTCGACACCCTTGGCGTGCATGTCGAGCTCGATAGGGCGGTCCACGGTCGTGACCGCAGCCATCACGGTCCGCCAGAACTCGTGCCCCGGCTCGGGCACACCTCCCTCGTAGTGCACGCGCAGGGTGAGCCCGTCGATCGACGGGCAGCAGCGGAGCAGCGCTGCCAGTGCGGCCGCGCAGTACTCGGCGTGCCGCTCCGGCGTGAGGCCGGTGATCGGGTACGCTGGGTCGGGGCTGTCGAGCATCTCGTATGCGTGGTTCCACAGCCCGAGCTGGAAATGAATTCCTCGTCGCTTCGCCTCGTCGCTGATGAACCGCAGTGTCTCAAGATTGCGATCACGCTCGGAGTCGGAGACGTTCTCCGCTCGCACCTCGTAACCGGGTACGTCGAGCAGGAACGGATAGGCGAAGCAGAAATAGTTGTCCCGCACGTCGGGGTCGTGCGAGTAGTTGTACTGCATGCCCAGGCCGAGCTGGAGCCGGTTAATACGGTGAGTGGCCAGCTCGGTCAGGTACTCGTCCCAGAACGTTCGGTCGTCGAACCACGACTTGTCCTCGACATCGCTGACAAACAGCCGGGAGATGCTGCGCACAGGCGTGGCCGGGCGCTGGCTGGTCGGCCGTACCGACCGAAGAGCGGCGAGAGAATCTTCGGACAGGCCGGCGACATCGGCCAGCTCGAGGAGGCCGTACGCGAGGCCACGGGGGTCCGACCCCACCACGCTCAGCCCGTCTGTGGTCCGCAGGATCGCGAACGACTCACTGACATCGGGCACGCGCATGCCGTCCCATGGCAGGTGCTCGGCTCCGGGGCCTTGAGTCAGCGCCACCCCGATCCGCAGTACATCGCCGGTCGCCTGAGCCGGCGCTCCCAGCCGCAGGCCCGTCCCGATCAGCACGTCCGCCAGTCGGTCGATGGCCCACTGGGCTGTCACGTCGCTTGCGACGGCATCTTCAGCCTCGACGATCACGTCGACGCCCGCAGATTCGTCTCCGTTGAGCGACTCCGCGCCCATCGTCCCTCCAACCTGGCCTCGATGGCCCTCGGCGAGCGTCTCAGCGGCCGGTGCCGAAGCCCGGTAGGTCGTACGGGCGGGAAGATGCTTCGGCCTGACCAGCTGCGGACGATCACACACCCTGACGATCAAGCCACCGGGCGGCGTCGCCAGGAGCCGCGTAATGGAATCTTTCATCCGGAATGCGGAACGTTAGATGCGCCAGGGGTGGCGGGTCAATAGGAAGACCGCTCCGATCCGGGTTCCGCAGCTGCGGGCTGTTCTGAGCGCGGGCCGCAGCGTCATCGCAGGTCGTCCCTGAAGGAGCGGGGCAGGTAAACCCCGGGTCAACCCCCATTGTTGGTGTAGTTGATCTTTTCTTGTCGGTCCTCCGCGTGCTTGTGGGCGTGTCGAAGTAGGCGGCGGGGCCAAGGAGCGCCCGGAGGGCGGCCCGGTAGCAATGAGCCTTTTCCAACCTGCGGTCAGGCAGCGATGATCAGCGTCTGGACGGCCTTGGCGAGGGTCGTTGCCCGGCTGGGGCTGGCGCGGATCTTGCGGAGGATCTTCCAGTTCTTGAGCTTGGAGTTGGCGCGCTCACCGGGCCCGCGCTGGCGGGCGTGGGCGGTGTTCACCTCGCGCTGATTGGGCGGCAGCGGCCGGTAGCGGTGGGTGTCGGGATCCAGTCGGCGGCGCCGGTACGGAACGCGGATCGCCGGGCCGCCGCCCTGGTAGGCGGTGTCGGCCACCGCGCGCACCCCGGCGCCGTTGATCGCGTCGATGATGCCGTGGGCGCGGGCGGCGCCCATGTCGTGCCGGGCCCCGGGCAGCGCTGGTGAGGCCCAGATCAGCCGGCCCGCCGGATCGGCGATCACCTGCACGTTCACGCCGTGACACTTGTGTTTGCCTGAGTAGTAGGGTCGGTCCTGGCCGCCGGTCATGCCGACCCGGTCGATCCGCAGCAGCGTGCCGTCGATGATCACGTAGGCCTTGCCTCGGGCGACCTGGAGCGCCTGCTCGAGTGTGGGCGCCTGTGCGGCGAGCAGGTCGAGCGCCTCGCGCACGTAGCGGTAGACCGTCGTGGTGCCGATTGCGAACCCGCCGGCCAGGTCGGCGTAGGTCTCGCCCTTGCGCAGGTAGGCCACGACCAGCAGGGCTTGCCGGCCGGCGTTGAGCCGCCGCCACCGGGTCCCGAGCGTGGCGCGTCGCTCGCGGAGCAGGTCGGCGAGCATGATCAGCGCGCGGTTGGACACGGTCATCCCCGAGGGGAGGTCCGGGTGATCACCGCCCAGGTCACGATCACCAGCAGCGACGGCCGCCGGGCGGAGACCTACCGGCTGATCACGACCGTGCTCGACGCGGGCGTGCCCGCGGTCGAGATCGTCGAGCTCTACCACCAACGGTGGGAGATCGAGACCGCTTTCGCCGAGATCAAGGCCGCCAGCCTGGGTGGGCGGGTCCTGCGCTCACGCACCCCGACCGGGGTTACGCAGGAGATCTACGCCCTGCTGATCACCCACCAGGCGCTGCGCATCGCGATCAGTGACGCGACGCTGGACCGGACCGGTGTCGATCCCGACCGCGGGAGTTTCACCGTCGCCCTGCACGCCGCGCGTGATCAGCTCGTTGCCGCGGCCGGTGTCATCGCCGACACCATGATCGACCTCGTCGGCGTGATCGGCCGCCGTGTGCTCGACCAGCTGCTGCCCGCACGCCGGGTCAGTACCAACCCGCGCGTGGTCAAACGTGCGATCTCCAAGTACGTGGCCAGCACCGCCAAGGGCCGACATCGCGGCCCCAGCCGTCCCGCGACAATCACCATCGACATACAGCCGATCTTGACGCAGCAGCCATCGGCCTAACGAACGGCTTGGTACTAGAGCGTGTCCCTTGGATCATGGGACGGGGTCGCGGAGCCAGATCCTGATCGAGGCGACGTCGATGGTTCCGCGGAACATGTAGTCGCGCTTGTCGTAGCGGGTGGCGACCGCGCGGTGGCCCT
>NZ_JAHKRK010000233.1 GCF_019396355.1 Pseudonocardia nigra
CTCGCCGGCCGGCGGAGGCGTCCGACGGGCTTCCCGCCGTCGGGGAGGAGCGCCCGGCGAGCTGAACCATCCCGGCGCCGGCGCGGTGATCGGCGGTCCGGGCGCGGGCGCGGCGGTGGGCGCGGTCCCCGGGTCCCGAAACGGCGATCATGCAGCCGGCTCGGCAGGTCCGCGGTCAGCGTTCGTGCGTCCCCCGGTGACAGCCCTGACCCGGGGCCGCGCGAACGGTCAGGCTGCCCGCGCCAACTTCTCCAGCCGCCGCTGCGTCGGCCACCGCACGGCGTGGGCCCAGCCGAGCTTCTCGAAGGCCCAGATCACCCTGGCCGAGATGTCGACCTGCCCGCGTTGCACGCCGTGGCGGGCGCAGGTGGGGTCGGCGTGGTGGAGGTTGTGCCAGGACTCCCCGAACGACAGCACGGCCAGGGGCCAGACGTTGCGGGAGTGGTCGCGGGCGGCGAACGGCTGGTCGCCGATCATGTGGCAGATCGAGTTGATCGACCAGGTGACGTGGTGCAGCAATGCCACCCGCACGAGGCCTGCCCAGAACAACGCGGTGACCGCGCCCCACCACGACCAGGTGATCAGTCCGCCGAGGGCCGCGGGCAGCAGCAGCGTGAGCACCGACAACAGGACGAACAGCTTGTCGACCGTGACGATGTCGCGGTCGCGCAGCAGGTCGGGGGTGAAGCGCTCCTCGTTGGTCTGGTCGCGGTCGAACAGCCATCCCATGTGGGAGTGCCAGAACCCCTTGGCGAGTGCCGTGGGGCCGGTGCCGAACAGCCACGGCGAGTGCGGATCGCCCTCCTTGTCGGAGAACGCGTGGTGGCGGCGGTGGTCAGCCACCCACTTGATCACCGAGCCCTGCATGGCGAGGCTGCCTGCCAGCGCCAGCGCCACGCGCAGCGGCCGCTTCGCCTTGAACGAGCCGTGCGTGAAGTAGCGGTGGTAGCCGACGGTGACGCCCAGCCCGCTGATCACGTAGAACACCAGCGCCAGCACGACGTCGGTCCAGCCCAGCCCCCACCCCCAGGCGAACGGGACGGCGGCCAGCAGGGCCAGCAGCGGGACGATCACGAACACGTAGACGGCGATGTGTGGCGCGAGCCCGCGCCTGCCGTCGAGGATCGGCTTGCCCGCGGGCGGGCCGGCCGGGCGGGCCGGGCTGTCGGCAACGGTCATGGACACGCACTCCGGACTCGAGGAAAGGGTCGCCTTACTCCTGTGGTGTCTACCAGGCGATCGGTGCCCGACGACACCACACTCGGGGTGGTACCCCCGACAGGCCGGCCTACAGATCGAGGCCCAGCAGCGCGTTCTCGACGACCTCCGGCAGCGCCGGGTGGATCCAGTACTGCCCGGCCGCCATCTCGTGCGCGCCGAGCCCGAACGACATCGCCTGGATCAGCGGCTGGATCACCGTGGAGGCCTGCGGTCCCATCACGTGGGCGCCGAGGATCCGGCCGGTGCCGCGCTCGGCGAGCACCTTGCAGAAGCCGGTGACGTCCTCCATCGCCCAGCCGTACGCGACGTCGCCGTAGGCCTGCACCTTCGCGGTGTAGTCCAGGCCGGCGGCGCGGCACTCGGCCTCGGTCAGGCCTACCGCAGCGATCTGCGGGTCCGTGAACACGGCGGCGGGCACGAACCGGTGGTCGGTTCGCCGCGGGGTGTCGGGGTGCAGGAGGTTGTGGGCCACGACCTTCGACTCGTGGTTCGCCACGTGCTTGAGCTGGAACGGCGAGCTGACGTCGCCGAGGGCGAAGATCCCGTCGACGGGTGTGCGCTGCTGGTCGTCCACCACCACACGCCCGTCGGCGTGGGTGGGCACACCCGTGCGGTGCAGGTCGAGCCGGTCGCCGCCCGGCACCCGGCCCGTGGCGACGAGCAGCAGGTCGCCGCCCACCGTGGTGCCGTCCGTCAGCTCGACGGCCACCTCGCGCGCGTCGCCGCTCACCCGTGCGACCTCGTGGCCGAGGTGGACGTCCCACCGCTCGTGCGCGACGGCGCTGAACCGCTCGCAGACCGTCTCGTCCTGGGTCCGCAGGAGGCTGCTCCGCCCGATGATCGACACCTGGGCGCCCAGCGCGGAGAACACGTGCGCGAACTCCGCACCGATGTAGCCGCTGCCGACGATGACGACGTGCTCGGGCAGGGAGTCGATCCGCATCACGGTGTCGGAGGTGTGGAACGGGACTCCCGAGGCGGCGACCGGCTCCGGGACGACAGGGCGGCTGCCGGCGGCGATCACGACCCGCTCCGCGGTGAACGCGTCGGTGCCGGAGCCGTCGCTGCGCTCGACCGCGAGCTCCTTGTGCCCGGTGAAACGGCCGTGCCCCTCGTAGACGGTGACGTTGGGGGAGCGGGTCACCCGGTACTCGCGCCCACCGGAGGAGATCGGGTCGATCCGGCCGAAGACGCGGTCGCGGATGTCGCTCCAGCGCACCTTGTCGACGGACGCGTCGATGCCGTACCGGCCGGCGTGGCGGATGCCCTCGGCGAGGTCGGCGGGGTAGACGTACATCTTGGTGGGGATACAGCCGACGTTCAGGCAGGTGCCGCCGAACACCCCGTGTTCGACGATGGCCACGTCGAGGTGGTCGAAGCGGCTGTCGATGATCGAGTTACCGGAGCCGGTACCGATGACGACCAGATCGTGGTGGCGCACCCCCTGAGACTAGGCCGTCTGCCGTGATCAGGGGCGACCGCCGGCGTCCGGGCTCATGGCCGAACGTGTTGGTGGACGCCACGGAGAAGCACCGATGGTCGACGTTGCTCGTCCTCCTCACCGATGGTCTGCGGCGGTCGACAGGTTCTCGACGTCCTGCTGAGCCCTGCCGAGATTGGACCTGGTACGGCAACGGCAGGTGGTCATCTGGTCGGCGACGGCGCCGTTGCCTGGCCTTCCGAGTGAGCTGCGTGGTCCTGGAGTGCCTGGGCGAGGGTTGGGTCCAGACCGGCTGCAAGGAGGTCGGCGCGCGCGAGGATCGCCGGCAGGGGAAAGGTGTGGCTCAGCCCGAACGGCTGCAGTCCGGCCACTGGCGTGCCGTACTGCCTCACGACCCGGCTCAGGTGGAGCGACACAGCCGATGGGCCGACGCTGCGGGCGATGATCGCGCGGACGGCGTCCTCGTACGGGTCGTACCCGGACCGGCCGCCCACCAATCGACGCACCTGGTCCACGACGTGGATCAACCCCTCCAGTCGGGGTAGGTGCGCGATGAGCAGCACGTGATCCCGCCCTCCCTCGCCGATCTCGATCACGCCCGGGTCCGGGCCGAGGGTCACCATCCTGCGATAGCGGGTCGCGCAGAGCGCCTCCAACCCCGGGACCGCGGTCTCAGCGAGGCGCCGCAGAAGCCGATCGAAGTCCACCGGTTCGGCCAGGGGCACTCGCAAAGCGAGGCCGCCGTCGGCGACGAGCCGGTCAGCACGCCGCCGCCGTCGCCGCAACTCTCGCGGCGTGGCGCGGAACGTGAAGGCCATCTGCCGGTTGAACTGGCGCAGGCTCCCGAACCCGGCAGCGAAGGCGACGTGCGAGACCGCCAGGTCGGTGTCGTCGAGCAGGCGTCGGGCGAAGTGCGCCCGCCGCGAGCGGGCGAGCTGATCGGGTGAGGCGCCGATCTGATCGACGAACATGCGGCGCAGGTGGCGAGCCGAGACGCCGAGACGTGCGGCCAGCGCGGCTTCCCCGCCCTCGTCCAGTGCGCCGGCCGCGACGAGTTCGACGGCACGACACACCAGGGCGGACGCTGCGCCTGCCGGCGGTTCCGCGCGATACGGCCGGCATCGGTGACAGGCCCGAAAGCCGGCGGCTTCAGCGCCTGCCGCAGACTCGAACGGCCGCACGTTCTCGCGCCGTGGGCGTCCGGCGCACGACGGGACGCAGTAGATGCCGGTGGTGACTACACCGTGGATCGCCGCCACGTGAGCATTCTGGGGTTCGAGGCGACCCGTGGACCAGACAGATCCGGACAGTCGCGCGGCTCGTCCGGATATGGCGCGATCCGCGTGTTTCCACGTGTCACGGTCTTCGGGTGGACAAGCAGACGAGCACCAGCAAGGACGTGGTCCTGCAAGCGTGGAAGGCGTTCGGGAGCCGGGATCCGGCCAGAATCGCTGATGTCTTCACCGCTGACGCGGAATGGCTCGCGCCACCCGACAATGCGACCGCGCGCGCCCTCGACGGAATGCACCATCTGATCGGCCGGGAGAGGATCGTCCGGTTCCTGGCCGTGGAGTTCCCCGCCGTGTTCGCCGCCGACGTGACTGTTGGGTTCCGGGCGGTCATCGCCGAGGGCGACACGGTCGTCGTCGAGGAGCGGATGTGCGCCACGCTCGCCAACGGCCGGTTCTACGACAACGACTATTGCTTCGTGTTCGAGGTGCAGGACGGCCGGATCCGCAGGGTCCGCGAGTACATGGACACCCAGCGCGGCGCGAAGATGTTCGGCATCGAGGTGACGTGAAGTGGCCAGGGCCATCTGGGCGCGAAGACCGCGTTCATGGTCCGCGGGACGCGGCCCGACCCGCCGCAGGTGCCCGTCGCCGAGAACGGGGGCAGCGTCGCACGGCCAGTCGCACGGCCGGCGTCGGCGCGCCTCACCCCGTCTGGTAGGCAAGCGGGATGACGAGCGAGGCGATGCCTGCCACCGTGCACCGTTCCTGGGCGGCCGACCTCGGCACCGGCACCCTGTACGAGATCCTCCGGCTGCGGGTCGACGTCTTCGTCGTCGAGCAGGCGTGCCCGTACGCCGAGCTCGACGGGCGTGACCTGGATGAGCGCACCCGGCACTACTGGCTGGGTGGCGACGGGCACCCCGAGCCGGTGCTCGGGTGCCTGCGGCTGCTCGAGGAGCGGGGCGGCGAGTACCGCATCGGGCGCCTGTGCACCGCGCGGTCGGCGCGCGGCCGCGGGCTGGGCAAGCGGTTGATGGAGGCGGCGCTGGCCGAGGTCGGCGACGCCGAGTGCGTGCTGGACGCGCAGGAGCACCTCGCCGACTTCTACCGCGGGTTCGGCTTCGCCCCGAGCGGCCCCGTCTACGACTGGGACGGGGTGGCGCACGTGCCGATGCGCCGTGAACGGCGCTGATCCACCTCCCCCTACCGTGATCGGTACCTGACGCGCCGTGTCCTGTTCAGCACGGCGGGTTGCGGGATACTTCGCGGACGGGCAGGCCGCACGCGAGCGGAGTGCCGATGGGAGGGAGCAGGCAGATGACGGAGGACCCGACGCGGGCCACCGCACGGCCGGTCGACCGGGACGTTCCCGCGCACGGCCGGGTCGGTCCGGCGGACCCGCACGCCGACCCGGCGACGAAGCCGACGCTGCGACCGGCGGACGGGCCGGTCCCCGAGGGGCCCACGGTGCCGACGCCGGGCGCGCCCACCCACGACGAGCACACCCGGCCGACCCCCGTGGGCCGCAGCCGCACGGGCGGCCTGTGGACCTCCCTCATCCTGTCCGCGCTGGTCCTGCTGTTCCTGCTGATCTTCATCCTGCAGAACAACGTGCCGGTGCAGATCAACTTCCTCGGCCTGTCCGGCACCCTGCCCACCGGCGTGGCGCTGTTGTTCGCCGCGATCGCCGGGCTGCTCCTCGTCGCGATCCCCGGCGGGTTGCGGATCCTGCAGCTGCGCCGCGCGGCGCGCCGCCACTGACGTGATGCGGATCGCGGGCCGCCCGCTCCCGGTGGTCGGCCGCGCCCGAATGTACGTCTGCGGCATCACGCCCTACGACACCACCCACCTCGGGCACGCGGCCACGTTCGTGTGGGCCGACGTCGCCGCGCGCGTCCTGCGCCACCTCGGGGTCGAGGTCGAGGTGTGCCGCAACGTCACGGACGTCGACGACGTCCTGGACGCGGCCGCGGCCCGGATCGGCGCCCGGCCCGACAGCTTCGCCGCCGTCCAGCAGTTCCGCTTCGACCAGGACATGGGCGCACTCGGGGTGCGGCGGCCGGCGCACGAGCCGCGCGCGCACACCCACGTGCCGCAGGTCGTCACGCTGGCAGCGGCGCTGCTCGAGGTGGGGGCCGCCTACCGCCGTGGCGGCACCGTCTGGTTCCGCGGGGCGGACGTTCCCGCGCGGGCCGGGCTCGACCTCCACACCGCGGGCGCCCTCGCGTCCGAGTTCGGGCAGTACTTCGGGCACGACGCCGCCGAGCACCCGGCGGACGTGCCGCTCTGGCGGGAGGCGCAGCCGGGTGAGGCGGCCTGGCCGAGCCCGTGGGGCGAGGGCCGCCCCGGGTGGCACGCCGAGTGCGCCGCGATGGCACTGACCACCCTCGGCCCCGCGCTCGACCTGCACGCCGGGGGCGCCGACCTGCGGTTCCCGCACCACGCCTACGAGTCCGCCATGGCCGAGGCGCTGACCGGCGTCCGGCCGTTCGCCCGCGCCTGGATGCACGTCGGCACGGTGCGGGTGGGCGGGGTCAAGATGGCCAAGTCCACGGGGAACCTCGTGCTGGTGTCCGACCTCGCCGCCGACCATCCGGCAGCGGCGCTGCGCCTGCTGCTGGTGGACCGCCTGTGGGCCCAGGAGTGGGACTACACGCCCGATGCGCCCGCGGCGGCCGGCGCCCGGCTGGAGCGGCTGTATTCGGCGGCGGCGCGGGGCGCGCGGGACGACGGCTCGGCGGCGGCCGGCGCCGTCATGGCGGCGCTGCTCGACGACCTCGACGTGCCCGCGGCCCTCGCGGTCGCGGAGGAGGCGGGCGGCGCGGCCGCACGGCTGGCGCTGTCGGTCCTCGGCCTGACCTGACCCCGGCCGCCGCGTTCCGCGAGTCGCCCGTCCCCGCCGCGCAAGTCGGGGCGTACGCGTGCGCGAGTCGGGCCGTACGGGCGCGCGAGTCGGGCCGTACGCGTGCGCGAGTCGGGCTACCCGGGGTTCTGCAGAAGCGCCCTCGATCGCGTCCAGCGCCCGACTCGCGCACCTTCAGGCCCCGACTCGCGCACCTTCAGGCCCCGACTCGCGTGCCGCGGTGTGCCGACCCGCGCACGCCGAAGGGCCCGGCCCGCGCGCAGCGAGCCGGGCCCTCCGGTGGATACTCAGGCGGCGGTGTCGCGCCGCCGGGACCCGCCGGGACGACGGCTGGGACCGCCGCGGCCCTGCCCTGCGCCGCGGGAGCGGCGCCCGCTGCCGCGCGGGTTCTGCGCAGGCTTGGGCGGCTCCACGATCGGCACGCCCGACGGCTGCCGGGCTCCCGTGATCCGCACCAGATCCGCGTCGCCCGGCAACACCTCGGTGTTGTGGGCCCGGACCCCCGCGAGGCGGGTGAGCCGGTCGACGTCGCGGCGCTCGGTGGGCGTCACCATCGTGACGACCGTGCCCGAGTCGCCCGCCCGGGCCGTGCGGCCCGCCCGGTGCAGGTAGTCCTTCGGGTCGGCGGGCGGGTCGACGTGCACGACGAGGCTGACGTCGTCGATGTGGATGCCGCGCGCGGCCACGTCGGTGGCCACCAGGACGGGCGTGCGCCCCTCCTTGAACTCGGAGATCGCCCGGTTGCGGGCGTTCTGGGCCTTGCCGCCGTGCAGCGCGCCCGCGGCGATGCCGTCGCGGCGCAGCAGCTTCACCAGCCGGTCGACGCCGTGCTTGGTGCGCACGAACAGGATCGTGCGGCCCTCGCGCGCCGCGATCTCGGCCACCACCCGCGGCTTCGCCGTGGCGTCGACGTGCAGCAGGTGGTGCTCCATCGTCTCCACCTGCGCCGTGGACGAGGCGATCGAGCGCGTGACCGGGTCGGTGAGGTACTGCCGCACCAGCGTGCCGACGTCCCCGTCGAGCGTGGCGGAGAACAGCAGCCGCTGCCCGTCGCCCGGCGTGAGATCGAGGATCTTGCGGACCTGGGGCAGGAACCCCATGTCGGCCATCCGGTCGGCCTCGTCGATAGCGGTGACGGCGACCTGCGAGAGATCGCAGGTGCGCTGGGTGGTGTGGTCGGTGAGACGGCCCGGCGTGGCGACCAGCAGGTCGATGCCGCGCTGCAGCTCGGCGGCCTGCCGGTTGAAGGACATGCCACCCACCACCGAGGTGGTGGTGAGGCCGAGCGCCTTCGCGAATGGAGCGAGCGCGTCGACGACCTGCGTGGCGAGCTCGCGGGTGGGCACCAGCACGAGACCGCGCGGAGCGCGCGCCTGTGCCCGGCCGCCGGCGAGCCGGGACAGCAGCGCGAGACCGAAGGCCAGGGTCTTGCCGGAGCCGGTCTGGCCGCGGCCGAGCAGGTCACGCCCGGCGATGGTGTCCGGCAGGGTCGCGGCCTGGATCGGGAACGGCTCGGTGAAGCCGTTCGCGGCCAGCGCACGGACCACCGGCTCGGGGAGCCCGAGCTCAGCGAACGACGGCATGCCCGTCTCGGGGACGGTCCACAGCACCTCGGGGGGTGCGGCGGCCGCGAGAACGGGCGCGCCGGCGCCACGGGAGCGGCTCCGGGTGGAGCGGGGGCGGCCGCCGTCGGAACGACGGGACCGCGGGTTCGCCGAGAATTGCGCACGGCGAGAAGATGACGGGAAAGACAAGCGAACCTCCGGGACGTGGCACGTCGCACGGAGAAGCAGTGCCGAGATGACGGCAGCTGAGATCTCAGAGACGAGCCCGGGCGCAGGTGTTGCGCCCTGATGGGTACTGCGGGGCGCGCCCGATTCAGGGCCGTGTCGGCCGGGCGCTCGTGATCGATTCTAGCGGACCGCTCGGCCACACGGTGCCGTTCGGGCGCTTACCAGTCCGACGTTGATGCCCCCGGGGGCATTCCCACCGTGACGCGCAACTCCTCGAGGAGCGTCTCGGGCTGCCCCACCTCGGGCGGCAGACCGCGCGCGACGAACCACTCGCCGATCCGCCGGACGTCGCGCGCGAGGAACTCGGGCCCCTGCGGATTCCCGATCACGTCCACGACCTGCGGAAGGTCGATGAGCACGAGCCTGCCGTCGTGCACGAGCAGGTTGTAGGCGGACAGGTCGCCGTGGGTGAGGCCGTGGCGGGCCATCCCCAGCAGGGCGTCGACCAGCTGGTGCCAGAGATCACACAGCTCCTCGGCGCCGGGACGCAGCTGGGCGAGCCGTGGGGCCGCCGCGCCGTCCGGTGACCCGACGAACTCCAGCAGCAGCTCGGTCCCCAGCGCCTGGACGGGGTAGGGCACGGCGATCCCGTCGGCCCAGAGCCTGCTGAGGGCGGCGAACTCCGCCCCGGCCCAGCGACCGGCCAGCACGTCCCGGCCGAACGCGGTGCGGTTCGCCATGGCCCGCATCTCCCGGGAGCGGCGGACCTTGCGGCCCTCGAGGTAGCCGGCGTCCCGGTGGAACAGGCGGTGCTCCGCGGTGCGGTACCGCTTCGCGGCCAGCAGCGTGCGCCGCCCGGTGCCGGGCACCGCCCGTTCGACGAGGTGGACGTCGGCCTCCTTGCCGGTCTTCAACACGCCCAGCTCGGTGTCGACCGCGGCATGCTCGGTGACCACCCACGGCGGGCGCGGGTCCGGGCCGTGCTCGGCGCCGGTCCAGGTGGACCAGCGATCGCCTTCCGGCGGCCCGTCGGGGTCCGCACCCGCGCGCTCGTCGAGAGCGGCGAGGTCGGGACAGGTGCGCAGGTGGCGCGGTTCGTCGTCGAAGCGGCGGCGCCGCCGCTTCCGGGAAGGTTCGGGAAACGAGTCGTACTCGCGCAACGCGGGGTCTCCTGCAGCGGTGGCCCCGCGGACAGCGTCAGCGCGAGGCGGCGATCGGACGGGGGCGGACCACGTCCAGGACAGTGATGGACACGTCGCACACCTCCTCGTCGATCGGGCCGGCGCACCGGCGGTTGCGCGGAAACGATGCCGCGCCCGTTGCAACGACACAAGGCATTTACGCCACCGCCCGCGAGTCGCCACGCAGTGGCGGGCGAGTCGGCACGGAACGGCGGGCGAGTCGGCACGAACTGGCTGCCGTGTGCGCTCAGGCCGGAACGATGATCTCCAGGGCGGGGCCGCGCCGCTCCACCCGCATGCCGGCGCGCCGGGCGACCGCGGCGACCCCTGCGGCGTCCGTGGGCTCGGCGCGGCTGCCGGCGAGCACGCGCGCCAGCCTGCCCTTGTGGGCCTTGTTGAAGTGGCTCACCACCGACCGGGAGCCGTCCGGGCGCTCGGACAGCACCGTGGCCGTCACCGCCCCCGGCACCTTGGCCAGCGCGGCGTACGAGCCCGAGCGCAGGTCGACGACCAACTCCTCGGCGGCGAGCGCGGCGAGGACCGGTTCCAGGACGGGCTTCCAGCGGGCGGCCAGCGTCGGGGCGCCGGGCAGCGCCGAGCCCGCCGACAGCCGGTAGGCCGGCACCGGGTCGTCGGCGCGGAGCAGCCCGAACAGCGCCGAGCCCACTGCCAGGCGGGCGCTCGCCCTGGCCGCCGCGGCGCCGCGCAGGGACCCGACGTCGAGGGCGTCGTACAGCACGCCCGTGTAGCGGTGGAGCGCCGGCATCGTCGGGGAGGCCCACAGTGCGGCGTTGCGGGCGACCTCGGCGTCCTGCTTCGGGGAGAGCCCGAGCGCGGCGCGGCTCGCGGTCACGTTCGCGGCCAGGTCGACGAGCTCGTCGACCAGCGCCTTGCGGCTGGGGTCGAGCTCGGGGTGCGACAGCGCCTCCAGACGCAGCGGCGGGCCGTCCCCGCCGTCGCGCTTGGTCTCCGACGGCGGCAACAGCACGAGCACGCGCGGCAGGGTAGCCCCGCCCTCCCCACCCGGTCGGGCCCACACCCCGGGCGGCTGTTGTGCCTCGGTGACCGCGTGGCTACCGTCGCCGCGTGATCTCCCTCGTGGCGCGTCGGCACGTCGACCTCATGCCCATCGCGAGCGCGTCCTGTCGCCAGGGTCGCTGACTCGTTCCCGGCGGCTCCCTCCCGCCGTTCCCACGAAATCCCCCAGGAGAGCAACGTGTCCGAGAACTGGTCGTTCGAGACCAAGCAGGTGCACGCCGGCGCCACGGCCGACCCCACCACCGGTGCCAGGGCGACGCCGATCTACCAGACCACGTCCTACACGTTCCGCGACACCGACCACGCCGCCGCGCTGTTCGGGCTCAGCGAGCTGGGCAACATCTACACGCGGATCATGAACCCGACACAGGACGTGCTGGAGCAGCGTGTCGCTGCTCTGGAGGGCGGCATCGCCGCGGTCGCGTTCGCGTCCGGACAGGCGGCGCAGACGCTCGCGCTGCTCAACATCGCCGAGGCCGGCGACCACATCGTGTCGAGCTCGTCGCTCTACGGCGGCACGTACAACCTGTTCCACTACACGTTCCCGAAGATGGGCATCGAGGTCTCGTTCGTCGACGACCCGGACGACCTCGACTCGTGGCGCGCCGCCGTGCGGCCGAACACCAAGGCGTTCTACGCCGAGACGCTGGGCAACCCCCGCGGCAACGTGCTCGACGTGCGTGCGCTGGCCGACACCGCCCACGAGGCGGGCCTGCCGCTGGTCGTCGACAACACCGTGCCCACGCCCTACCTGCTGCGGCCGATCGAGCACGGCGCCGACATCGTGGTGCACTCGGCCACGAAGTTCCTCGGCGGGCACGGCACCGCCATCGGCGGCGTCGTCATCGACTCCGGGCGCTTCGCCTGGGGCGACCACGCCGACCGCTACCCGGGGCTGACCACGCCGGACCCGAGCTATCACGGGTTGAACTACTGGGAGGCGCTCGGCCCCCAGTCCTACATCATCAAGCTGCGCGTGCAGCTGCTGCGCGACCTCGGGCCGGCGATCGCCCCGCAGAACAGCTTCCTGCTCATCCAGGGCATCGAGACGCTGTCGCTGCGGATGGAGCGCCACGTGCAGAACGCCCAGGCGCTCGCCGAGTGGCTGGAGGCGCGCGACGAGGTGGGGAAGGTGCACTACGCGGGCCTGCCGTCGAGCCAGTGGCACGGCCTCGCGCAGAAGTACCTGCCCCGCGGTGCGGGCGCCGTGGTGTCGTTCGAGATCACCGGCGGTGTGGAGGCGGGCAAGAAGTTCGTGGACGCGCTCGAGCTGCACAGCCACCTGGCCAACATCGGCGACGTGCGCAGCCTCGTCATCCACCCGGCCAGCACCACCCACAGCCAGCTCTCCGGCGAGGAGCAGCTGGCCACCGGGGTGAGCCCCGGTCTGGTCCGCCTCTCGGTGGGCCTGGAGGGTCTCGAAGACCTGAAGGCCGACCTCGAGGCCGGTTTCCGCGCCGCGAAGGGCGCGTGAGGGCTGGTTGCACGCCCGGGCCATCGGCGGCGACCTGAGTGCGCCGCCCGAGCTCCCTCCCGCCAGCGGCGCCTGGCGGGAGGGGGACTCCCCCGGCCGCAGGCAGCGGGTG
>NZ_JAHKRK010000234.1 GCF_019396355.1 Pseudonocardia nigra
GCGGGGCCCCCCCGGCGGGGGCCCGCCGAGGCGGCCACGGCGGCGGCCGTCGCCGCCGCGCCGGCGGCCCGCCGTCGGCGGCTGCGCAGGCGGCGTCCCGGGGCCGCGCCGGTGTCGTGGCGCCGGACGCTGCGCCGGGACTGGCAGCTGTACTCCCTCGCGCTGCTCCCGCTGCTGTTCTTCCTGATCTTCCGGTACGTGCCGATGCTGGGGAACGTCATCGCCTTCCGGCGCTTCCAGCCCGGAGGCAGCATCTTCGGCGAGGAATGGGTCGGGCTGCGCTACATCCAGATGTTCCTCGGCGACCCCACCTTCTGGCAGGTGTTCACCAACACCTTCCTCATCGGGGCGCTGACGCTGCTGTTCTGCTTCCCGCTGCCGATCGTGCTGGCGCTGCTGCTCAACGAGGTCCGTAAGCGCTATTTCAAGCGGTTCGTGCAGACCGTGTCGTACCTCCCGCACTTCCTGTCGATCGTGATCGTCGCCGGCATGCTCATGCAGCTGCTGTCGGTCGAGGGCACGGTGAACCAGATCGTCCGGGCCTTCGGTGGCGAGGCGGTGCCGTTCCTGCAACGCGCGGAGTGGTTCCGCACGATCTACGTCTCGTCGGAGGTGTGGCAGACGGTCGGCTGGGGAACGATCCTCTACCTCGCCGCGCTCACCGCCATCGACGAGAACCTCTACGAGGCCGCCCGGATCGACGGGGCGAACCGGTGGCGCCAGACCTGGCACGTCACGCTGCCCGGCATCCGGCCGACGATGGTGACCCTGCTGATCCTCAACATCGGCACGTTCATGGCGGTCGGGTTCGAGAAGGTGCTGCTGCTCTACAACCCGCTGACCTATCCGACGGCCGATGTGATCTCGACCTATCTGTTCCGGATCGGCCTGCTGTCCAACAACTTCAGCTACGCCGCTGCGATCGGCCTGTTCGAGGCGCTCATCGGGCTGACGCTGATTCTGTCCGCGAACGCGATCTCGCGCCGAACCGTGGGGGCGAGCCTGTGGTGACCGATACCGCTGCGAAGACGGGTACTGCCGGGAAGACCTCGGTCCGGGTGCCCCGGCGGCAGAAGGGCATGCGCGACTCGCGCGGCTACCGGGTCTTCCAGGTCGTCAACACCGTGATCCTGCTGGGCGTGGTCGCGGTGACGCTCTACCCGTTCGCCAACATCATCGCCCAGTCGTTCAGCGACGAGTCCTTCATCCGCAGGGGCGAGGTCAACCTCCTGCCGAAGGGCTTCAACACCACCACCTACGAACTGGTGATGTCGGACGAGCTGTTCTGGCGCAACTACCAGAACACCGTCGTCTACACGGTGGTGGCCACGGTCATCGCGATGGTGCTCACGACGTGCTACGCCTACGTGCTGTCGAAGCACGAGCTGCGCGGCCGCAAGGTGCTCATCGGCATCGCCGTCTTCACGATGTTCTTCAACGGCGGGCTGATCCCCAACTACGTGCTCATCACGAGCCTGGAGATGAAGAACACCATCTGGGCGATCGTGCTGCCCAACGCGATCTCGGTGTTCAACCTCCTGGTGATGAAGTCGTTCTTCGAGAACATGCCGAAGGAGTTGGAGGAGGCCGCGCAGATCGACGGGCTGTCGACCTACGGCATCCTGTGGCGGATCGTGCTGCCGTTGTCGAAGGCCGTGGTGGCGACGATGACCCTGTTCTACGCGGTGAGCTTCTGGAACTCGTGGTTCGCCGGGTTCCTCTACATGGACCGCGCGGAACTGTTCCCCGTCACGGTGTACCTGCGCAACCTCATCATGGGTGCCGAGACCGCGGGTTCGACGGGCAGCAGCGGCGCCGATCTCGCCCAGACCGCGGCGAACATCCAGTCGGTGACGATCGTGCTCACCGTGCTGCCGATCCTGTTCGTCTACCCCTTCATCCAACGCTATTTCGTGTCGGGCGTGATGCTCGGCTCCGTGAAGCAGTAGGCCCACCCGGTTGAATGCACAGAAAGGGTCGATGGTGACTCGCAGCAGCAGCAGAAGAAGAAGGAGAGGCGCGGCGATCGCGGTGACCACCGTGGCCGCACTGGCGCTGAGCGCGTGTGGGGGTGGGGACGGAGGGGGCGACGCGCCGGCCGACCTGACCGACAAGAACGTCGGGGCGATGGCCGAGTACGCCGTCGGTGAGCAGTTCCGCGCCACCGAGCCGCTGTCGTTCTCGATCCTCTACAGCGATCACGAGTTCTATCCCAGCCAGGACGACTGGCTGCTGTGGACCGAACTCGAGAAGCGGACGAACGTCACGTTCGACCCCGTGATGGTGCCGCGCAGCGACTACGAGGAGAAGCGCAGCCTCGTCATCGGCGCCGGGGACGCCCCGATGATCATCCCGAAGACCTACCCGGGGCAGGAGGAGCCGTTCGTCGCCTCGGGCGCGATCCTCCCGGTCAGCGACTACCTGCACCTCATGCCGAACTTCCAGGCCAAGGTGCAGGAGTGGGGCCTGGAGGCGCACCTCGACACCCTGCGGCAGGCCGACGGCAAGTTCTACCTGCTCCCCGGACTGCACGAGGACGTGTGGCAGGACTACACGCTCGCGATGCGCACCGACGTCCTCGCCGAGCTCGGCCTCCAGGCGCCGACCACCTGGGACGAGGTGCGCGATGTGCTCGCCGCGATCAAGCAGGCGTACCCCGACTCCTACCCGCTCTCCGACCGTGAGGAGGGCAAGATCCTGCTCAACATGGTGGGCATGACCTTCGGGACGCGGGCGGGCACCGACTGGGGCTACCAGAACGCCACCTGGGACACCGAGGCCGGCGAGTTCGTCTTCACCGGCACCATGCCCGAGTACAAGGCCATGATCGAGTACCTGAACTCGCTCGTGGCCGACGGGCTGTTGGACCCGGAGACGTTCACGCAGGACAACGACACCGCGATCCAGAAGCTCGCCACCGACCGCGCGTTCGCGATCAGCACCAACGCGCAGTTGCTCGTCAACGACCTGCGGCCTGCGATCGAGGGTGTTCCCGGGGCGACGATGCAGAAGATCACCCTGCCGGCCGGCCCGGCCGGCAACGTGATCAACTCCGAGTCGCAGCTCGAGAACGGCATCATGATCAATGCGGACGCGGTGGAGAGCGAGAACTTCGTCGCGATGATGCAGTTCATCGACTGGCTCTGGTACTCCGACGAGGGCCAGGAGTTCGCGAAGTGGGGCGTGGAGGGCGTCACATACACGACGGGCGCCGACGGCACGCGCGTGCTGGCCGACGACGTCGACTACGTGGGTCTGAACCCGGACGCGTCGAAGCACCTGCAGAAGGACTTCGGGTTCTCCGGCGGGGTGTTCGCCTACGGCGGCTCCACCGACCTGCTGCAGTCGACCTTCTCCGAGGAGGAGCTCCAGTTCCAGGCCCTCATGGAGCAGAAGGACAAGCTGCCACTGCCGCCGCCGTTCCCGTTCACCGAGGCGGAGCGCGAGCAGGCCACGCTGAACGAGTCGGCGCTCACCGACTACGTGGCGCAGATGACGCTGCAGTTCATCCTGGGGCAGCCGCCGCTGTCGGAGTGGGACGCCTACGTCGCCGAGCTGGAGGGCAAGGGGATGGGCACCTACATGGACCTGGTGCGGACCGCGCACGAGCGGTACGTGGCCGAGAACGGCTGAGAGGACCGTCGTGACCGTCGCCACCCGGCGGGAGTTCGGTGACGGCGTGCTGGCCCGCGGGGCAGCCGCCGTCTACCGGACCCTGGTGATCGAGGTCCTGCTGCTGCTCGCGGCGGCGCCCGGCCTCGCCGGGCTGTTCGGGCTGCGGGTGGAGGAGACCGACGCGCAGCCGCCGGAGATCGTGAATCCCGTGTCGCTCGGCGGCACCGTGTCCGACGCCCGGCTGGTCTTCGAGCTGCTGGTGCCCGAGGGCGCCGAGGTGGTGGGCACCTACGGGGCGGACTTCTACGCCGGCACCCCGGCCGTCACCCGCCACCGCCCGCAGGACGGCGGCGGGGAGGCGTGGTACGTCGGGACCGGGCTGGACGACGCCGGGGTCGAGTGGGTGGTGCGCAAGGTCCTCGACCCGCACGGCCTCACCGGCCCGTACGCGGACGTCGAGGACCTCGAGCTGGCCGTCCGCGAGCGCGACGGCGTGCGCTTCGGGTTCCTGCTCCACCACGGCGTCAAGCCCGTGGAGGTGCCGGCGTACGCCTCCGGCGTCGATCTCCTGACCGGCCGCCGGGTGACGGAGGGCGAGACCCTCCACCTCGACCCGACGGACGTGCTGGTGCTCCGCGAGGACTGACGGCTCGGGAATTCCGGCGGGGCTTCTGCTCGGGATCCACCCATTTCGGGGGTATGAATTCGGGCGACCCCTCGGCGATCCGGACGATCCACCCGGAATGGTGGATCAATCGATGGTGCATTCTGCATAACATCACGAGGTTGTCCAGCTCAGTGTGCCCGTCGTGCTCCCATTCGAGGACGTGGTGGATTTCGCACCAGGACGGGTTTCGGTCACAGCCCGGATGGGCGCATCCCCGGTCCCGAGCGGTCACGGCCCGCCGGAGTCCGTCGGGGACAACTCGGGTCGAGCGCCCGACGTCGAGCGGCTGTCCTTTTCCGTTCAGCACGATGGGAATCACTCGGGCGTCGCAGGCGAGCATCCGCAGCGATTCGGGGGTGAGGGTGCCGCCGAAGTCGAGCATCGCCGCCCGGGCCCGGTCTTCGAGGTCGTCGAGCCGGATGAGCACGGTCAGGTGCGGCCGCCGGCCGCCGGTGTCGGGGACGTCGCCGTGGTCGAGGACGTACCCGCAGATGTCGGCCAGCGCGTCGGCCTGCCGCCGCTCCGCACCCCGGCGGTCGTCGGCGTCGAGGGGCTTGGATTTGGCGTCGAGGAGGGTGGCGATGGTGTCGAACATGGCCGCGTCCTCGAACACGCCTTTGAGTTCGCCGCCGGGGCGGTCGCGGAACCGCCGGACCTGCACCGTGTTGATCGGGACGTGCGGTCGGTCGTCGGGGGCGGGTCCGTCCTGGTCGAGCCGGTCGATCAGGTCCGTGCCGTAGCTGCGCAGTTGGCCGGGGGTGTAGTCGGCGGCGCGGGCGGCGAGTTCTTCCTCGACCCCGGCCCGCTGGTCCTCGCCGAGTCGCCCGGCGGCGGGGGTGGCGAGCAGGGTGACGATCACCTCGACGTGCCGCAGGCTCGCCTGCCCGGCCGCGAACGCCTTCCCGGTGGCGGGCAACTTCGCCTCCAGCACCGTGCCGTCCAGCTCCACCCGCTCACAGGTGTGTTCGGCGGCGGTGACGCGGCGCCGGGCTTGGCCCCAGTCCCAGCCGAGCAGGTCGGCCACCGCACCTTCGGTCTTCTTGTAGCCGCGCTCGGCGAACGTCCCTCGCCGCTGCAAGGTGGCGACGGTCGAGACGGTCAGATGGTCCAGTCGCCGGGTCATTCCCTCGGCGAGCGTGAGTACCGACAACAGTTCGTCGTCGGAAACAGTCGCCGATTCCGCGGCCGCGCACAGTTCATCGACCGCCACCTGCAGGTGGCGGTACGCGGCGGCAACAGCGGACATGCCACCGAGTTTAGTCGAACATGCTTTCGAGCGAACGGGGCTATTCGAGTGAACGCGAGATTTGCAATAGTAAATGGGCCGCGGAAGTTTCGCTTGTTTGCGCGAGCAAGTCTGTGGTCGACTTGGGCAGATCACCGACCCGGATCGCACGCAGCCACGGGAGGCCGCACATACCGCCGCGACTCAGAAGATCGTCCGCCCCCGGCCATCCGGCACCCCGGACTTCCGGAAGAAGTAGGTGTTGATCTGGTCGCGCCACTCCCGCGCCGACCGCAGCTGCTCGTCGAGCCGGTCCGCCACCCGCGCGTGCAGGGTGCCGTCGACCAGCCCGGCGACCGACGACCACTCCCGCGCCATCTCCTCCACGCGCTCGACGCCGGCGAAGTGGGTGTCGTAGATGTGCTGGATCACGGTGGTGCCGCTGTGCAGTACGTGCCCGTAGGGGACGTGGTGGAAGAACAGCAGCAGCTCGTCGGGGCAGGTGTCGGGCGACTCGTAGGTCGACGCCCACGGCTCGGGGTACTGCCCGGCGTAGCCGGTGCCGGTGGCGCGGGTGCGGTCGACGCCGATGCCGTCGCGGTCGGCGAAGTGGTAGGTGCCCCAGCGGCTGTACTCGTAGCCGTCGACGTTGGGGCCGTAGTGGTGGCCGGGGTCGACCATCCAGCCGACGCCGAGCGGCGCGGTGTAGTCCTCGTAGGTGCGCCACGAGTCGTGCATGATCCCCGTGACGACGTCCGCGACGGTCGGGTCGGTGTCGCCGAACGTGAGCCGCACCCACTCGGCGAGGATCTCCTCGGCGCCGAGCGTGGGGTCCCAGGCCAGCCGGGCGAAGCCGAAGAGGTTGGCCTGGGCGAGCGGGTGCCCGGTCCAGAACGGGTCGTCCCCGACGTTGGAGACCGCGACGACACCGCCTCCGCGGCCCGCGGCGACGTCGGCGACGGTGGCCGCGCCGTCGCCCCACGGGGCGAATCCGAGCACCTCGCTCCACTGCGGCACGAGGTAGCAGACGTGCTTCTGCTGCCCGGTGTACTCCTGACTGACCTGGAACTCGACCGCGAGCGTGGTCTGCGGCATCGCGGCGAGCAGCGGGGACACCGGCTCGCGCACCTGGAAGTCCATCGGGCCGTTCTTCACCTGGAGCACGACGTTGTCGTCGAACGCGCCGTCCAGCGGGGTGAAGTGGTCGTACGCCGCGCGCGCCCGGTCGGTGCCGCGGTCGCGCCAGTCCTGGGTGCAGTTGTAGACGAACGCGCGCCAGAAGACGGTCCCGCCGTGCGGGGCGAGGGCGCGGGCCAGCATGTTGGCGCCGTCGGCCTGGTCGCGGCCGTAGGCGTGCGGGCCGGGGCGGTGCTCGGAGTCGGCCTTGACGAGGTAGCCGCCGAAGTCGGGCACGGCCTCGTACACCCGTCGCGTCGTGTCCTCCCACCAGCCGCGGACCCCGTCGTCGAGCGGATCCGACGTGGACAGCCCGCCGATCGTGATCGGTGCGGCGAAGTCGACGGAGAGCCACACGCGCACACCGAAGCGGCGGAACACGTCGGCGAGGCGCGCGACCCCGGGCAGCCGGTCGGTGAGGAACGTGGCCTCGGCGCGGTGGACGTTGACGTTGTTCAGGGCCACGGCGGTGACGCCGACCGACGAGAGCACCCGCGCGTAGTCCTCGACCCGGTCCAGGTCCTGCCGGACCTCCCCGTCGGCGAAGAACAGCGACCCGCCGGCGTAGCCGCGCTCCACCTGCCCCATCGGGCCCGACGCCCAGGCGTTGTCCCAGTGGTCGAGCATCCGGATCGCGTTGACCGGCTCCTGCACCTCGTCCACGCCCTCGCCGTGGACGGCGGGGCCGCGGCGGGCGAGCGCGTGCCAGCCGTGCAACAGGGCGGCCCCGGAGCCGGCGACGACCGCGGTGACGCCGGCCCGATGCAACGCGCGGAACGCGGCGGTCGACAGGGCCGGCCCGGCGGCGAGCGCGTCGAGCAGCGCGGCCGGGAGCCCGCTGCCGGCGAGTGCCCCGACGGCGTCCTGCGTCGCGAGGAGCAGCGTGGTGCCCGCGTCCGCGCGGTCGGCGAGCGTGCCGCCGTGGCCGGTGACCGCGTGGCCGGCCTCGGCGCGCACGGTGGGCAAGACCGGGTCGTCCGCTCCGCCGCCGCCGAGCACGACGACCTGCCGCCCGCCCAGGTGAGCGTAGGCGGCGGGGCGCAGCCAGCAGGGATCGGCGGTGCGGACGGGGGAGCGGCCAGCGGTCGGGGTCGCCGTCGACATGCCGCGAACCGTATCCCTCCCGGGAAGTTTCCGGAAGACGTCCGAAAGTACCGGAAACCTCAGTCGGTGGCGGGGGAAAGCAGCGTGACCACGCTCGAGTCGTCCTGTGCGCCGAGCCCGCCCGCCTCGCCCAGCAGGTACAGCTGGTGCGCCGCGGCGGCCAGGGGGAGCGGCACGTGCGCCTCACGGCCGACCCCGGTGACGATGCCCATGTCCTTGACGAAGATGTCGAGCCGGGACTTCACCTCGGCGCCCTCGCCGTAGGCCTGCAGCATCCGCGGACCGCGGTCGGACAGCATGAACGACCCCGCCGCGCCGGCGGAGAGGGTCTCCACGACGAGAGCGGGGTCGAGGCCGAGCCCGCGGGCCAGCGCGACCGCCTCCGCGGCGGCGGCGATGTGCACCCCCGCCAGGAGCTGGTTGATCGCCTTGAGCGCCTGGCCGTCGCCGGGCCGCTCACCGATGACGGTGAGCGTGGACGCCAGGTGCTCGAGCACGGGGCGCGTGCGGTCGAGCACCTCGGGCGCCGCCCCGACGACGATGAGCAGGTCGCCCGCGCCCGCCCGCGCCGGGCCGCCGCTCACCGGAGCGTCGACGAGGTCGAGCGAGTGGCCGGCCAGCTCGTCGGCGACGGCGCGCGCCGCGTCCGGCCCGATCGTGCTGGTGAGGACGACGACGCCGCCGGGTCGCAGGGCGCCCGCGACCCCGTCGGGCCCGAACAGCGCCGCGCGGACCTGGGCCTCGTCGCGGACGACGAGCAGGGCCACGTCGGCCTCCGCGGCCGCGGCCGCCGGGGTGGCGGCGGGCGTGGCGCCCTCGACCCCCGCGCGCCGGTCCTCGGCCACGTCGAACGCGGTGACGGTGAAGGCGGTGGCGAGCCGGGTGGCCATGGGGAGCCCCATCGCTCCCAGGCCGATGACGGCGACCGTCGGGGATGTCCCGGGCATGGGGGGTGACCTTTCTCGGGGAACCTAGGCCGCGTCCCGCGGATCATGAACGCGGTCTTCGCGCCCAGATGGTCCCTGACTGCGTTGTCGGCAGGCCCGGGTACGTCAAGTACGACGGCGCCTACCTCCGCCTTGCCAGGAACCATCTGGATCACGAAGCCCATCGCCCCTGATCCACGGGACACGGCCTAGAGGGAGCGGAGCGTGCGGAGGGCGCCGACGAGGGCGTCGTCGTCGCCGACGTTGCCGGCGAACACGACGTAGGGGACGCCGCGGGCGGGCCCGGAGACCGGTTCCCACACCGACACCGTGCCGGGCAGCAGGGTCCCGCGGGACCAGGCGCGGGTGATCGCCAGCGCCGCGGTGGCCGTGTCGGAGGAGGTGATGCCGCCCTTGGCGAGCACGAACGCCGGCCGGATCCGCGCGACGACCTCGCGCACGACCGCGACCAGGGCGGCGCTCACCATGCGGGCGATCGCGAGGCTGTCGGCGGGGTCGCGGCCGGGCACGAGGGTGCGGCTGGTGCGGACGACGAGGTCGCCGTCCGCACCGCCCGCGAGCAGCTCGACGGCGCGGTCGACGGTCGCGGCGACGTGCGCGGGCCCGCGGTCGGCGTCGAGCAGCGTCGGCACGTCGAGCTCGAGTTCCACGATCCCGCCGGCGGCGCGCAGCCGGTCGAGCTGGCGGGTGGTGAGGGCCACGTGGGACCCGACGGCGATGAGCCCGTGCCGGGCCCGGGGCCGCGGGTCGAGGGTGGGGTCGTCGAGGACGGCCATCGCGGCGCGCAGCCGGTCGGCGTCGGTCGGCGGGGTGGCGGCCTGGCCGCTGCGGGCCCGGACGAACGACGGGCCGGTGCGGTAGAGGAACCGGCCGCCGCCGTCCTCCGCGGCCAGCAGGCCCTGGACGAGGACGCGCAGGTCGTCATCGGTGGCGGCGTCGACGACGACCGGTTGCCCGTCGCGCAGGCCGCCGAGCACGTCGGCGACCCGCTCCGGGCCGCCCGCGCGCAGATCGTGCAGCGTGACCGTCGCGACGTCGGCGCGCCGGATCCGCCCGCCGGTCTTCTCCTCGACCCAGTCGCGCAGGTCGGCGTTGGCGTAGCCGAAGGTGGCGTCGCGGGCGAACTCGCTGTGCGACACCGGGATCATGCCCTCGCCCGTGCGCATCCAGTGCACGGAGCCGACGGTGAGGCGCCCGGGCTCGATGAACGCGGGGACGATCACCACGCCGTCCACCGGCCGGCCGGCCGCGGCGAGCTCCCGGGCGAGCACGTCGGTCTCCAGCGGGTAGTGGCCGCGCAGGGTCGAGTCGCTGCGGCTGGCGAGCACGTAGTCGACGCCCTCCGCCTCCGCGGCGGCGGCGAGCGCGCGGGCGAGGTCGCGGCCCCGCGCCGCCGCGGCCTCCTCGCCCAGGCTGCGGGTGTTGGTCAGCACGAAGAACGCCGGGCTGTCCTGGCGCAGCGCCCAGCGCAGGTCGTCCACCGACCAGCTGGTGAGGACCGGGAGGTCGGTGATGCTCTGGGTGCCCGTCGGGTCGTCATCGAGGACCACGAGCGTCCGCCCGGCGGCGACCTGCGCGGCGAGCGCGGCGACGTCCACCTCTCGGACCGGGGGGAAGCCGGCGGTGAGCCGGTCGGGCGGGACCGGCCCCGGTACGGCGGGGGCGGGTGGGTGCAGTGCGGTCATCGGCGACGTCCTCGAAACGGCGGCAGCTTATCAGATATCAGAGGAGTTTGCCCGTCGGGTCGGTCCGTGTCAACGTCCGCTCACGCGCGCGTCGTCCGCGCTCCACGCGGCCCCGAACGGTAGCGGTGGCCCGCCCGCGGCGCGCTCGTCCAGCGCCCGGACGAACGCCTGCACCGCGGTGGCCTGCGGCCTCCGGGGATCGGTGAGTACGCGGATCGACCGCTCGACGAGCGGGTCCTCGAGCAGGACGGGGTGCAGCCCGGCGAACTGCATGAGCGGGAGCACGAGCGCGGGCACCACGGACAGGCCGAGGCCGGCGGCCACGAGCCCGGCGACCGCGGCGACGTTGCGGGCCTCCATGACCTGGCCCGGGACGGTGCCGGTCGCCTGCATCGCCCGCTCGACGTGGTCCCGGATGCTGCTCGTGGGGTCAAAGGCGATCATGTCGTGGCCCGCGAGGTCGGCCCACCGCAGGGACGCCGCGCCCGCGAGGTCGTGGCCGGGTGGCACGACGACGAGGAACCGGTCGGTCGCGAGCGGGCCGGACCGCAGACCCGGCACCGGCCCCTGCGGAACGGTGACGGCCAGGTCGACCGCGCCACAGCGGACCCGCTCGGTCACCTCCTCCGAGAGGGCGTCCTCGATCCGCAGGGTGACCGATGGGTGGTGCGCGTGGAAGG
Organism: Pseudonocardia nigra; assembly: GCF_019396355.1. Lineage (GTDB taxonomy): Bacteria > Actinomycetota > Actinomycetes > Mycobacteriales > Pseudonocardiaceae > Pseudonocardia > Pseudonocardia nigra. Next base: position 11,100 of record NZ_JAHKRK010000234.1, read on the forward strand.
CGCCGACCACTCCGGGCAGCAGGGTGGCGGCGAGCGAGGGGAGCGTCGCGACGGTGACGCTGCCCCGCGTCCCGGCGAGGTATCCCGCGAAGTGGTTCATGCTCGTCGCCACCCCGTCGAGCGCGTGCCGGGCCAGCGCGACGAGCTCCCGGCCCTCGCTCGTGAGCAGCACCTGGCGCGTCGTGCGCTCGAAGACGCGCACGCCGGCCCGCCGCTCCACCTCGTGGACGGCACGGCTCAGCGACGACTGCGCCAGTCCGAGCCGTTCCGCCGCCGCGGTGAACCCGCCGGCGTCCGCGACGGCGACGATCGCGCGGAAGTGGTTCAGACCCAGGTCAATGCCCATAGCGCATGAATCTATCGCTAACTGATGCTGGACGGGAGCTAATCGGCGGATCGAGACTGGGGCCTCTCCCGACGAAGGAGCAACGATGCTCTCCCTCCTGGGCTTCCTCACGATCGGCGTGATCCTCGCGCTCCTGCTGACCAACCGCGTCGCGGCCGTCGTGGCGCTGGCCGGCGTGCCCGTGCTCGCGGCGCTCGTCGCCGGGTTCTCGCCCGCCGAGATCGGCGAGTTCGTCGCCGACGGGCTCGGCGGCGTCGTCGGGGTCGCGACGATGTTCGTGTTCGCGATCGTGTTCTTCGGCGTCATGCGCGACGCCGGGTTGTTCGAGCCCGTCATCCGGCGGCTCGTCCGGCTCGCGGGGAACGCCCCGGTCACGGTGTGCCTGGCGACGGCCTCGCTGGCAATGCTCGCCCACCTCGACGGCGCGGGTGCGACGACGTTCCTCATCACGATCCCGGCCATGCTGCCGCTGTTCGACCGGTTGGGGATGAGCCGCCTCGTGCTCACCACCTGCGTCGGGCTCGGGGCCGGCGCGATGAACGTGCTGCCGTGGGGCGGGCCGACGGCGCGGGCGGCCGCCACCACGGGCGCCTCGGTCAACGAGCTCTGGGTGCCGCTCATCCCCGCGCAGATCGCCGGGATGGTCGCGGTCCTCGCCGTGGCGTGGGTGCTCGGCAGGCGCGAGCAGCGCAGGCTCGAGCGGGCCGCCGAGCCCGTCGCCGCGGCGGCCGGCGGATCCGCCCAGCGTCCGGCCGCGCCCGGGACGGGCACCGCGGCCGGGGACGGCGG
>NZ_JAHKRK010000235.1 GCF_019396355.1 Pseudonocardia nigra
GTGTCCGGTCGGGCAGCAACGGCTCCAGCCGTGCCCACTCCGCGTCGGTCAAGTCGTGGCGATCAAGCACAGAAGAGATCTACCGCAGCCGACCCGCATGATCCACGGGACACGCTCTAGTGCCCGTCTTGTCCGGTTTCGTCGTCCGGATGTGCGGCGGCCGGTCGGCGAAGCGATGATCACGTCGATACCGGGGTAGACCGCTGCGGCGGCGGCAGGCCGCCGTTGCTCCCCCGGGACCTGAGAGGACGTGGCACGTGCTCGCGCTCGTCGTGGCCCACCTCGTCGTCGCCGGGCTGTTGCCGCTGGTGTCGGCGCGCAGCCGGCGCGCCGCGTTCGGCGTCGCCGCCGTCCTGCCCGCCGCGACGCTGCTGTGGGCGCTCGCGCAGGCCGGCCCCGCGCTCGGCGAGGGAGTGACCGCGACGACCACCTGGGCGCCCGCGCTCGGCCTGGCGCTCAGCTTCCGGCTCGACGCGCTCGCGCTGGCCATGATCGTGCTGGTCTCCGGCATCGGCGCCGTGATCCTAGTCTACTGCATCGGCTACTTCGGGGCCGACTCACCCGAGGCGCCGCGCAGTGCCGCGCTGCTGCTCGCCTTCGCCGGCGCGATGCTCGGCCTGGTCCTCGCCGACGACCTGCTCACGCTCTACGTGTTCTGGGAGCTGACGTCGATCGCGTCGTTCCTGCTCATCGGACAGAGCGGCGAGCAGCGCACCGAGAGCCGGGCCGCGGTGCAGGCGCTGCTCGTCACCGTGCTCGGCGGGCTCGGGATGCTCCTGGGATTCGTGCTGCTCGGGGAGGCCGCGGGCACGTACCGCATCTCGGAGATCCTCGCCGACCCGCCCCGCGGCGGCCTCGTCACCGCTGCGCTGCTGCTGATCCTGCTCGGCGCGTTCACCAAGTCGGCGCAGCTGCCGTTCCACCCGTGGCTGCCGGCCGCCATGGTCGCGCCGACGCCGATCAGCGCCTATCTGCACGCGGCGTCGATGGTGAAGGCGGGCGTCTACCTCGTGGCGCGGCTGGCGCCCGGGTTCGCCGACCTCGCCGTGTGGTGGGTGCCGGTGGTCCTGGCCGGGCTGGGCACGATGATCATCGGTGGGTGGCGGGCGCTGGGGGCCACGGACCTCAAGAAGCTGCTCGCCTTCGGCACGGTCAGCCAGCTCGGGTTCCTGATGGTGCTGCTCGGCGCCGGGGGGCGGATCGCGGCGCTCGCCGGCGTGGCCATGCTCCTGGCCCACGGCCTGTTCAAGGCCCCCCTGTTCATGGCCGTCGGCGCGATCGACCACGCCACCGGGACCCGCGACCTGCGCGAGCTCTCCGGACTGGGCACCGCGCTGCCGGGCACGGCAGTGGCCGCCGCGCTGGCTGCGGCCTCGATGGCCGGACTGCCCCCGTTCCTCGGGTTCGTGGGCAAGGAGGCGGCGTTCGAGGCGTTCCTCCACGAGGGCGGCATGCGGGGCTGGACCGTCGCGCTCGGGCTGCTGCTCGGGTCCGTCCTCACGGCGGCCTACAGCGCCCGGTTCCTGTGGGGCGCCTTCGCGCGCAAGCCCGGCGTCGAAGCGACTTCCGTGCATGCCCCCGGCGCCGTGCTCACGACGCCCAGTTGGCTCTGCGCGGTCGTCGGTCTGGCGCTGGGGCTCGGGTATCCCCTGGTGGACGCACTGGCAGGTGCCTACGCGGCCGCCTACCCCGACGAGAGCGGCTACCACCTCGCGCTGTGGCACGGCCTCGGGCTGCCGCTGCTGTTCTCCGCGGTCGCCATCGGCGGTGGCCTGCTGCTGCACGCCGCGCGCGGCACCGTGACCGGCCTGGTCGGGCGCATCCCGGCCGATGCGCAGCGCGCCTACGAACGGACCATCGCGGGCACCGGGCGGGTCGCGGTCGGGGTCACCGGCCGCTTGCAGGCGGGTTCGCTGCCCGCGTACCTCGGCGTCATCCTGGTGACGTTCGTGCTGCTCCCGGGCACGGCGACCGTGCTCGCCGCAGTGTGGCCGGGCGACCAGCCGCTCTACCACGCCGCGATGCAGGTGCCGCTCGGGCTCGCCGTGGTGGTGGCGGCGCTGGCCTTGGTGCGGGCCCGGCGCCGGTTCACCGCCGTGCTGCTCGTCGGCGTGATCGGCTACGGCGTCGGCGGGCTGTTCATCGTCGAGGGCGCCCCCGACCTGGCGCTGGCGCAGTTTCTCGTCGAGACGCTGTCGCTGGTGGCGTTCGTGTTCGTCCTGCGCCGGTTGCCCGCGAGCTTCCAGCAGCAGCGCTCGCCGCGACGCGTGCAGCTGCCCAAGGCACTCGTCGCAGCCGCCGGTGGGCTGGCCGTCGCGGGCATCGCGGTGGTGCTCTCCGGCGCGCGCGTCGGGCCGTCGTCGACCAGCGGGGAGTTCGCCCGGCTGGCGCCCACCGAGGCGGGTGCGGACAACATCGTCAACGCGATCCTCGTCGACTTCCGGGCGCTCGACACGGTCGGCGAGATCAGCGTGCTGTTCATCGCGGCGGCCGGGGTCGCGAGCCTCGTGCTGGCCACCCGGTACGACCACCGCGGCGGCGGGCGTCGATCGGTCGATAGCGGCCAGGGCAGCCCGCAGCACGAGGAGGACGTTCTCGGATGACGGCCACCGGAACCGAACGCGACGACGGGACCCCCTTCGAGGAGTGGGACCGCCCGCGGCAGCCGTGGCAGCTGTCCGGCGCGTGCCGCGGTGCCCGGGAACGCCGCGTGCTGCTGGAGATGACCACCCGGGCGCTCTTCCCGACGGTGCTGGTCTTCTCCCTCTACCTGCTCCTGGTGGGCCACTACGCGCCGGGCGGGGGGTTCTCCGCCGGGCTGGTCGCGGGCCTCGCCTTCGTGCTGCGCTTCATCGCGGGCGGCAGCACCGACGTGTCTACGGCCGTGCGCGTCCGGCCGCCGGTGGTGCTCGGCACGGGGCTGACGATCGCGCTGGTCACCGCACTGGCCCCGCTGGTGGTCGGAGCACCCGTGCTGTCCACGGCGAAGCTCGCCGCGCACCTGCCCCTGCTGGGCGAGGTCGAGCTGCAGACGAGCGTGTTCCTCGACGTCGGCGTGTACCTGCTGATCATCGGAGCGGTGCTCGACCTGCTGCGTTCGCTGGGCGCGGGCATCGAACGGGACATGCGCGATGCGGGGGAACGCCGATGATCACGATTAACGTCGTCATGGCGCTGACCGTCGGCGTGCTCTACGCCGTCGGGTTCTACCTGCTCCTGCAGCGCTCGCTGATGCGCGTGCTGATCGGCGTGGTCGTGCTCGGGCACGGCACCAACCTGCTGCTGCAGATCGCGGGCGGGCCGCCGGGGCGCGCCCCGATCGTCGGCGAGGTACCGCTGGAGTCGATCACCGACCCGCTGCCCCAGGCACTCGCCCTCACCGCCGTGGTGATCACCTTCGCGCTCACGACGTTCCTGCTGGCGCTGGGCTACCGGTCCTTCGTGCTCACCGGCCACGACGAGGTGCAGGACGACGTCGAGGACCGGCGCATCTCGCGGCAGAAGGCGCCGTCGGCCGCGCTCGAGGACGACGTGCTCGATGACGGTTCGGGGGACGGCGACGCGGAGCGGGCCGATGACCGGGTGGAAGGTGCGGCGGCGCGGGGCGGAGGCGCGTCATGACCGCGCTCGTGACGCTGCCGGTGCTGTTGCCGATGCTCGGGGCCGCGATCACCGTCGTCGGCAGCCGGTCGGCTCTGCTGCAGCGCGTGGTCGGCGTGGTCGTGCTGGCCGCCGTGGCAGGCCTCGCCGTCGTGCTGCTGGTGCTCGCCGACAGCCGTGGGCCGATCGTCGCGGAGCTGGGGGGATGGGCGGCGCCCGTGGGCATCGCGCTCGTGGCCGACCGCGTCTCGGCGCTGCTGCTGCTCGTCTCCACGCTGGTGACCCTCGCGGTGCTGATCTACGCGATCGACCAGCGCATCGCCGACTACGGCCGGGCGACGACGAGCACGACGTTCCATCCGATGTACCTGATGCTGTGCGCCGGGGTGTCGCTGGCGTACCTGACCGGGGACCTGTTCACGCTCTTCGTCGCGTTCGAGGTGATGCTCACCGCGTCCTACGTGCTGATCACCCGTCGCACCGGGGCGTCGCGCATCCGCGCGGGCATGACGTACGTGACCGTGAGCCTGATGTCGTCGCTGCTGTTCCTCACGGCGGTGGCGATGGTCTACGCGGCCACCGGCACGGTCAACCTGGCCGACCTCGCGGGCCGTGTCGAGCAGTTGCCCCCCGGCCTGCGGGGCGTTCTCGCCCTGATGCTGCTCGTCGTCTTCGGGATCAAGGCGGCGATCGTGCCGCTGCATTTCTGGCTGCCCGACAGCTACCCGAACGCGCCCGGCCCGGTGGCCGCGCTGTTCGCCGGGCTCCTCACCAAGGTCAGCTTCTACGCCATGCTGCGCACGCAGACGCTCGTGGCCCCCCGGGACGAGCCGTGGACGCTGCTGCTCGTGCTGGCCGTCGCGACCATGCTCGTCGGGGCCATGGGCGCGGTGGCGCAGAACGACATCAACCGGCTGCTGTCGTTCCTGCTGGTCAGCCACATCGGGTTCATGCTGTTCGGGCTCGCCGTCTTCTCCGCCGCCGGGGTGGGCGGCGCCGCGCTGTACGCGGCCCACCACATCACGGTGCTCGCCACGCTGTTCCTGGTCAGCGGCCTGATCACGCGGCACACCGGCACGGTCGCGCTCGACCAGATGGGCGGAATGCTGCGCTCCTCACCCGGCCTCGCCGTGCTGTTCGCGATTCCCGCGATGACGCTCGCCGGCATCCCGCCGACGGCGGGCTTCGTGGCCAAGTTCGCCCTGCTGCAGGCCGGGGCCGCGGCGGGGGTGGCGACGGCAGCGGTCGCCGGGGTCGTGGTGCTCGCAAGCCTGCTCACCCTGTTCGCGCTGGTCCGGGTGTGGGTGCGGGTGTTCTGGGGCGAGCCGAAGCCCGCGCTGCCGGACGCCGACCCGACCGACGAGGCCGTGGTGGGCACCGCCCGCACCGCCCGGCCGATGTACGCCGCCACCGCGGGCCTCGTCGCGGTGAGCCTGGCGATCGCGGCGTTCGCCGGGCCGCTGTCGGCGGTGACGGGGCGCGCGGGCACCGACCTGCTCGCCCGTGAGCCGTACCGCGTGGCGGTGCTGGGGGAGGGGGCGCCATGACGCGCGGAGGCCTGTTGCGCCGGCTGCCGGAGGTGGCGTGGCTGACGCTGGTGTGGGTGCTTTTGTGGGGGACGTTCACGCTGCTGTCGGTGGTGGGTGGGGTGCTGCTGGCCGTGCTGGTCACTTCCGTGATCCGGCTGCCGCTGCCGCCCGAACGACTGCCGCTGCGCCCGCTGCGGCTGCTCGGCCTGGCCGGCTACGTGCTCTACGACGTCGTGGTGTCCACCGTGCAGGTGAGCTGGCAGACGCTGCGCCACGGGCCGGACGCGCGCGGGGCGATCCTGGCGGTGCCGCTGCTCAGCGCGTCGGACCGGGTGGTCACGATCGTCGCCAACGCGTTCACGCTCTCGCCCGGCACGATCACCTTGCAGGTCGATGCCCAGCACCGGCTCTGGTACGTGTACGCGCTCGGCCCGCGCGACCGGGCGGGCGCCGAGCGCGCACGACAGCAGGCGCTCGACATGCAGCGCCGCGTGCTCGTGGCATTCGGTTCGCCCGACGAGATCGCGGAGGCGGAGCGGCTGAGGAAGGAGAGGACGGGATGACCGTCGTCGTCGCGATCGCCCTGGCGATCCTGTGCGTCGCGGGCGCACTCACGCTCGTACGGCTGTTCCGCGGGCCCGACACCATGGACCGGATCGCCGTGCTCGACGCGTTCGTCGTGCTGATCGTCGCCGGCGCGGCCGTCTACGCGGTGTACTTCCAGGACGGCACGATGGTGCCGCTGCTGGCCGCGGTGGCGCTGCTGGGGTTCGTCGGCTCGGTCACGGCGGCCCGGCTGGTCGAGCGGCTGGAACGGCACCGATGACGAGCATCCAGGACGTCATCGCGGCGGTGCTGCTGCTCCTCGGCGCCACATCGAGCCTGCTCGGCGCCGTGGGCCTGCTGCGGCTGCCCGATCTGCCCGCACGCTTGCAGGCCGCCACGAAGGCGCAGACGCTGGGGCTGCTGCTCGTCCTCGCGGCCGCCGCGCTGCGCGTCGAACCGCGGGACGCCGCCACGCTCGTGCTCGTCGCGATGTTCCAGGTGATCACCGCACCGGTGGTCTCCCAGCTCGTGGGCCGGTCGGCGTACCGCAGCGGGTCGCTGGGGCGCGAGACGCTCGTCGTCGACGAGTTGGCCGAACGGATGGCGCGCGAGAGGTCGTCCTAGGCTGCGGGAGTGCCCCTCTACGCGCTCGGCGACGTCGAACCGGACATCCATCCCGACGCCTACGTCCACCCGGACGCCGTGGTGATCGGCAACGTCACGATCGGGGCCGAGGCCTCCGTGTGGCCCACCGCCGTACTGCGCGGCGACGACGGCCGCATCGAGGTCGGCCCCCGGTCCAGCGTGCAGGACGGCTCGATCATCCACTGCACCGCGACGCAGCCGACGATCATCGGCGCCGAGGTGACGGTCGGGCACAACGTGCACATCGAGGGCGCCACGATCGGCGATCGGGCGCTCATCTCGTCCGGGTCGGTGGTGCTGAACGGCGCCACGGTCGGCGAGGGCGCGGTGGTCGCCGCGGGCGCCGTCGTGTCCCCGAAGGCGGAGGTCCCGGCGCGGCGGATGGCGCTCGGCGTCCCGGCGCGCGTGCGCGAGGGCCACGAGGTGCCCGAAGGCGCCTACGCCTACGCCATGGAGTCCTACATCCGGCGCGGAACGCGGTTCCGTGCCGAACTCCGGAGGCTCTCCTGATGGCCCGGCCGCTGGAGGAGGTCGTGGAGGCCGGGTGGGCCCGTGCGCTCGCGCCCGTCGCCCCCGTGATCGCGGACATGGGCGACTTCCTGCGCGCCGAGCTCGCCGCCGGCCGCCGTTACCTGCCGGCCGGCCCGAACGTCCTGCGCGCGTTCACGCAGCCGTTCGACGCGGTGCGGGTGTTGGTCGTGGGGCAGGACCCGTACCCCACGCCGGGACACGCGATCGGCCTGTCGTTCGCCGTGGCGCCCGAGACCCGTCCGGTGCCGCGGTCGCTGGCCAACATCTTCCGGGAGTACTCCACCGACCTCGGCCACCCGACCCCGTCCACGGGGGACCTGACGCCGTGGACCGAGCAGAGCGTGCTGCTGCTCAACAGGGTGCTCACCGTGGAGCCGGGCAACCCGGGCTCGCACCGCAACAAGGGCTGGGAGACCGTCACCGAGCAGGCGATCCGGGCGCTCGTGGCGCGCGACGGCGAGCCGCTCGTCGCGATCCTGTGGGGTCGCGACGCCCGCAACCTGGTGCCGCTGCTCGAGGACGTGCCGTGCATCGAGTCGGCGCACCCGAGCCCGATGTCGGCCGACCGCGGGTTCTTCGGGTCGCGGCCGTTCAGCCGGGTCAACGAACTGCTCGAGGAGCTCGGCGGAGAGCCGGTGGACTGGAAGCTGCCGTGAGCGCTGCGACCCGTTCCGCCGATCCGGCCCCGGGATCCGGGTCGATCTGAGAGGATCGATACGTGTCCGAGGGCGACGAGTTCGACCGCAGGCTGCGGAAGCTGGCAGTGGAGCACGCGGAGACGCGCTGGCTCGCGCTCCGGCTCGACGACGACGTCAAGGAAGTCCGCGACGAGCTGCGGGCGCTGCGCCGTGAGCACACCGCCCGGTTCGAGTCGATCGACGGCCGGCTCCAGGAGCACAGCGCCCGGTTCGACTCGGTCGACAATCAGCTGCGATCGCTGACCCAGCTGGTCGGTCAGGTGCTGGAACGACTTCCCGAGGAGCCGGGTCGCTGACGACCAGTGCCCTCAACGCACGAGCGGCGCTGCCGCCCAGGGCTACTGGGCGACAGCGCCGCTCGTGCGCGCGCTGGCGCGATCAGGCGCGTGCGACCTTGCCCGCCTTGAGGCAGGAGGTGCACACGTTGAGGCGCTGGCGGTTGCCACCGCCGATCCGGGCCCGGACGGTCTGGATGTTCGGGTTCCAGCGGCGGTGGGTGCGGCGGTGCGAGTGCGAGACGGACATGCCGAAGCCCGGACCCTTGCCACAGACGTCGCAGACGGCAGCCACGTCGGACACTCCTCGGGGTAGACGATCTCACGGAAGCCGGGTCGTCCCGGTCGCGATGACCCAGGATACCCGCGGCATCGGCGGCGGGTCGGGCACCCCCCGGTCGCTACCCTGACCAGGGTGCCCCCGATCCTCGACGCCGCGCTGTTCACCGGCTGGACGCGGGCTGCCGTGCAGGCGCTGGAACGGCACCGCGCCGAGATCGACCGGATCAACGTCTTCCCCGTCGCCGACGGTGACACGGGCACCAACCTGCTGCTGACGATGCGGGCCGCGGCCGACGCGATGGCCGCCGCCCTGCGCGAACAGCGGGACGCGCCCGGCTGCCCGGCGAGCGTGGTCGCGGGTGCGCTCGCGCGCGGGGCGCTGGTGGGGGCGCGCGGCAACTCGGGGGTGATCCTGTCCCAGGTGCTGCGCGGGGTGGCCGACGCCGTGGCCGCGGTGGGCGCCCCCGACGGCGGGTCCGTGCTCGCCGACGGGCTCCGACGGGCCGAGGCGCTCGCCACCGCCGCCGTCACCCGCCCGCGGGCCGGCACCGTCCTGTCGGTGCTCGCGGCCGCTGCCGCCGCGGCGGCGCGCGGGTCCGACCGGCTCGACGAGGTCGCCCGCGCCGCCACCGACGCAGCGGGCGCCGCCCTCCAGGAGACCACCGCGCAGCTGCCGGAGCTGACCAGGGCCGGCGTCGTCGACGCCGGCGGGCTGGGGCTCTACCTCGTGCTCGACGCGCTGACCGGGCTCGTCCACGGGCGGCAGGGGGCGGGCGAGCTCCCGGCGACGGGGGCCGCGGGCAGCCGGGCGGTCCGCGGCCGCGAGGCGCTCGTCGCGGCCCGGGAGGGCGGGTCCGCGGCGTACGACTACGAGGTGATGTACCTGCTCGACGCCTCCGACGCCCGCCGCGTCGAGACCCTGCGGTCCGAGCTGGCCGGGATCGGCGACTCGGTCGCGGTCGTCGGCGACGGGGCCGGGCTGTGGAACGTCCACGTCCACTGCACCGACGTCGGCGCGGCGATCGAGGCGGGGATCGCCGTGGGCCGCCCGCACCGGATCACCGTCATCCGGTTCGCCGACGCCGCGGAGGGCGCGGTCGAGGACGGCGGCCGGTTCGTGCGGGAACGCGCCGTGCTCATGGTCGTCCCGGGGGCGGAGCTCGCGGAGCTGGCCCGGTCGGCGGGCGCCGAGGTGCTGCCGCGGCGGCCGGATCGACCGGTCGGGGAGGCCGAGCTGGTGGCCGCCCTCGCGGGCACCCGGGCCCGGCACGTCGTCCTGCTGCCCGGGGACACCGAGCTCGCCTCGGTCGCGGAGCGGGCGGCGGCGGCCGCCCGGCGCGAGGGCCAGGAGGTGCTCGTCGTGCCCACGGCGTCGGTGCTGCAGGGCCTCGCGGCACTGGCCGTGCACGACCCGGACCGGCGCGCAGGCGAGGACGTGGTGGCGATGGCCGACGCCGCGGCGGGCACGCGCACCGCGGGCCTCGTCGTGGCCGAGTCCGAGGCCCTCACGTGGGTGGGCCGCTGCCAGCCCGGCGACGTGCTCGGCATCTCCGACGGCGAGGTCGTGGTGATCGCGCCCGACCTCGCTGTCGGTGCCCTGTGGTTGGCTCATCGCATGCTCACCGCGGGTGGCGAACTCGTCACGGTGCTCCTCGGCGACGGCGCCGACGAGTCGCTCGGGGAGGGGCTCGCGGCCGACCTGCGCCGCACCCACCCCGAGGTCGACGTCGTCGTGCACCGGGGCGGGCAGGCCGACTACCCGCTCGTGCTGGGGGTGGAATGACCGAACCGACGACACAGCGCCGCGGGGGAAGGGCGATGACCGAGATCGACATGTTGAGTGCGCTCGAGCCGATCGTCGGCAGGCGCGCCGCCGACCTGCTGTCCGAGCAGCTCGACATCGCCACCGTCGGCGACCTCGTGCGCCACTACCCGCGCCGGTACGTCGACCGGGGCAAGCTCACCGACATCGCGGGGCTGGAGATCGGCGAGCACGCCACCCTCGTCGCCCAGGTCGAGAAGGCCACGTTGCGCGACATGCGCCAGCGCCGCGGCAAGCTGCTCAACGTCGTCATCCGCGACGAGAAGGGCGCCACGCTCGACTGCACCTTCTTCAACGGGCACAAGGTCAACCACTACATCCACCCCGGCGTGCGCGCGGTGTTCTCGGGGAAGGTCGGCGTCTTCAACAAGAAGCTGCAGCTCACCCACCCGCAGTTCGAGGCGCTCGACGAGGCCGACGAGGTGCGCCCGTTCCTGTCGGTCTACCCGGCCACCGGCAAGCTCGGCTCCCAGATGATCGCGCGGTGCGTACGGCAGGTCCTCGACGTCCTCGACGACCCCACCGACCCGCTGCCGCCACTCGTCCGCAACCGCGAGGGGCTCGCCGAGCTCGGGCGGGCGCTGCGGCGCATCCACGTGCCGGAGTCCGAGGCCGACATCCACGCCGCCCGTAACCGCCTCGTCTGGGACGAGGCGATGGGCGTGCAGCTGGCGCTGGCGCTGCGACGCCAGGCCACCGGCGCCCGGCCCGCCGCGGCGTGCCCGCCGAAGCCCGGCGGCCTGCTGGATGCGTTCGACGCCGCGCTGCCGTTCACCCTCACCGCGGGCCAGCACGCCGTCGGCGCCGAGATCTCGGCAGACCTCGCGCGCGAGCACCCGATGAACCGCCTGGTCCAGGGCGACGTCGGCGCGGGCAAGACCGTCATCGCGCTGCGGGCGATGCTGCAGGTCCTCGACTCGGGGCGGCAGGCCGCGATGCTCGCCCCCACCGAGGTGCTCGCCGCGCAGCACGCCCGCTCGCTGCGGGCGCTGCTCGGCCCGCTCGCTGCGGCGGGCGAGCTGGGCGCCGCCGAGCAGGCCACCCGCGTCACGCTGCTCACCGGCTCCCTGGGGGCCAAGGCGCGACGGCAGGCGCTGCTCGACGCGCAGTCCGGCGCCGCCGGGATCGTCGTGGGCACGCACGCGCTCATCCAGGAGCACGTCGGGTTCGCCGACCTCGGGCTCGTCGTGGTCGACGAGCAGCACCGCTTCGGCGTGGAGCAGCGCGACGCCCTGCGCGGGCGCGGGGAGCAGGCGCCGCACATGCTCGTCATGACCGCCACCCCGATCCCGCGCACCGTCGCGATGACGGTGTACGGCGACCTGGAGGTGTCGGCGCTCAAGGAGCTGCCCCGCGGCCGGTCGCCCATCGCCACCAGCGTGGTGCCGCTCGCGGAGAAGCCCGCCTGGTTCGCCAGCGTCTGGCGGCGGGTGCGTGAGGAGGTGGCGGCCGGGCACCAGGTGTACGTCGTGTGCCCGCGGGTGGGCGGCGACACCGCCGCCAAGGAGGATCCGGACGCCGACCTCGTCGACCTGGACGACCCGGACATCGGCGCCGACTCCGACGACGTCGCCTCCCGGCGGCCGCCGCAGGCCGTGCTCGACGTCGCCCCCAAGCTCGAGGGCGAGGGGTTCCTGCCCGGGCTGCGGCTGGGGGTGTTGCACGGCAAGCTGCCGCCCGACGAGAAGGACACCGTGATGCGGGCGTTCGAGCGCGGCGAGCTCGACGTGCTGGTGGCCACCACCGTGATCGAGGTCGGCGTCGACGTCCCCAACGCCACCGGCATCGTCATCCTCGACGCCGAACGCTTCGGCCTCTCCCAGCTCCACCAGCTGCGCGGCCGCGTGGGCCGCGGCTCGGCGCCGGGGGTGTGCCTGCTCGTCACCGAGGCGCCGGCGGGCACCACCGCCCGCGAGCGCCTCGACGCGGTGGCCGGTACCACCGACGGCTTCGAGCTCGCCCGCCTCGACCTGGAGCTGCGCCGCGAGGGCGACGTGCTGGGCGCGATGCAGTCCGGCAGGCGCTCCGGGCTGCGGCTGCTGTCACTGCTGCGCCACGAGGAGATCATCGCGAAGGCGCAGGTGTACGCCGGGCACATCGTGGCGGACGACCCCGGGCTCCGGCGTCACCCCGGCCTCGCCGCGCTGGTAGGTGCAACCGTCGGGGACGAGGAGCGGGCGGCGTACCTGGACAAGGTCTGAGGGCAGGCCGCCGGGGCCGGGGCTGCGGGGCCGGGGCCCAGGAGGGCCGGGCCTGTTGAGGGGCCGGGCGGGGGCAGGGTGGCAGGGGCCGCGCTGGGTGGGT
>NZ_JAHKRK010000236.1 GCF_019396355.1 Pseudonocardia nigra
GTCGACGGCGGCGAGCGCTGACGATCGGCGCCCGTGCGCCCCGTCTCGGCCGATGCCCCCCGTCGACGGGGCGCACGGGCCGAATTCGGGCGCACGGAGCGCGAAGGGTGCGCCGCCGTCAGACCGCCGCGCGGCGCAGCCTGCGCCGCTCACGCTCCGACAGCCCACCCCAGATCCCGAAGCGCTCGTCATGGGCGAGCGCGTACTCCAGGCACTCGGCACGGACCTCGCACCCCGAGCAGATGCGCTTGGCCTCCCGCGTGGAGCCGCCCTTCTCGGGGAAGAACGCCTCCGGGTCGGTCTGGGCGCACAGGGCGCGCTCCTGCCAGTCCTGCTCCTCGTTGTCGTCGTCCTCGATCGAGACGACCGCGTCCCCGAACGGGTCGGTGGTCGGGAACGGAACTCCCGCCGTCGTCTCGATCAGCTCCATCGCGGCTGTGATCACCTTCACTCGCCCACCTCCCCGCACCCGGCGAATGGCTGCACCTGAGGATCTGACCCCTCCGGAAATGACAGCACTGTAAGTACAGCGCTGTGGGTCCGGCGTTTGCAAGCCGGGGCTGCCAACCGGGTGACGCAGTCCACCCGGTCGGTCCCCCGGTCAGCACAATGGTCGAATGCAGGGCGTGTCGAACCGGGTGAGTCCGTGGTTTCTGGTGCTCGTGGCGGTGACCGTGGGTGGTGGCGTCCTCGCCGTCCTCGGCACGCCCAGCGCCCCGACCGGGGGCATATCCGTGCTGCTCACGGCGGGGGTGGTGCTCGTCGTGCTCGGCGGCTGGGCGGTCTCGCTGTGCCTGCACGAGTTCGGGCACGCCGCGGTCGCCTACCGCGGCGGCGACCACTCGGTGCGAGCGAAGGGCTACCTGACGCTCGACATCCGCCGCTACACCGACGTCGGGCTGTCGTTCGTGCTCCCGATCCTGATCCTCCTCATCGGGGGCATCCCACTGCCCGGCGGCGCGGTGTGGATCAACCACGGCGCCATCCGCTCGCGTGGCGTGCGAAGCCTGGTGTCGTTCGCCGGGCCGGCCGCCAACCTCTTGATCGGCGCCGTGCTCACGGCGGCCGTCGCGCTCGTGCCGATGCCGGCGGGACTCGCCGTGGGGCTCTCGGCGCTGGCGTTCGTCCAGGTGATCGCGTTCGTGCTCAACATCCTGCCGGTGCCGGGACTCGACGGCTTCGGCGTGCTCGAGCCCTACCTCCCGATGCCCGCCCGCCGGCTCGCCGCGCAGGTGCGCCCGTGGGCCCCGATCGTGCTGTTCCTGCTGATCATCGGGCTACCCGGGGCGTCACGGCTGTTCTTCCAGGCCGGCGGGACCGTGTTCGGGGCGATCGGCGGGAACTTCGAAGCGGCGCTCGTGGGGTACGACCTGTTGCTGTTCTGGCAGTAACCGCTCCGGGCGACTCGCCGGTCGGGAACGGGCGACTCGCGGAGATGTACGCGAGTCGTCCGGTTCTGACACGCGAGTCGCCGGCTACCCGACGGGGGCGAGCCGCCTGCGCGTGGCGGCCGCCATCGCGGGCACCGTGTCAGTGTCGCCGGGCAGCGCGTCGAGCGGCCACCAGCGCAGGTCGTCGGACTCGTCGCTGATCCGCGGCACCGCCCCGGCGGGCGCCCGCACCAGGAACCGGACGTCCAGGTGCCGCGTGGGAACGCCGAGCGAGCACGTGATCGGGTGGACGTCGACGTGCAGCGGCTCGGGGTCGATCACCAGGCCGTCGATGCCCGACTCCTCGGTGGCCTCCCGCAGGGCGGCGTCGCGCAGCGAGGCGTCGCCGGGCTCGCAGTGCCCCCCGAGCTGGATCCATCGACCGACCCTCGGGTGCAGCGTGAGCAGGGTGCGCTCGCCCGCCGCGTCGAGCACCAGTGCCGACGCCGTGAGGTGGCCGGGCACGCACGAGCGCGAGCAGCCGTCCTCCGGGCGGGCGTCGAGGAAGGCGAGCAGCGCGTGCCGCAACCCCTCCTGACCCGGCTCCGGCGCGCGCCAGGCCCGCAGCTCGGCGGCGGCGACGGCAGGGGCTACCACTCGACCAGCCCCGTGGCCGGGTCGCGCGGCGCGCGGGGCTGCAGCGGCTCGGCCGGGACGCCGACCGCCACCGCGCCGAGCGGCTGCCAGTCGGGCGGCAGTTTCATGACCCGGCGCACGACGTCCGGCGCGAAGATCGTGGACCCCACCCAGCACGAACCGAGCCCCTCGGCGGCCAGCGCCACCAGCAGCGACTGGACAGCGGCACCACCCGCGACGGTGAACATCGTGCGCTCGCCGACGCGGCGGGCGTCGTCGCGGTAGATGTGCATTCCCTCGCCGGTGCGGAAGGCCAGCACCAGCTCCGGGGCCCGGCGCAGCAGGTCGCCGCGGCGCATCCGGCGCTCCACCTCGTCGGCAGGGCGCCCGTCGGCCTCCAGGTGCTCCCGCCAGCGCGCGGCCAGCGCGTCGAGCAGGGCCGTGCGCCGCTCCGGGGTGCGGACCCGGACGAACCGGATCGGCGTGCTGTGGTGCGGCGCGGGCGCGGTGAGCGCGACGCCCACCGCGCGCCGCAGCGCGGCCGCGTCGACGGGCGCGTCAGCGAACTCGCGGGTGCTGCGCCGCAGCAGCACGGCCTCCCGGTGGCCCTGCTCACGGCCCTGCGCGATCGCCTCGTCGGTGCCGAGCCAGAACATGTCCTCGTCGAGCGGGCGGACAAGGTCGCGGGCGCTCGAGCCGTCGTCGACTGGCCGCATGCCGCGCACCACCGCCACCGGCACCCCACCGAGCTTGCCCTTCACCAGGTCGGCGGCCGCGGCCAGCTCGTCGGCCATCGCGACCTCGGTGACGTGCAGCTCGTTGCCCTCGGCGTCGGCCGAACCCGCGTACCGGTGCAGCACCGACAACCCGGCGGAGCCGATCGCGACGTCGGTCTGCCCGACCCGCCAGGACCGCCCCATGGTGTCGGTGACGACCACCGCGACGTCGACGCCCAGCCGCCGGGCCAGGTCGGCGCGCAGCCGGGACGCGCTGGCGTCGGGATCCTGCGGCAGCAGTGCCAGCTCGTCACGCCGGACGTTCGAGCCGTCGATCCCGGCGGCGGCCTGCACGATGCCGAGCTTGCCCGCGACGATCAGGGTGCGGCCGCGGCGCGCGAGCACCCGCTCGGTCTCGGCGTCGACCAGCTCGCGGCGCAGCGCGTCGCGCTCATCCGGGTCGACCGGCGCCGCGACGAGCCGCCCCTCGACCTTCGAGAACACCTTCGAGGTGACCACGACGACGTCGCCGTCGGCCAGCCACGGCGCGGCGGCGGCGAGCGCGCCGCCGAGGTCGTCGCCGGGCCGGAACTCCGGCAGCCCACGCACGGGGCGGACGGTGATCGCGTCGGGGGCCCCGTGGTCGGCGACGGATCCGGTCACGCGGGCACCCCGGCCAGCTCCAGGGCCCGCCGGGCCATCTCGGCCGTGGCATCGACGTCGGCCATCAGCAGCGGCACCAACCGCACGTCGACACCGGGCACCTCGGCCGTGTCGCCGGTGTGCACGAGCCAGCCGTCGAGCAGTCCCCCCTCCGACCGGGCGCCGTAGTGCCTCCCCACCGCCTCCGCCGTGGTCTCGACGCCGATCGCGGTGAGGCAGGCGTCGGCCATCCCGCGCAGCGGCCTGCCGCCGACGATCGGCGAGAGCCCCACGACCTTCGCCGGGGTGTCGCGCAGGGCGTCGCGCACGCCGGGCACGTCGAGCAGGGCCCCGATGCTCACCACCGGGTTGGACGGCGCGAGCAGCACAGCGTCGGCCCCGGCGATCGCCTCACGCGCGGCAGGTAGGACGTTCGCCTGGTCGGCGCCGATCGACGCGAAGTCGTGGACGGCGGGCTCGGCCTTGTGCCGCACCCACCACTCCTGGAAGTGGATCGCCTTGCGCGCCTTCGGGCCGGTCTCCGGGTCGTCGACCACCACGTGGGTCTCGACGCGGTCGTCGGTGACGGGCAGCAGCGTGACCCCGGGCCGCCACCGATGGCACAGCGCGGCGACCACGTCGGAGAGCGGGTAGCCCGCCCGCAGCATCCGCGTGCGGACGAGGTGGGTGGCGATGTCGCGGTCGCCGAGCGCGAACCACGTGGGGTCGGCGTCGTAGGCGGCCAGCTCGTCGCGCACCGTCCAGGTCTCCCCGGCGCGCCCCCACCCGCGCTCGGGGTCGATCCCGCCGCCGAGGGTGTATAGGCAGGTGTCGAGGTCGGGGGTGATGCGCAGCCCGTGCATCCACACGTCGTCGCCGACGTTGACGACGGCCGTGACCTCGTGCTCCGACTCCCCCGGGCCCACCGGCGGCAGGCCGAGCGCAGCCTTCACCCCGAGCAGGAAGCGGGCCCCACCGACACCGCCGACCAGCACCGTGACTCTCACCTGCGCGAGCCTACGTCCGGGGACCGACGGAAAAGCGCCGGGCCGGGGCTCCGCCCGGTCCGGCGCTCCGCCCATCGTCAGTCCAGCATCGCGAAGAACTGCCGGATGTCGCCGACGAGCGCGCCGGGCGCCTCGTGCGCGGCATAGTGCCCGCCGACGTCGTAGGAGTTCCAGCTCACGATGTTCTTGTGGTCGCGCTCGGCGAACGGGCGGATCGCGTGGAAGTCGTTCGCGAACATCGCGAGCGCGGTGGGCGTGGTGGTGGGGTCGCTCGTCTGCTCCCCGGCGTGTGCGTCCTCGTAGTAGAAGCGGATCGCCGACCCGGCCGTCCCGGTGAGCCAGTGGATCGCGACGTTCGCGAGGACGAAGTCGGCGTCCAGGGTGTCGGCGAACAGCTGCGCGTTCCACCCGAGCAGGCCCACCGGCGAGTCGGCGAGCGCGTACGCGATCGTCTGCGGCTGCTGGCTGTGCAGGACGTTGAACGCGAACTTGTTGTCCAGGAACCACTGCAGGTGCGCGAGCGCGGCGTGGTCGGCCTCGGTGAGCTCCGCGAACTCCGCCGGGTCGCCGGACGGGAACGAGAACAGCTGCGTGACGTGCACGCCGACGACGTGTTCCCCGTCGACCCGGCCGATCTCGGGGGAGACCAGCGAGCCGGCGTCGTTGCCGACCGCGCCGTACCGCTCGTATCCGAGCCGGGCCATCAGCTCGGCCCACGCACGCGCCGTGCGGTACCGGTTCCAGCCCGTGCTGCGCGTCGGGCCGGAGAAGCCGGACCCGGGCAGCGACGGGATCACCAGGTGGAACGCCGGGTCGTCGGCCGACTCCGGTTCGGTGAGCGGGGCGATGACGTCGAGGTACTCCATCACCGTGCCGGGCCAGCCGTGGGTGAGGACCAGCGGCGTGGCGTCCGGCCGGGACGAGCGGACGTGCAGGAAGTGGATGTCCTCGCCGTCGATCGCGGTGACGAACTGCGGGTGGGCGTTCAGCCGGGCCTCGACGGCCCGCCAGTCGAAGCCGTCCAGCCAGTACGCGGCCAGCTCCCGCACCCGGCCGGCCGGTACGCCGTAGGCGTCGCCGACGCCGGGCAGCTCGTCCGGCCAGAGGGCGCGGCGCAGCCGGTCGTGCAGGTCGTCGAGCTGCGCCTGCGGGATCTCGACGCGGAACGGGCGGATCGCGGTGACGGTCATGTCCACTCCTTTGGAACGGAACGTTTTGTTCTGCCTGAAGACTAGCAGAGCAGAACGATCCGTTCCAGTGTTAGTTTCGGGCATGCCCACCGAGACCCCCGGCCTTCCGGGACGCCGCCGGCAGGCGGCCCAGAACGACGGCGCGATCCTCGACGCCGCCCGCGAGGTGTTCCTCGCGGACCCCAAGGCGCCGATCGCCGCCGTCGCCAAGCGCGCAGGCGTCGGGATCAGCGCGCTCTACCGGCGCTACCCGGCGAAAGAGGACCTGCTGCGCACCCTCTGCCAGGAGGGCCTGCACCGCTACATCGCCGAGGCGGAGGCCGCGCTCGCCGAGCCCGACCCGTGGGACGCGCTCGCGGGCTTCCTCCGGCGCGTCGTCGAGGCCGACGTCCACTCCCTGACCGTGCACCTGGCCGGCACGTTTCCCCCGGACGCCGAGCTGGGGCGGGCCGCCGCCCGGGCCGACGAGCTGGCCACGGAGCTGGTCGGACGCGCAGCGGCGGCCGGGCGGCTGCGGCCCGAGGTGGTCGTCCAGGACGTCGGGCTGGCGCTCGAGGCCTGCGCCGCCGTGCGCGTCCCGGATCCGGAGCGCACGCGCGACCTGCGCAGGCGCGTGCTGGCCGCGCTGCTCGCCGGCCTGACGGGGGACGCCGCCGCCCGCCCCCCGCTGCCCGGCCCGCCGCCGCAACCGGGCGAGCTGAGCTGGAGGTGGCGGCAGTCAGCGGAGTGATCGACCCCGGCGTACCGTCGCACCCGTGCCGGAGCTCACCACCGCCACCGAGCCGGACTGGGTCGAGCACGCGATCTGGTGGCACGTGTACCCGCTGGGGTTCGTCGGCGCCGAGCCCGCCGCCGACGGGCACCCGACGGCCCATCGGCTGCAGCGGATCGTCGACTGGCTCGACTACGCGGTGGAGCTCGGCGCGTCCGGGCTGGCCCTCGGCCCGGTCTTCGCCTCCGAGACGCACGGCTACGACACCGTCGACCACTACCGGATCGATCCCCGTCTCGGCGACGCCGACGACTTCGCCGCGCTGCTCGACGCCGCGCACGCCCGCGGCCTGCGGGTGCTGCTCGACGGCGTGTTCAACCACGTCGGACGCGGCTTCCGGGCGCCCGACGAGAGCTGGTACCGGCGGGTCGACGGCGACTACGCCACGTTCGAGGGCCACGGCGGCCTCGTCGCGCTCGACCACGACGAGCCGGCCGTCGCCGACCACGTCGTGGACGTGATGTGCCACTGGCTCGCCGCCGGCGCCGACGGGTGGCGCCTCGACGCCGCCTACGCCGTGCCGCCGGAGTTCTGGGCGCGCGTGCTCCCCCGCGTCCTCGCCGCCCATCCCGACGCCTACGTCGTGGGCGAGGTCATCCACGGCGACTACGCCGCGACCGTCCGCGACTCCGGGATGCACGCCGTCACGCAGTACGAGCTGTGGAAGGCGATCTGGAGCAGCATCAACGACGGCAACTTCTACGAGCTGGCCTGGGCCCTGGAACGGCACGACGAGCTCCTCGACACGTTCGTACCGCTCACGTTCGTCGGCAACCACGACGTGACGCGCATCGCCAGCGCGATCACCGACGACCGGCACCTACCGCACGCGCTCGCGGTGCTGTTCACCGTCGCCGGCACGCCGTCGGTGTACTACGGCGACGAGCAGGCCTTCCGGGGGGTCAAGGAGCACCGCGCGGGCGGCGACGACGCCGTCCGCCCCGCCTTCCCCGCCGACCGCGCCGAGCTGGCCCCGTTCGGGTGGCCCACCTACCACGTGCACCAGGAGCTGATCGGCCTGCGCCGGCGCCACCCGTGGCTGCACCGGGCCCGCACCCGGCAGCTGCAGCTGACGAACACCGCCCTGGTGCTCGAGGCGAGCGAGGGCGAGCACCGGCTGGTCGTGGCGCTCAACATCGGCGACGACCCACTCGACCACGACGGCCCGGGCGAGGTGCTCGCCGGCCACGCGGACGTGCGGGACGGCGGCGTGACCGTGCCGCCGCACGAGTGGGCCGTGCTCGGGTAGCGCGGGGAGCGGCGTAGGCCCCGCCGCGAGGGTTCCTCACGCACCCCTTCTCCGCCGACGCTCCCCGCCCGCGACGCGCGGGTCAGTCGGCCAGGGTGGAGCCCCGCACCACCAGCCGGGTGGGCAGCTCCACCGTGCCGCGGTGGGGTCGCCCTGCCACCGCGTCGAGCAGCATCCGCGCGGCGGTGCGGCCCAGCTCCTCGAGTTCCATGTCGAGCGTGGTGAGGGGCGGCCGGGACGCGAGCGCCATCACGTCCCAGTTGTCGAAGCCGGTCACGGCCACGTCCTGCGGAACACTGCGGCCGAGCTCGCGCAGCCGGTCGCACACGCCGCGGGCGATCTGGTCGCTGCCGCAGCAGATCGCGTCGACCTCGTGGGCCGAGCGCAGCAGCAGGTCGACGGCGTTGCGGCCCCACCGCTCGCTCCACTCACCGTGCAGCACGGGGCCCCGGAACGCCGGCCCGGCCGACTCGACGGCGGCCGCGGCCCGTTCGGCGGCGCTGCGGTGCCGCTGCGGTCCCGTGACGTGCGCGATCGCGGTGCGCCCGATGCCCAGCAGATGCTCGACGGCCGCCGTGGCCCCGCCGCGGTCGTCGCACACCACCGAGGCGTCGGCGGGATCGGTGGAGGCGCTGAAGGCGTAGACGACCGGGATCGGCACCGAGATCGGCGGGCGGGACTCGGTGCGCCGGCCGGTGACGATGATCCCGTCGACCCGCCGGGCCAGCAGCGTGCGCACGTAGTGCCGCTCGCGCAGCGGGTCGTCGCGGGTGTCGCACAGCAGCAGCGCCATCTCGCCGGCGCTCAGCGCGTCCTCGGCGCCCAGCATGATCGGGATGCTGAAGCGGCCGGAACTGTCGGTGGTGACCAGCCCGACCGTGTAGCTCCGCCCCGACGACAGCGCGCGGCCGCGCCCGTCCGGGGTGAACCCGAGCTGCTCGGCGGCCCGGCGCACGCGCTCGCGGGTCTCGGCGCGCAGCTGGCCGGTGTCGTTGAGCGCCTTCGACGCGGTGCCGGGCGAGACGCCGGCGAGCGCCGCGACGTCGGTGATCCGCACGATCGCCGGGCCCGATCGGCTGACAGGACTGCTGGTCAAGCCGCGACAGCTCCTTTCCGCGAGTTCCGGATCAGCCGAGCGTACTACGCGGTAGCGGCGGCTGCGCTCCCTATACCCGCAGCGCAGGCCTTGACCGGATCAGGCGACAGGCCCTACCGTCCCATCCGGAAAACGAATTCCGTCGTTTCCGTTGACCCGAGTACGACTCCTCACCTGCACTGGAGCGGCATGACGGCCACCTCGGCACGCACCACGGACACCGGCAGCGCTGATGCGAGCTCCGCAAGCTCCGCTCGGCGACCCGCCGACCCCACCCCCGCCGCACGTGTGACGCTGCGGCCGCTCGGCCTCGGTGAGGCGCGCATCGCGGGCGGCTTCTGGGCTCCGCGCCAGCACGTCAACGCCACCGCCGCCATCACGCAGGGCCGGGCCCGCCTGGAGGAGGCCGGCAACCTCGAGAACCTGCGGATCGCCGCCGGGGTGAGCAGCGGCGAGCCGGTCGGGCCGATCTTCGCCGACTCCGACGTCCACAAGTGGCTCGAGGCGGTGGCCTGGGAGTACGACAGGCGCCCCAGCGAGGAGCTGCTGGAGATGCAGCGCGAGGTCACCGCGCTCGTCGCGGCCGCGCAGGCCGATGACGGCTACCTCAACTCCGTGGTGCAGGTGCGCCACCGCGACCGGGGCCGCTACTTCGACCTCCCGTGGAGCCACGAGCACTACTGCGCGGGCCACCTCATCCAGGCCGCCGTCGCGCAGGTGCGCTGCACCGGCGACACCGCCCTGCTCGACGTCGCCGTCAAGCTGGCCGACCACCTCGCCGAGACGTTCGGGGAGGACCGGCGCCACGACGTCGACGGCCACCCGGTGATCGAGAGCGCGCTCGTGGAGCTGCACCGCGAGACCGGGGTGGCCCGCTACCTCGAGCTCGCCCGCTACTTCGTGGAGGCCCGCGGCCACGGGCTGATGGAGAGCTACGGCAAGGAGCCCACCTACTTCTCCGACCGCGTGCCGGTGCGGGAAGCCACGACCGTGGAGGGGCACGCCGTCCGCGCGGTCTACCTCGCCGCGGGCGCGGCCGACGTGGCCGTCGAGCTCGGCGACGACGCGCTGCTGCAGGCGCTGCGCACCCAGTTCGACCACATGCTCGCGACCAAGGCCTATGTCACCGGCGGCCTCGGCTCCCGGTGGGACTGGGAGGCCTTCGGCGACCCGTACGAGCTCCCGGCCGACCGCGCCTACGCGGAGACGTGCGCGGCGATCGGCGGCGTGCAGTGGGCGTGGCGGATGCTGCTCGCCACCGGCGACGCCCGCTACGCCGACGCGATCGAGCGGATGCTGTTCAACGGGTTCCTGGCCGGGATCTCGCTGTCGGGCACCGAGTACTTCTACGTCAACCCGCTGCAGCTGCGCGCCGACGCGCACCCGGACGAGAACCGCTCACCCGCCCACGGCAGGCGCGGCTGGTTCGCCTGCGCCTGCTGCCCGCCCAACGTCATGCGCACGCTCGCGAGCCTCGACGGCTACCTCGCCACCCGCGACGACAGCGGTGTTCAGCTGCACCAGTACGCCCCGGGCACCGTCACGGCCGACGGCATCGCGCTCACCGTCGAGACCGAGTACCCGTGGGACGGGCGCGTGCGGGTCGGCGTCGACGCCGCGCCGGGGCCCTTCACGCTCGCGCTGCGCGTCCCCGCCTGGGCCGAGGGCGCCACCGTCACCGCGGGCGGCGCCACCCGGCCCGCCGAGCCCGGGTACGTCCGCGTCGACGCGACCGCAGGTGACGTCGTCGAGCTGCACCTGCCGATGGCGGTCCGCACGACCACGGCGCACCCCCGCGTCGACGCCGTCCGCGGCTGCGTCGCGCTCGAGCGCGGCCCGCTGGTTTACGCCGCCGAGCAGGCCGACCACCGCGTCCCGGTGGACGACCTGCACATCGACGCCGACGCGCGCGCCGGGGCCACGCACCGGCCGGACCTGCTCGGTGGCGTCACGGTCGTGACGGCCCGCGGCTCGTCGGGCGAAGAGGAGCTCGACTTGACCCTCGTCCCGTACTTCGCGTGGGCCAACCGGGGCGCCGGGCCGATGCGCGTGTGGATCCCGCGGGCCTGACCCGAGCTTCCGAGGAGAGGACGATGACGACCTCACGCCGCGGTTTCCTGACCCTCGCGGGCCTCGGGGCGCTGGCCGCCGCGCTGCCCGCGTGCAGTTCGGTGCTGCCGGAGCCGGACACGACCGTGCCCGGCTTCGGCACCTCGGCCACCGGCACCGTGCGCGTCTGGTGCCGCTCGGCCACCCAGAACGGGCTGACCGGCCTGGTGGAGCGGTTCAACGCCGCGCAGGACCGGCTCACCGTGGAGCTGACCCCGATACCCGACGGCCAGTACGTCACGAAGCTCGCCACCGCGATCCGCGGCCGGGACGTGCCCGACCTCGTCGACATCGACGACATCAACTCCCTGCTGTTCGTCTTCCGCGACGCGTTCACCGACCTCACCGAACTCATCGCCGAGCTCGGGTACGCCGACACGCTCAGCCCGGGGCACCTCGCGCTCGCGACCGTCGACGGGCGGCGGTACGGCGTGCCGTACCTGGCGGACAACTCCGCGCTGTTCTGCAACACGCGGCTGTTCGAGCAGGCGGGCCTGGACGTCGACGAGGCCACCACCGACCTCGACGCGCTGCTCGGCGCGGCCCGGCGGATCACGGCGCTCGGCGGTGACGTCCGCGGCTGGACCTTCCCGGGCAACGCCACGGGTGCGCTCGGGTTCACCGTTCAGCCGCTCGTCTGGGCCGCGGACACCGACCTCATCCGCGGCGAGGTCGGCAGCCAGACCGGCAACGTCGCCGGCAACGAGGCCGTCGCCCGGACGCTCGAGTTCCACCGGGCGCTATGGGTGGACGAGCTCGTCCCGCCCGAGAACTTCGCCGACGACGCCTCGCGCTGGGCCGCCGACTACAAGGCGGGCCGGATCGGGATGATCCCCGCCAACTACAGCGCGACGACGTCAGACGCCGATCCCGCGCTGGTGGCCGCCACGACCGTCCGGCTGCTGCCCGGCCCCACCGGCGGCCGGGCGTTCTTCGACGGCGGCGACAACATGTGCATCCCGCGCGGCGCGGCGAACGCGTCCGGGGCGTGGGAGTTCGTGAAGTACGCGCTGGACCTCTCGCAGCAGTCCGCGCTCCCGGAGGGCGGCTACACGCCGGTGCGGTCCGACGTCGCGACCCCGGAGTTCGCGGCCGCGTACCCGCTAGAGCGTGTCCCTTGGATCATGGGACGGGGTCGCGGAGCCAGATCCTGATCGAGGCGACGTCGATGGTTCCGCGGAACATGTAGTCGCGCTTGTCGTAGCGGGTGGCGACCGCGCGGTGGCC
>NZ_JAHKRK010000237.1 GCF_019396355.1 Pseudonocardia nigra
TGGCCCGCAGCGGCGCCGACGCGGTGCTGATCCCCGAGGTGCCCTTCGCCCTCGACGGCGAGCAGGGGCTGCTGGCGCACCTGCGCCGGCGGGTCGCCGAGCGCGGGCACGCCGTGGTCGTCGTCGCGGAGGGCGCGGGCCAGGAGCTGCTGGGCGGGCACCCCGAGGACGCCGGCACGGAGCGTGACGCCTCGGGCAACGCCCGGCTGCACGACATCGGCCCGTACCTGCGGCGGCGCATCGCCGACCACTTCACCGACGCCGGCGTCGAGACCTCCATCCGCTACATCGACCCCAGCTACGCCATCCGCAGCGTGCCGGCCAACCCCTACGACTCGGTGTACTGCGTCCGGCTCTCGCAGGCGGCCGTGCACGCGGCCATGTCCGGGCGCACCGAGATGGTCGTCGGCCGCTACCGCCGCCGCTTCGTCCACATCCCGATGTCGGTGGCGGTCAGCAGGCGCAACCAGGTCGACCCGCACGGCGACCTGTGGCTCGCGGTGCTGGAGTCCACCGGCCAGCCGGTCCGTTTCGGCTGACATCGGTAGGAGAGCGGTAGTAGACTTCCTGTCGTGCCCCGCGGCGAACCCTCCCCGAAACTCGCGATCACCGTTGATCCCGAGGTGCATCACGGCGTGCTGGCCGCCGCCGCTGCCGAGGGCGTCAGTGTGTCCGCTTGGATGACGGAGGCGGCCCGCCACGCACTCAAGCTGCGGGACGGGTTGGCGGCGGTCGCCGAGTGGGAAGCCGAGCACGGGCCGCTCACCGCGGAGGAGCTGGCCGCGGCACGTCGCCGAGCGGCAGCGGATCACGATCGTCGCTCGGCGTGACGGTCGTGTACGACGCCGGTGCGCTGATCGCCGCGGAGCGGGATGACCGGGCGTTCTGGGCGGACCACCGGGTTCGGCTGGAGCACGGCGTCATCCCGATCGTTCCGACCCCGGTGGTTGCGCAGGTCAGCCGTTCCCCTCGGCAGGTGCAGCTCCGCCGGCTGCTCCGCGGCTGCGACGTCCGTCCGCTCGACGAGGCCGACGCGCACCGGGTCGGCCTCCTGCTGGCCGCGGCCGGGCGCGGCGATGTGGTCGACGCCTGTGTGGCCACGCTCGCGGTCGATCGCACAGCCGCCGTAGTGACGAGTGACCCGGTCGACATCCGGCATCTGCTCGACAGCGCTGGCAGGAATTTGCCGATCATCGAGGTCTGACCGTCCGTTCAAGCGGATCCCGGGTGGGCACCCGGAGGCCATGACGACCCCCGAGGACTTCCCGCGCACCGCGATCGTCACCGGCTCCGACTCCGGCATCGGACGCGCCACCGCCGTCGCGCTCGCCGCGGCCGGCTGCGACGTCGGGATCACCTGGCACGAGGACGAGCAGGGCGCCCACGACACCGCCGAGGAGGTGCGCGGGCACGGCCGCCGGGCCGAGGTCCGGCACCTCGACCTCACCGCACTGCCCGGTGCCGCGTCCGTCGTGGACGAGCTGGCCGACGCGCTCGGCGGCGTCGACGCGCTGGTGAACAACGCCGGCACCGGAACGTCCACCCCGCTGCTGGAGATCGGCTACGACACCTGGCGAACCGTGCTCGCCACCGACCTCGACGGGGCCTTCCTCGCCCTCCAGCGGGCGGCGCGGCGGATGATCGACGCGGGGCGTGGGGGCCGGATCGTGAACATCACGAGCGTGCACGAACACCAGCCACGCGTCGGCGCGGGCCCGTACTGCGCGGCGAAGGGCGGGCTCGGTCTGCTCACGAAGGTTGCCGCGCTCGAGCTGGCCGAGCACGGGATCACGGTCAACGCCGTCGCGCCGGGGGAGATCGCGACGCCGATGACCGGGCAGGAGGACGTGGATCCCCGGCCGGTCGAGCGGTCGGGCGTGCCGCTGCGCAGGCCGGGCGACGCGCGGGAGATCGCTGCCGTCGTCGCGTTCCTCTGCTCGCCCGCTGCCGGGTACGTGACCGGTGCGTCGTGGCCGGTCGACGGCGGGATGCTGCAGATGGGGCCAATGGCGGGCTCGCACCTCACATCCGACGATTGGCGCCGGCCGTAACGGCGCCCGACCGCGCCGTATGCGCCGGACGGTGGGTGCGCGGCGGGCACGCGATACTGGGTGGGTGCACGGGCTCGCGATGCGATTCCTCGGCCACTCCACCATGCGGATGGAGCTGGCCGGCACGGTGGTGCTCACGGACCCGATCCTCACCGGCCGGGTCGGTCCGCTGCGGCGGGTCGGGCCGCCACCGGTGCCCGGCGACTACGCCGACGCCGACCTCGTGCTGATCTCGCACCTGCACGCCGACCACCTGCACGTGCGCTCCC
Source organism: Pseudonocardia nigra (assembly GCF_019396355.1). Taxonomy (GTDB): domain Bacteria; phylum Actinomycetota; class Actinomycetes; order Mycobacteriales; family Pseudonocardiaceae; genus Pseudonocardia; species Pseudonocardia nigra. The sequence goes on from NZ_JAHKRK010000237.1 coordinate 2,321, forward strand.
TGCGGAAGCTGCCGCCCACCGCGCTGGTGGTGGTGCCGGCGGGCGCCGGGCACTGGCTGCGGGGGCGCGGCATCCGGCGCGTCGCGGAGCTCGCCCCCGGCAAGGAGATCGTGGTCGGCGACCTGCGGGTCACCGGCGTCCCGGCGAAGCACAGCGGCCACCGCTGGGGCCCGCGCAGCACGCGCGGCCCGCAGGCGCAGGCGATGGGCCACCTGCTGGAGACGCCGGACGGGCGCGTGTACGTCTCCGGCGACACCGACCTCTTCCCCGGCATGGCCGAGCTCGCCGAGCCCCGGATCGACGTCGCGCTGCTGCCCGTCTGGGGGTGGGGGACGTCGCTGGGGCCCGGCCACCTCGACCCGGTGCGCGCGGCCGAGGCGGTGGCGTTGCTGCGCCCGCGCGTCGCGGTGCCGGTGCACTGGGGCACGCTCGCACTCGCCGGCCTGACGCGCGTCCCCGGCGGTCCGGGCGCACGGATGCGGCGGTTGCTGGTCGAGCCGCCACACGAGTTCGCCGCGGCCGTCGCGGGCGGCACCACCGCGGTCGTGCTCGCCCGGCCGGGCGCGGAGGTGGCGCTGACGTCCCCGGCGCCCGGACCGGTGGGCTCGTGACGGTCCTCGCGGTCGACTGGACCGATCCGTCCGCGATCGGTTACCCGGCGGTGTTCGGCGGTGTCCTGCTGGGTTCGCTCGTCCCGGTGGTCCCCACGGGTGCGGTGGTCGGGGCCGCCGCGGCGATCGCCATGACCACGGGCCACCTGTCGCTGCCGACCGTCGTGCTGCTCGCGACGGCCGGGGCCGTCCTCGGCGACCTGGTGACGTTCGGCGTGGCGAAGCTGGGCGGCGGACCCGCGGTCCGGTGGCTCACCCGCGCGCAGCCGCAGGAGCGCCTGGACGCGGCCCGCACCCAGTTCTCCGACCACGGCTGGCACCTGGTGGTGGTCGGGCGGCTGCTGCCCGCGGGGCGGATCCCGGTCCTCGTCGCCGCCGGCGCGCTCGACTACCCGTGGCGGCGTCTCGTGCCCGCCGCCCTCGCCGCGTGCCTGCTGTGGGCGATCGCCTACTCCACGCTCGGGATCGTCAGCGGCGGCCTGTTCGACAACCCGATCGTCGCCACCCTGATCGCCGCCGTGCTCGTGCTCGTGGTGGGGGGCGTCTCCACGCTGGTGGCGAGCAGGCGCAGGAACCGCCGGTCGGCGGCCCGTCGGGAGGGCGCTGCGTCGTGAGCGGGTGTGCGGGCGCAGCGGCGTCCGTCAGCGAGGAGGCTGGATGAGCGTCGCGGGGGGAGCGGGGCGGCTGCTGCGCGGAGGACGGGTCGTCGCGCGGCTGCTGCTCGTGTGGCTGCTGTCGGTGGGTGCGCTGCAGCTGCTGGACGAGCTGCTCATCGGCTTCTCCATGGCGGACTGGTGGCAGCCCACGGTGTGCGCGCTGCTCTTCGGCGTCCTGAGCGCCGTGGTGTGGCCGCTGATCCTGCGCATCGCGCTACCGGTCGCGCTGTTCACACTCGGGATCGGGTCTTTCCTCCTGCTCGGCGCCGGGGTGCTGGCGATCTCCTTCGCGGTGCCCGGCGTCGTCGTCACCGACTTCGGCACCGCGGTCGTCGTGGCGGTGGCCGTGGCCGCGATCGGCGCACTCGTCAGCAGCCTGCTGGCGCTCGACGAGGACGAGCTGTTCTTCCGCCGCGCGGCCAGGCGTCGGGCCCGCAGCGGCCCCGGCGGCGACGGCGAGCTCCCGCCGGGCGTGCTGTTCCTGCAGGTCGACGGGCTGGGGTACGACACGGTCCGGCGCGCCATCCGCGACGGGGACATGCCCACGTTCGCCCGCTGGCTCGCCACTGGTAGCCACACCCTCACCGACTGGTACGCCGACTGGAGCTCCCAGACCGGGGCGAGCGTCTGCGGCATCCTGCACGGCGACAACCACGACATCCTCGGGTTCCGCTGGTACGAGAAGGACCGCGACCACATCGTGGCGTGTGCGAACCCCGAGGACGCCGCCGAGATCGAGCGGCGGCACTCCGACGGGCGCGGCCTGCTCGCCGTCGACGGCGCGGCGCGCGGCAACCTCTTCACCGGCGACGCCGAACACGTCAGCCTCACGATGAGCGCGCTGCCGGTCCTCACCGGCTCGCGGCGCAGGCGCGGCAGCGGCGACGGCGTCGGGGCCGGCTACTACGCCTACTTCGCCAACCCGGCCAACGCCCTGCGCACGCTCGCGGGTGCGCTCGTCGACGTCGCGCGGGAGGTCTCGGCGTCGGTTCGGCAGCGCCGCGCGGGCGTGCGGCCCCGGGTGAACCGCGGCGGGTTCTACCCGTTCGCCCGCGCCGGCACCACGGTGATCGCGCGCGACGTCGTGGTGTCGGCGATCATCGAGGACATGCTCGCCGGCCGGGCGTCGGTGTACGCCGACTTCCTCGGCTACGACGAGGTGGCCCACCACTCCGGCGTCGAGCGCTTCGACGCGCTCGCCGTGCTGCGCTCGATCGACCAGCAGATCGGCAGGCTGCACCGCGCCAGGCAGCTCGCGCCGCGGCGCTACCACATCGTCGCGCTGTCCGATCACGGTCAGACGCAGGGCTGGGCGTTCGCGGACCGGTTCGGCGAGTCGATTGAAGCGCTGGTCGGGCGGCTGTGCGGCGCGCCGCAGCCCGACCCGCGCCGCGGCGCCGACACGGACGCCCGCCGGCCTGCGGAGGGCTGGCAGGTCGGGGCCGCGCTCGCCGAGGCGTCGGCGGGCGGCGGGCCGATCGCACGCAGGCTGCGGGCCCGCGTCGAGCGCGCCGCCGCCGACCACCCGCGGACGGCCACCGGTACCCCCGACGCCGCGAGCCGGGCCGCGCCCGGTGTGGTGGTCGTGTCCTCGGGGCACCTCGCGCTGGCGTCGTTCACCGACCACCCGGGGCGCGTGGAGCTCGAGACGGTCGAGCGCGAGCACCCCGAGCTGCTGCCGTCGCTGGTGGACCACCCGGGGGTCGGCTTCGTGCTCGTGCGCAGTGCGGAGTTCGGCCCGGTGGTGCTCGGCCGCGACGGGCTGCACCGGCTCGCCACCGGCGTCGTCATCGGGGAGGACCCGCTCACGCCGTACGGGCCGCACGCCGCCGAGCTGATCCGCCGCGTCGACGGGTTCCCGCACTGCGCCGACCTGATGATCAACAGTCGGTACGACCCCGCGACGGACGAGGCGCCGCCGTTCGAGCCGCACGTCGGGTCGCACGGCGGGATGGGCGGATCGCAGTCGCGCGGGTTCGTGCTCTACCCGTCGGAGCTGCCCGCGCCCGGCGAGATCGTGGGTGCCGAGGCCCTGCACCGGGTGCTGCGGGGCTGGCTGACGCACCTGGGTCAGCCCGAGCCGCCGGCCCGGGTCCCGGACGAGGACGCCGACCGCGACCGCGACCGCGTCGCCGACCCGGCCGCCCGCGCCTGACGCTCGGCTGGCGACCCTGAGCGCCCTCGCCCGCCGTTCCATGCCGACTCGCGGGTTTCCGGTGGCAGGGATTCCGCGAGTCGGCGTCTGAGGGTGCGCGAGTCGGCGTCTGAGTGCGGGCGAGTCGGCGCCTGAGGGTGCGCGAGTCGCCCGACTCGCGGAGGGGAGCGGTGGGATCACCCGTTACGGTTGCCGCCTCGATCACTGCCCGTGGGGGGACGCATGAACCCAGCGGCGCTGGAGCTCCTGCACGAGGGCAGGCGGCTGCGCGTGCCCGCCGGCCGGCCGTTCGTCATCGGAAGGGGGCCGGAGGCCGACCTCGACCTCCCGCACCCCCGGGTTTCCCGCCGGCACGCGGTCGTCGAGCTCACCCCGGCCGGCTGGACGCTGACCGACAGCTCGAGCAACGGCACCTACGTCGCGGGCAGCCGGGTCACGGTCCTGCGGCTGACCGGGCCGGTCGTCGTGCGGCTGGGGGACGGGAAGTACGCCGCCACCGTCGAGCTGCGTCCGGCCGCGGGTCCGCAGGCACCCGCCTCCGGCCCGCGGGTGCGCGACACCACCGTCCACCACGTCCGGTCCGGGCGCCTGACGATCGGCAGGCTGCCCGACAACGACGTCGTGCTCGACGACCTGCTCGTGTCCCGCCGGCACGCCCGGCTGGAACGCACCGCGGACGGCGGCTGGGAGCTGGTCGACCTGGGCAGCGGCAACGGCACGTTCGTCAACGGGTCCCGGGTGCAGCGCGCCGCGATCACGCCCGCCGACGTGGTCGGGGTCGGCCACGCCGTGCTGCGGTTGCAGGGCGACCGCCTCGTCGCCGCCGTCGACTCCGGGGACGTGGCGTTCGCCGCCCACGGGCTGTCGGTCTCGACGCCGGGCGGGAAGCGGCTCCTGCGGGACGTGTCGTTCTCGCTGCCCGGCCGCTGCCTGCTCGCCGTGGTCGGGCCGAGCGGCGCGGGGAAGTCGACCCTGCTGCGGGCGCTCACCGGTTCGCGCCCCGCCGATGCGGGCCACGTCCGCTACGACGGGCGCGACCTCTACGCCGGCTACGACGAGCTGCGCCACCGCATCGGCCTGGTGCCGCAGGACGACGTGCTGCACCCGCAGCTCACCGTGCGCCGGGCCCTGCGCTTCGCGGCGCGGCTGCGGTTCCCGGCCGACGTGCCCGAGGCCGACCGGGACCGCCGCGTCGAGGAGGTGCTGGCCGAGCTGGGGCTCACCGGGCAGGGCGACCAGCGCATCGACACGCTCTCCGGCGGTCAGCGCAAGCGCACGAGCGTGGCGCTGGAGCTGCTCACGAAGCCGTCGCTGCTGTTCCTCGACGAGCCGACGTCGGGGCTCGACCCCGGGCTGGACAAGTCGGTGATGCGGACGCTGCGCGGCCTCGCGGACGGGGCCGACGGCACGGGCCGCACGGTCGTCGTCGTGACGCACAGCGTGCTCAACCTGGACGTGTGCGACCTGCTGCTGGTGCTGGCGCCGGGCGGGCACGTCGCCTACTTCGGGCCGCCGCGCGAGGCGCTGCAGTACTTCGGGCAGCCCGACTTCGCCGAGACGTTCCTGCTGCTCGACCGCGTCCCCGGCGAGGAGCTCGCGGCGCGGTTCCGGGCGTCGGAGCAGCACCGGCGCTACGTCGCCGCTCCGACGGCCGCGCTGCCACGGGTGCCCGACCGTCCGGGCCCGCCGGGCACCGCGCCCCCGCAGCAGGGCGTGCTCACCCAGCTCGGCGTGCTGGGCCGCCGATACCTGGCGGTGATCGCGGCCGACCGGCAGTACGCCGTGTTCCTCGCCGTGCTGCCGCTGGTGCTCAGCCTGCTGGCCCGGCTGGTGCCGGGGGACGCGGGGCTGTCGGTGTCCGCGGCGGTCGCGGCGGGCTCGGGGCAGCCGAACCAGCTGCTGCTCGTGCTCGTGCTCGGCGGCGCACTGATGGGGATCGCCGCGTCGATCCGCGAGCTGGTCAAGGAACGGCCGGTGTACCGGCGGGAACGCGCGATCGGGCTCTCGCTCGGCGCCTACTCGCCTCGAAGCTGCTGGTGCTGGGCGCGATCACCGCGGCACAGGCCGCCGTGTTCACGGTGCTGTCCCTGCTCGGGCACCGCCCGCCGGACGGCGCGGTGCTGCTCGGGTCCGGCTTCGCCGAGGTGCTGCTCGCCGTCGTCGGGGTGACCGTGGTGACGATGACGGTCGGGCTGGTGATCTCCGCGTTCATCGACAACGCCGACCGCGGGATGCCGCTGCTCGTGCTCGTCCTCATGCTGCAGCTCGTGGTGAGCGGCGGGCTGTTCCCGGTGCACGGTCGGCCGGTGCTCGAACAGGTCGCCTGGCTCGTCCCGGCCCGGTGGGCCTACGCGATGGGCGCGTCGACCGTGGACCTCAACCCGGCCCTCCGTACCGGTCCGGACCCGCTGTGGGAGCACACGGCGGGCCGGTGGCTGCTCGGCGCCGGGGTGCTCGTGGCGCTGGCGGCCGTGCTCGTCGGGCTCACGGCGTGGCTGCTGCGCAGGCTGGACCAGGTGCGCGGATAGGTCCCGAACGGGATGGTTCGGGGCGAGAACGTTGTACGGTGGATCTATGGACACCCGCAGCGACGACGAGATCCGCGCGGACCTCAGCTACCTGTTCGACAAGTCCAGCCAGGCGCTCGCCGCCCGGATGACGGCCGCGCTCGCCGAGGTCGGCATCACGCCGCGCGGCTACTGCGTGCTGTCGAAGGCGCTGCCGGGGGAGCTCACCCAGGGCGAGATCGCCGAGATCGCCCTGCTCGACAAGACGACGATGGTGGTCACCCTGGACCACCTGGAGAGCGCGGGGCTGGCCCGCCGCGTGCCGTCGCCCACCGACCGCCGGGCGCGGATCGTGCAGACCACCGAGGCGGGCGCCGAGGTGGTCGACCGCGCTCGCACGATCATCGACGGCGTCTATGCCGATGTGCTCGGGGTGCTGCCCGAGCACGAGCGCAGCGTGTTCCTCGACGCGCTCGTCCGGCTCGTCGGGCGCGGCGGACCGCTGTCGGACCTCGGCCCGGCCGAGAACGTGCCGCGCCGTAAACCGGTGCGATCGTCCCGAGCAAGCTGATCCGAAAAGGGATCGTCTAGAACGAGACTATCTGCTACGGTCGCTCCTGGTTGCACATCCACCAGGAGGTCCGCCGTGATCGGCACCCGTCCCACCCCGAGCCGCTGGGCAGCGCTCACCGTCCTGTGCGCGGGCATGCTCATGATCATCCTTGACGGCACGATCGTGAGTGTCGCGCTTCCGGCGATCCAGGCCGACCTGGGCTTCTCCACCGAGGGGCTGGCCTGGACCGTGAACGCCTACCTCGTTCCGCTCGGCGGGCTGCTCCTGCTCGCCGGCCGCCTCGGCGATCTCCTGGGCAGGCGGCGAATGCTTCTGGCGGGGCTCGTGCTCTTCGTCCTCGCCTCGCTGCTCTGCGGCCTCGCGATCGACCCCGCGATGCTCGTGGCGGCCCGGTTCCTGCAGGGCGTGTCGGCGGCGATGGCCTCGGCCGTGGTGCTCGGCATGATCGTCGGGCTCTTCCCGGAGCCCGTCGAGCGGGCCAAGGCGATGGGCGTCTACGCGTTCGTCGGCGCGGCGGGCGCGTCGACGGGGCTGGTGCTCGGCGGGCTGCTCGCCCAGACGGTGGGCTGGCGCTGGATCTTCCTCGTCAACGTGCCGATCGGCGTGGTCGCGGTGGTCGCCGCCCGGTGGACGGTCGCGCCCGAGGCCGGACAGCGCGGCCGGGCCGACGTGCTCGGGGCCGCGCTCGTCACGGCGGGGCTGATGCTCGGCGTCTTCGCGATCGTCGACACCTCCGGCCCGGCCGTGCGCGTCACGGTCGCCGTGCTGGCGGGCCTGCTGCTCGCCGCGTTCGTCGCGCGCCAGCGGCGGATCGCCGAGCCGCTCGTGCGCCTGTCGATCTTCCGGTCCCGCGCGGTGTCCGGCGGCAACGCCGTCCAACTGCTGATGGTGGCGGGGATGCTCGGCTTCCAGTTCACCGGTGCGCTGTACCTGCAGGAGTCGCTCGGGTATACCCCGGCGCAGACGGGTCTGGCGATGCTCCCGATCGCGGTGACGATCGGCGTGGTGTCGCTCGCCGGCTCGGGCCGGCTGATCGGCCGGTTCGGGCCGCGCCCGGTGCTGCTGGCGGGGCAGGTGTTCGTCGCGGCCGGGCTGGTCCTGCTGGCCCCCGACGCCACCGGGAGCTACACGGCGGACCTGCTGCCGTCGATCGTGCTGTTCGGGGTCGGGGGCGGGCTCGTCCTCCCGGCCGTCACCACCGTGATCATGTCCGACGCCACCCCGGCAGACGCCGGGCTCGCCTCCGGGCTGGCCAACACCAGCCAGCAGGTCGGCGGTGCGGTGGGCGTGGCGGTGCTCGCCGTGCTCGCCGCGGCCCGCACCGACGGTCTCGTCGCGGCGGGGGTGCCCGCGGTCGCGCTGACCGGCGGGTACCACCTCGCGTTCCTGGTGAGCGCCGGCCTGCTGGTCCTGGCAGCCGTGCTGACCCTCACAGTTCTGGCCCCGCCGAAGCGGGCCGCGCGCGAGCTCGCTGTTGTTGAATAGCCGCGTGCTCGACGACGACGCCCCGGCGACCGGACCGCTCGCCGGGGTGCTCGTCGCCGACTTCTCCCGCATCCTGGCCGGGCCGTACGCCACGATGATCCTCGCCGACCTGGGCGCCACCGTGATCAAGGTGGAGGGCCCGGGCACCGGCGACGACACCCGCACGTGGGTGCCCCCGACCAGCGCCGACGGCACGGCCACGTACTACCTGTCGATCAACCGGAACAAGCGGTCGATCGTGCTGGACCTGGCCGACGCCGACGACCTCGACGTGGCCCGGCGGCTCGCCGCCCGCGCCGACGTCATGGTCGAGAACTTCAAGCCGGGCGGGCTGCGCCGGTTCGGCCTCGACCACGAGACCGTGTCCGCCGGGAACCCGGGCGTCGTGTACTGCTCGATCAGCGGCTTCGGCAGCGCGGGCGGGGCAGGGCTGCCGGGCTACGACCTGCTCGTGCAGGCCACGTCCGGCCTGATGAGCCTGACCGGCGACGCCGACGGCCCGCCGTACCGGGCGGGCGTCGCGGTGTTCGACGTGATCACCGGGCTGCACGCGGCCGTCGCGATCCTGGCGGCGCTGAACCACCGGCAGCGCACCGGCGAGGGCCAGCTGGTGGAGACGAACCTGCTGTCCGCAGCGCTGTCCGGGCTGGTCAACCAGACCTCCGCGGTGCTGGCGGGCGGCGTCGTCCCGGGGCGGCTGGGCAACGCGCACCTGAGCCTGTTCCCCTACGAGCCGCTGCCCACCGGCGACGGCGAGCTGATCGTCATCGCCGCTAACGACGGGCAGTTCCGCAAGCTCGCCACCGCGATCGGTGCCCCTGAGCTGCTCGAGGACCCCCGGTTCGGCTCGATGGGCGACCGCAACGCCCACCGCGACGAGCTGCGGCCGCTGCTGCTCGCGCGGCTCGCCATGAAGTCGGCCCAGGAGTGGTTCGACTTCCTCGCGCCCGCCGGCGTCCCCTGCGGCCCGATCAACACGATCGACGAGGGGCTGGCGCTGGCCGAGCGCCTCGGGCTGGACCCGGTGGTGGAGCCGGGTGGGGTGCCGAGCGTCCGCAACCCGGTGACGTACGGGCGGACCCCGCCGGCGTACCACCGCGCACCCCCGGCGCTGAATGCGGACAGCGCCGAGGTCCGCGCCTGGCTGCTGGCCGACTGACCCCGCCGCCCGCCCCGCCCCGCCGCGCCGCGCCCCGCCCCGCCCGCAAAC
>NZ_JAHKRK010000238.1 GCF_019396355.1 Pseudonocardia nigra
TACCGGGCTTGCGGCCGCTGCTGCGCCGGGTCGACCGCGGCGCCGGTGCGGCCGGCCCATCCGTCGAGGGCGGCTGCGAGGAGTTCCGCGAGGTGCGCCCCAACCGGCGCTTGAGCTCTGCAACCTCAGCATGTAGCGCCTCGATCCGCGCGGCCTGCTCAGCGATCAGCCGGGCCTGCTGCTCGACCAACGCGACGAGCCCCTCGCGCGACGGCTGCTCCGACCGGGACACCCCACATGATCAGCACACCGCGGCGGCGAGATCACGCAGCGACACGCCATGAGATCCCGGCCTCGGGACGTGAATGGTTACCACCGATCAGGTGTAGTAGGGCTCGGTGCGGTGCGCGAAGCCGTGCTCGATCCGTAGGCGGATCGATGGATGGATGTCAAGCGACGGCAGGTCGGCGCGTTCGACCCATCGGACTTCGCTCGACTCGTCGCTGTCCCTCGGCTCCCCCGCGACCGGCTTCCCGCGGAAACAGATGGAGAACTCCTGCCGTACCTCCCCGTCGCTGAACTCGACGACGTGCGCCGGATTTGAATAAACGCCGATGAGCCCGGTTACGGCGATCGTGATCCCGGTTTCCTCAGCCGTCTCCCGTATCGTGGTCTCGGTCATCGTCTCGCCGAGCTCATGCCGGCCACCGGGCAGCGCGTGCAGGCAGCTGTCCGTGCGGCGGATCATCAGGAGCCGGCCCCGATCGTCGAGGACGAACGAGCTGGCCGCGATGACGATGCTCGTCGCTTTCGGCGCATCGGGGTCGTCCAGGTAGTCGGTGCGAGCCACCCCCCGATCTCATCACCACGAGGCGGGACGCGAAAGCGATCAGACGTCGATGAAGCTCTTGGTGTAGATGGTGAACAGGTCGCCGGCACCGAGCTTGCGCAGGTGCAGGGCGGGCGCGTGTGCGCCGGGCGCGCCGTAGACGTGGCTGTTGACGATCATCTCGTCGTCGAAGCGAAAGATCGAGTTGTAGAGCGTGGTCGAGTGGAACCGGAACTCGATACCCGGCGTGCCGCACAGCGGCGAGTACGGCACAAGGCCGTACTCGATCCGCGCCGTGAGCACGCCCCCGCCGAGTCGTTCCTCGTTGCTGCGCAGGTTCACGGCCCCCGAGTTGGGGTCGCCGAACGCTATGCGGATCGTGACGCCAGCGGCTGCCTTGTCGGTCAGGGTCTGGATGAAGTCGGGTCGCTCGACCAGGAACAGCCCGGCATGCACAAGGATGTCAACCCGATCGCTCGTGCCACCAAGTAGGCGCTCCCAGAGGTCCGCCGGAACCGTATTGCGGTGCGGATAGACACCGACGACTTCTGACGCCGTGATGGTCGCCTGCCGCTCCGGTGGGACGGCCGTCGGCCACAGGTACGACTCAGCCTCCCCTAACAGCGCTGCGAGCGTGCGTCGGTGCCGGGCGTACGGGGTGCGGCCGGTCGTCATCCAGCGCTCGACAGTCTTGGGATCGACCCGGGTCTTCTCTGCGGCCTTCTCGATCGTGACCCCCGCGGCCAACAGAGCGTCACGCAGTCGTTCGTTGGCCACAAGCGCGCAGCCTACATCCGAAGGGACGTCTGGTGTCCCTGAGACGTCCTGAGTCGTCAAGGCTCGTGGTGAAGACGTCCGCCGGATGTGCCGAGAGTGAGGAGTCGACGGACCCCGGATAGGCCGGGTCCGCCAGCCGACGGAGGTCAGATCAGAGGTGACACAGGTACCCGGGTGCGCGGGGGGAGTCGGATCGAGTGCGGCACCTGCCACGACACCCAAGTGGCTCGGATGAATCCAGTCGTCGAGTTCATCGCGCGTCACCCAGGGCTGGCTGAGCGGCTGGTTGCGGAGCACATCGACGACGGGCGCGGCTACTGCCCTGCGTGCGCCCTGAGCGCACAGCGTGGTTACCGAACTTTCCCCTGCGACATTCGACGGATGGCGGAGCAAGCGCTGCACCAGTCGGCGTGTGATTGATCAACCGGGGATACAGCCGACCGAGCCCGATATTGGCGTGCCGTAGGTGAGCGGAGAACGCCGCCGGCATGGTGTTTTTCACTCACGAGCGCGCGGCGCGCAACCGCTCCAGCAGCGCGGCCACGTCCGCCGGCGCGTCCACCCGATGCTCGGCGGCCGTCTCACCGGGCCCGACCTTGACGCCCATGTCACCGGGCCGCAGCCGGGCGAATGCCGTCTCGTCGGTGACGTCGTCGCCCGCGAACAGGACGGCATCGGCGCCGATCCGCTCGCGCAGCACGTCGAGTGCCGCGCCCTTGTTCATCCGCATCACCGAGAGGTCGAGCACGGCCTTGCCCGGGGTCGCCTCGATGCCCGGCCGCGTGGCCGGCCCGCTGCGGACGGCCTCCAGCACCCGGGTGGCCACCGCGGGTTCGGCGTTGCGCACGTGCACCGCCACCCCGGCGAGCTTGTCCTCGAGCGCCACGCCGGGCTCGCCGTCCACGAGCTCGCGCAGCTCGGTGGTGAGGCGGTCGAGCCGGTCGCGCTGCGCGTCGTCCAGCACGGCACCGCCGTCGTCGAACTCGCCGCCGTGGCTGCCGATGAGCCGGACGGGGCTGCCGAAGCCGGACACCGTGCCCAGGTCGGCGAGCCCGCGCCCGGACAGCAGCGCCACGGTCGTGTGCGGCAGCGCGGCGAGCGCCTCGATCGCCGCTGCGGACTCCGGCAGCGGCCGCGCGTCCGACGGGACGTCGACGATCGGGGCGAGCACGCCGTCGAAGTCGAGCGCGACCAGCAGGTGCGGCACGGCGGCGAGCGCCGCCAGGTCCTCGTCGAGCGTGTTCACTCGGCCCCACCGTGGGCAGGCGGGAGACCCAGGGCGTCGAGGAAGGAACGCGCCCACCGGTCGACGTCGTGCCCCAGCACCTGCCTGCGCAGCGCGCGCATCCGTCGGCGGCCCTCCTCGGGGGTTATCGTCAGCGCGGCGTACAGCGCGTTCTTGACGCCATCGGTGTCGTGCGGGTTGACCAGGATCGCGTCCTTCAGCTCGATCGCGGCGCCGGCGAACTCCGAGAGCACCAGCGCGCCGCCGTTGTCGTGCCGACAGGCGACGTATTCCTTGGCGACGAGGTTCATCCCGTCCCGCAGCGGCGTCACCAGCATCACGTCGGCGGCCACGAAGAACGCCGCCAGCTCCTCGCGCGGCAGCGACTGGTGCAGGTAGTGCACGGCGGGGTGGCCCACCCGTGAGTACTCGCCGTTGATCCGCCCGACCGACTGCTCGATGTCGTTGCGCATCTTCTGGTAGTGCTCGACGCGTTCCCGGCTCGGCGTGGCCAGCTGGATCATCACGACGTCGTCGGCGCTCACCCGGTCCTCGACGAGCAGCTCCTCGAACGCGCGCAGCCGCACGTCGATGCCCTTGGTGTAGTCGAGCCGGTCGATGCCGAGGATCACCCGCTGCGGGTCGCCGAGGTCGGCGCGGATCTGCTTCGCGCGCTCGATCACTTCCGGCGTGCGCGAGAGGCGGTCGAGGGCAGCCGAGTCGATCGAGATGGGGAACGGCCCCAGCTTGACCGGACGCCCGTCGACGACGACCTCATTGCGGCCGTGCCCGGGTACCGCGCTCGCGATGCGGGTGGCGAGCCAGCGGAAGTTGCGGGCGCCGCCCGGGGTGTGGAAGCCGACCAGGTCGGCCCCGAGCAGCCCCTCGATGATGCGGGTGCGCCACGGCAGCTGCATGAACAGCTCGGTGGGTGGGAACGGGATGTGCAGGAAGAACCCGATGCGCAGGTCGGGCCGCAGCTTCCGCAGCTCCGCGGGCAGCAGCTGCAGCTGGTAGTCCTGCACCCACACGGTGGCGCCCTCCGCGGCGACGTCCGCCACCACCTCGGCGAAGCGGCGGTTGACCCGCACGTAGGCCTGCCACCAGTGACGGTGGAACGCGGGCGGCGCGACGACGTCGTGGTAGAGCGGCCACAGCGTGCCGTTCGAGAAGCCCTCGTAGTACTCCTCGACCTCCTGCTCCGTCAGCCGCACGGGGTGGAGCTGCAGCCCGTCCTCGACGAGTGGCTCGACGTCGGCGTCGGCGAGGCCGGGCCACCCGACCCACGCCCCGTCCCGGCTGCGCAGCATCGGCTCCAGCGCGGTGACGAGCCCGCCGGGACTGCGCTTCCAGCGTTGGGTGCCGTCGGGGAGCTTCTCCAGGTCCACCGGTAGCCGGTTGGCCACCACCACGAAATCGGCGCTGGTCAGTGCAGTGCTGCCGGTGGGCATGGTCCTCCTCCTACCGCCGCGTGGTCACGGGGACGGCAGGATCGGAGCCTACTGCGGCTCGGCGTCCGGCGCGGGCTCCGCGACGAGCACCGGTTCCGCGGACGTCGTCGTCGGCGCGGGCCGCGGCCGGGCCAGGAAGTCCCCGAAGGTGACGCCTGCGGCGAGCGCGAGCCCGATGCCGAGCGCGACGGTGACCGTCACCACGCCGTCGACCGTGTACTCGACGGCCAGCTGGTAGAAGCCCCGGTAGGCCGTGAAGCCCGGCAGCAGCGGGGTGATGCCCGCGAGCGTGACGACGAACGGCGAGATGCCGCCACCGCGGCGCAGCAGGCCGGTGCCGATCCCGACGACCACGGCCGCGGCGCCGGTGCCGGCGATCGGCCCGAACGACAGCACCTGCGTGAGGAGCCCGTAGGTGCTCCACCCCGCGGCCCCGGTGAGCCCGGCGGCGATCAGCGGACGCCACCGGGCGTAACCGGCGAGCGAGTACGACGCCGCGGCCAGTGCCGCGGCGAGCGCCGAGATGCCGAACTGAGCGGCACCGCTGGGCAGCTCCCCGGCGACCTCGAGGACCAGGCCGAACGCGAAACCGATCTTCAGTGCGAGCACGACACCGGTCAGCAGCCCGGCCGACAGCAACGCGATCTCGGCGGCCCGGCCGGCCGACGTGACGTAGTAGCTGGATATCGCGTCCTGGACCGTACCGACGACGGACAGCCCGGACAGCAGCACCGTGATGCTCGCCGCGATCACCAGCGATGGTCGCGTGCCCGGCGGGAACGCGCCGGCCGCGAACAGCGCGAGCGTTGCCCCGGTGGCGAGCATCCCTCCGACGACCTGCTGGAAGAACGCGGGAAGTCCCCAGCGGTTCAGCAGGCGCCCGGTGCGGTCGATCACGGCCGTGACGACGAACGCGACCAGCGCGGTGGTGATCTCGGCCCCGAGGAGCAGCGCGATCGAGGCAGCCAGCCCTGCCCAGCCCGCCGTCGCCACCCAGCGCGGATAGGGGTGCGCGGCCGCGACGGCCTCGGACAGCGCCGTCGCCGCCGACTCGATGTCGAGCCTGCCCTGCTCCACCCGGTCGACGACGGCCGCGACCTCGGCGAGCCGGGTGAGGTCGAGCGACCGGTACCGGACGAGCCGCATCGACGTGACCGGCGCCGCCGCCATCCCGCGGTGGCAGCACATCGTGATCGACGTGAACGTGATGTCCACATCGACCGCCGACAGCCCGGCCGCTGCCGCGAGCCGCAACATCTGCCGGGTGGTCTCGTCGGCGCTCTCCCCGCTGGAGAGCAGGACCTCGCCGACGCGCATGCACAGGTCGAGCACCTGCTGCACGCGCGCGTCGTCGGGCACCTGCGGCCCGAGCGGCCGCATCAACTGGACGGTGGGCGGCCCGGCGTGCAGCAGCCCGTAGGCCTCGCGGCGCAGCGCACTGCGCATCCGACGCGTGAAACGCTCGCCCACGGTCACACCGCGCGCGGGGGACGGGCGCCACCACGGGTGGCGACGATCGGCAGGGCCATGGTGTCAAGGGTAGGTGCGGGCTCTCCCGCGCTCCGACGGCACTAGGATGGCCGGGACGACCGGCCGGTGTAGCTCAGTGGTAGAGCAACTGTCTTGTAAACAGTAGGTCGTCGGTTCGATCCCGACCTCCGGCTCCAGCTCTGACCAGCAGTTTTGGTCTTGCGGTTCGACCCCTTCGCGCGAACGTGCCATCAAACGTGGTGCGAACGCGCTACGATCCTGCCGTGGCGCGTCGTATCGCGGCTGGTCGTGTCCGCGCACGAGGCAGTATCCAAGCTCTCCCGAGCGGTGCACTCCGCGTCCGGGTGTACGCGGGCTACGACGCCCTGACGGGCAGGCGGCATTACCTGACCGAGGTGGTGAAACCTGGCCCCAAGGCAGCTGACGAGGCCGAGGCTGTCCGGAACCGGCTGCTGAGCCAGGTCGCGGACCGGCGACATCCCCGCACTGCCGCGACCGTTGACCAGCTGCTGGATCGCTACCTCGACCAGTTCGACGGCGCGCCGAACACGCTTGCGCTCTACCGGAGCCACGTTCGGAACCACGTCTCGCCCTTGCTGGGTCATCTCAAGGTCGGAGCGATCGACGCCGACGTACTGGACTCGTTCTACGCGGAGCTGCGGCGATGCCGGAAGCATTGCACGGGGCGGCGCCGAGCGGACCACCGGACAACCGGCCCCCACGAGTGCGACGAGCGGTGCGGTCCGCACGTCTGCCGGCCGCTCAGCGCGATGAGCGTTCGGCACATGCACTTCATCCTCTCCGGAGCGTTCAGGCGAGCTGTGCGTTGGCGCTGGATGGCGGTGAGCCCGATCGGCCAGGCTGAGCCGCCGCCTGCACCGAAGTCGAACCCTCAGCCGCCGACAGCGCAGGAGGCTGCGCGGATCGTCAACGAAGCGTGGCGCGATCCGGACTGGGGCGCGCTTCTCTGGGTGGCGATGACGACCGGCGCCCGGCGCGGTGAGCTGTGCGCGATCCGCTGGTCCTCGGTGAGCTTCGAGGAGGGCAGGGAGGTGATCTGGCTGCGGCGTGCCATCCGCAAGGAGGGGGGCCGACTCGCCGAGGCCGACCTCAAGACCCACCAGCAACGCCGGATCGCGCTCGATGCCGAGACTGTCGCCGTACTCAGTGAGCACCGGGACCGCTGCCGGGAGCGCGCTGCGGCGTTAGGGACCGAGCTGGCGTCTGACGCGTTCGTGTTCTCGGGGGCCCCTGACGGCCGCACGTTCCCCGTGCCGGACTCGCTGACGCAGCGGTACGAGCGTCTCGCCGGCCGCCTTAGTATCGACACCACGTTCCACAAACTCCGGCACTACTCCGCCACCGAGCTGATCGCAGGCGGTGTCGACCCGCGCACTGTCGCCGGCCGACTTGGCCACGGTGGCGGCGGAACGACCACACTCAAAACCTATACGGCGTGGGTCTCGGAGGCCGACCAGCGCGCGGCCAAGGGGATTGGTGCAGGTATGCCACCGCGCCCGCCTGAGATCGATGAGTCAACGCGAGCGCGCACGAATCCGCGGTACCCGTACGAGGTGCTTGCCGCTGCCCTGGCGCGGCAGATCGAGCAGGGGATTCTGGCCCCTCATGCCGCTGTTCCGACGCCCGCAGCGTTCGCTGCGGGGCACGGTGTCTCCGTGTCGACTGCGAAGCAGGCATTGTCGCTCGCGCAGGAGTGGGGCCTGCTCACGCTGGTGGGCGGGAGCGGTCTGCGGATCGTGGCCCGGCTCGACGCGGGCAACCCTCGGAGCGCGGCACTGAGCCTGGATCCACCGGCGGTAGTTTGTGACCCCTGTAGTTGATCTTCGGTGGGTGCGGGCGGTGGTCGGGCAGGGTTGATCCGCCGGTCTGCCCGGCCTTTCCACTGGTGGTCTCCAGTCGTGGCCTGCGAGGCCGATGTCAGCCTGCTGTCGGGAGCGGGTCGTGCAGGGCGTGGCGGAACAGTTCGTCGAGCCCGGCCTCCCAGGGCCAGTGCTGCGGGAGGTGCAGCACGAGCCGGTGTGCGGAGCGGGCGAGTCGGGCGGGGACGCCGATAAGTTGGGCGCGGATGGTGCCGGTGCGGGCCCGGGCGTGCAGGGTGCCGGCGAGTGCGCCGGCGGCGCGGGTGAGGTTGTGCGCGATCGCGGCGCAGGCCAGCCAGGCGGCGTTCGCGGTGAACCGCCCAGAGGGCAGGTGCGCCAGCGCGGAGTCCTTCAAGTCGGCGATGACCTGCTCGATGATCGCGTGGTCGCGGTGGGTGGCCTCGGCGTGAAGCATCGGTTCGGGGCTGTCGGTGAAGATCGCGTGGTAGCGGTAGACGACGAACATCTCCGACTGCCCGGCCGGCACCGTTTTGGGGTTGAGGCGGCGGACCCGGCGCACGATCAGCCGGGCGGTGACGTGCTCGGTCTTGCGGCGGCCGGTGAACGCGGTGAACTCGATCTGGGCGACCTCGGCGTCGGAAACCCAGCGCTGCTCCTGCTCATCCCAGATGGCGTTCGGGTAGCGGATCGGCACCCACGCCGTCTCCGGGATCGTGGTGATGGCCCTGGTCACCGTGGCGGTGTGGCGGGCGGTGACCGAGAACCGGGGCGCCGGCGCGGCGGCAGGTGTTGATGATGTCGTAGCCGTAGTAGGCCGAGTCCGCGCGCACGATCACCAGCCCGGTCGCGCCGGCCCGCCGGGCGCTGGCGAGGGCGTCGGCGAGCAGCTTCGCCGCGCCGCGCACCGAGTTCGTCGCGCCCTTGCGCAGCCTTGTTGCGGCGATCACCGGCGCCGACATCCCCGTGCTGATCGTGGCCAGCAGCGCGTTGAGCCCGTTCACCCCGGTGTAGCCGCGGCCGGCGCCCTGCTTGGCGTAGCCGTAGGTCTGGCGCACCGTGTCGTCCAGATCCAGGAACGCGACCTGATCGGCGCCGACCAGGACCGGGGTCGCCCGCGCGAGCCGTGCCAGCAGCCGGGCGGCCACGGCGTCGAGTTGGCGGACGTGGCCGAAGGTGAACAGCCGCAGGAACGTGCCCAGCGTCGAGGGGGCCCGCACCTCGGTGAACAGCCGGGGCATCCCGCCGTGGCGCAGCAGGTCCAGGTCGCTGATCGAGTCCGCGCCCGCGACCATCCCCGCGACCAGCGCGAGGACCTTCCCGGTAGCGTTTGCGCCGCCCTTCGCGGCGATGCTCAGCCGCTCGGTCAGCAGCGTCGCCAGCCCGCACCGGGCGGCCAGCGCCATCACCGCCGCCAGACCCGCGCACGACACGAGATTCGGATCATCGAACCGCACGCCGATCGCGCGGCGGGCGTGAGATAGTCGCATCCAGCGGATGCCCTTCTACTCGGTGACCAAGGACCCTCGACAAGTCCTATCGTCCCAGGTCAGAAGGGCATCCGTGTGTCACGACCCGCTGTCAGGCACTCATTTCCACGGTGGATCCAGGCTGAGACCTCAACCCGAACCAGCGCCCAGCGTTGGAAGCGCAAACCTCCTCACGTTCACGATCCGACCTCGGGACCTCTGTTGCGCGATTCTCGACCGTCGCCGATGCGAGCAATGCCGGCGAGCTCCAGCAGGTGCTTGTCGACGCGCTCCCTCGATTCGGCGGCGATTCACTTCGGATCACGGAGTATGAGATGGACGTGCATCGTCCGGGTGACCATGAGCCGCTACTGACGTTCGTTGCCTCGACGCGGACAGGGTGACCCCGACGGCGCCCGGCCGTAGTCTCGGTGTCATGA
Organism: Pseudonocardia nigra; assembly: GCF_019396355.1. GTDB lineage: Bacteria > Actinomycetota > Actinomycetes > Mycobacteriales > Pseudonocardiaceae > Pseudonocardia > Pseudonocardia nigra. The sequence goes on from NZ_JAHKRK010000238.1 coordinate 9,461, forward strand.
CGGACCTGCTCACTGTGTCGACCGCAACACCGACCCGCGAGGCCGCGCTCCAGCTTGCCGAGTCTGCCATCACCGCTGGACTTGCGGCTGGCGGGCAGGTGGCGGGCCCGGTTGCGTCGTTCTTCTGGCACAACGGCGAGTTCGGGCAGGGCGAGGAGTGGACGGTGAGTTTTAAGACCACCGCTGCCCGCTATGCGGACCTCGAGGCGCATCTCGTTGAGCATCACGAGTGGCAGAACCCGGAGGTGACCGCGGTGCCGCTGGCACGGGTGTCAGCGGCGTACGTCGAGTGGGTGGAGCGCATCACCACTCAGAAGGTCGCGCACGGCGGGTAGCTTCTGGTGCTCGGACAGCCGGGATGCGACGGCCGCGAGACGCTCCCGGGGCCGGACGGACGACACGTTGCCCATGACGGCCAGGCTCGAGTGCACCACCGCGACGGCCTGCTCGATCTCGCCAGCATCGATGTACGAGTCGGCTAGCCAGGACGAGTAGAGCGCCTTGTCGCGCGAGTGCGCGTCGCTGTACCGGCCCAGCGCGGACTCCAGCACAGGAACGGCTCGGAGCGGGCGGCGTAGCTCGCTCCAGCAGCGGCCCGTCATGATCTCCAGCTCAGTCTCGTCGATCCATGCGGCATAGTCCGGGGTCTGTCCGTTCGTCCGTGCAAGTGCCTCTGCGGCACGGCCGAGGCAGCGCGCCGTGGTGTCCGCGTCGCCGTCGAGCGCGAACGTCCACGCGGCGCGGGAGTAGAGCAGAGCCTGCACGCCGGGATCGACCCCGAGCTGCTCGGCGGCGCGGATCGACTTCTCAGAGATCGCCCGGGCCGGGCGGCCGAGCCCAATCAGCTGGTATGCGTGGAACGCGAGCGCGTTGCCGGCGAGGCCGGGGTCGCCGGCTTCCTTCGCGGCGGCATGGCTCCGTCGATAGTGGTCGCGGGCAAGGTCGTGCCAGCCGGCGTCGAAGGCAGCCCAGCCGGCTTGCTGCGACTGCTCGGCGTGCAGCGCGAGAAGCCGACGGTGGATAGGCTCCCGGTTCGCTCCGCCGCGGAGCAGGTGCTCGGTCAGCTCTGCTTCGCCTGCGTACAGCCGGTACGTGTCGGCGCCCCCGAGTGTGTCGTCGAGCTTTCGCAGGCTGACGAGACGATGGCTGAGCTCGCCGATCACGTCGGAATTGCTGCTGGTCCCTTTTGTAGTGCCACCCACGACGGACGCCAGGAGACCGGAGATTGCGAGCGAGGATCCCGCTCGCAGGAAGTCGCGTCGCTGCACGCTGTCCCCGTCTCCCGTACCGAAGTCGTCATGGTCAAACGCGGACGCTAGGTCCGATGACGTGCCATCGGCAGGGCAAGACCCTGGCAGACCGGAAGCAGGCCGTGCCTGACTGCGTGATGGTGCATCGGGCGCCGGGGCACCGAGCTGCGCGAGCAGACGACGATAGATCGCTTGTGGACGTCTGACGGCACCGCTCTCCCAGCGGTTGACCAGGCGCACGTCCAGCTGCGTCCCGCGTTCCTCCTTGGTCTTGAACGCGAGGCCGACGAGCTGGTCGACCAGGTCCTGCTGCGACCAATGCATGGTGCTGTCGCGCCAGCGCCGCAGGCGGACGCCCCACGGGTCATCACCGCTTCCGTTGGCGCTCGTCATGCCGGCCCCTCCCCCCGCCTACCGCAAGTCTGCCGGGGGTAACTGCGCAATGGCCTTGCGTTAGGTTGATCTTGGCGCCGACACGCCGGTCGAGGTGTGTCGTCTGGTGGTCGCCTCTGGGGATGATCGCCGGGTGGCGCACGACGGGTCGGAGGGGGTGTCTCCGGAGGGCTGGTTGCCCGATCGAGTGTCGGTGGGGTCGCTGACGAAGGCGTTCCCGCCGGAGTTGGTGGACCGGGTGGTGGCCACGACGGATACCCGCGAGCTGCGGCGGCGGCTGTTGCCGGCGCGGCTGACGGTGTACTTCGTGC
>NZ_JAHKRK010000239.1 GCF_019396355.1 Pseudonocardia nigra
CGTATCAACCAGCACTCCCGGCAGCAAGGCAAGCACCCCGACCACCACGGCGTGTCGCACCGGGGCCGGGCCTCGCCTCGGCTGGATTAGCCGGTAAAAGGAGACACCACCTCCACCTACTTCGAGACCGACGAGCCCGACGATCCGCACGCCCGCCACGTCCGTGGCCGGCTGATACCGCGACCAGCCAGCACCACGACGGCGACGGCGACGGCGACGGCGACGGCGACGGCGAGCGCACCATGGGCGAGGACGCCGACACGGACGGAGTGGGGTTCCCGACGTTCGGTAAGTCGAAGGACTCCCGCGACGACCTGCCCCAGGTCGTGATCGGGATGGCGGTGACCCGCGCCGGGATCCCGGTGCGGGTGTGGTGCTGGCCGGGTAACACCACCGACTCGGCCCTGATCCGCCAGGCCCGCGAGGACATGCGCCACTGGACCCTGGCGCGGGTCATGTGGGTCGCCGACCGCGGATTCTCCTCCGCGCGCAACCGTCGCGAGCTGCGCCGCGGCGGCGGGCACTACATCATCGGGGAGAAGCTGCGCTCCGGCTCGGCCGAGGCCACCGCCGCACTGTCCCGACAGGGCCGCTACCAGCACGTGCGGGACAACCTGCAGGTCAAACAGGTCCGCATCGCCGACGACGAACGGTTCGTGGTCTGCTACAACCCCGAGCAGGCCGACCGCGACGCTGCGCTACGCGAGGTCATGACCGGCAAGCTCACCACCCTGATCACCGACACCGACCGGCTGACCCCGACCAAGCGGGCGGAGTTGCGCGGGCGGATCTCCACGATGCCCGGGCTCAACCGGCTCCTGCGCGTCACGCCCGGCGGCCTGCTGCGCATCGACAAGACCAAGATCGCCGCCGAGGCGAACCTGGACGGCAAATACCTGCTGCGCTGCTCCGACCCCAACCTGTCGGCCGAGGACATCGCGCTGGGCTACAAGCAGCTCCTCGAGGTCGAACGCGGCTGGCGGGACATGAAGACCACCCTGGAACTGCGCCCGGTCTACCACCGGCTCGAAGACCGCATCCGCGCCCACGTCATCCTCTGCTGGCTGGCGCTGCTGCTGATCCGGATCGCCGAGACCACCACCGGCGACACCTGGAACCGGCTTCGCGAGGAACTCCAAGACCTGCACGTGGGCACGTTCGAGGGCCCCGCCGGCACCTTCCGTCAGCGCACCGAACTCACCGGTGCCCAGCGCACCATCCTGGGCAAGCTGGGCATCGACCCACCCAAGAAGATCATCGAACTCGGGCTGCCAGCAACGCCCTGACCAGCACAACCACCACCGCCTGGACACACGCCCACCAGGCGGCGATCACACGTTCCCGCAGGTCAACGCCCAGAATCCGTGTCCAGGCCGACACTCAGCTGCGGAACCCAGCCCCACTGGCCGCCGTCGTGCTGCAGCTATGCGCCCAGAACCCGACCGGCGTGGTGCTCGGCGCCGAGCGCGCGCACTCGCTCGCCGAGCTGCTCGGCGGCACGTCCACACTGGTCGTCGAGGACGACTCCGCCGGGCCCACGTCCGTGGCGCCGCCGGTGCGGCGCCTCGCCGACGCCGGCGTCACGGTCGGGATCGGCACGATCACCGACCTCGGCGACGTGCACCGCGCGGCCGACGCGGGCGCGCGGTTCGTGGTGTCGTTCCGCTGCCCGCCCGGGTTCGTCGCGGCCGCCCGGGAGCGCGACCTGCTGCCGGTCCCGGGCGCGCTCACCCCCTCGGAGGTGCACGCCTCCCACGCCGAGGGCGCCGGGCTGATCAAGCTCTTCCTCGCGGGCATGATCACACCGGGCTACCTCAGCGAGCTCGCGCCGCTGGTGCCGGGCGCCGAGTACGTCATCAGCGGCGGGATCCGGCTCAACCCCGAGGTGCTGGCGGCATGGCGCGGCGCCGACGAGGTGCGCCGTCGGGCGGCGCGGGCCGTCGAGCTGGTGTCCGAGGTGGCCGGGTCGTGAGCACCTGGCTCGGGATCGACGTCGGCACGTCCTCAGTCAAGGCGCTCGCCGTCACCGACGACGGCACGGTGCTCGCGCGGGGGGCACGCCGACCACCCGACCCGGCGCCGCGGCGACCACGTCGAGCAGGACCCGGACGACTGGGTGCGCGGGCTGGCGTCGGTCGTCGCGCAGTGCGCGGACGCCGGCGTCCCGGACGGGGTGGCGATCGTCGGGCACACCCCGAGCCTGGTGCTCGCCGACGCGCAGCGGCGCGCCGTGCTGCCCTGCCTGACCTGGCAGGACGTCCGCGCGCACGACGAGGCGCGGCAGCTGCAGCGCGACTGCTGCGATCCCCCATCGGTGGTGGGCACCGACCTGCCGTGGGGACCGTCCTACCTCCCGGCCAAGCTGCTGTGGACCGCCCGGCACGCGCCCGCGGCGCTGGCCGCCACCCGGTGGCTCCTGCAGCCCAAGGACCACGTGGGCTTCGTGCTCACCGGGACCGCCGCCACCGACCCCTGGTCGTCGAAGGGCCTGTGCGGCGTGGACGCCGGCGGGGACGCCGCGAGTCCGGTGTTCACGGCGGCGGGCGCCGACCCGGGGCTGCTGGCGCCGCGCCGCGACCCTTGGTCGCAGCTGGGCCGCGTGGACGCGACCGGGGCGGGGGCGTCGGGGCTGCCCGAGGGCGTGCCCGTCGCGGTCGGCTGGAGCGACCCGCTCGCCGGGATGGCCGGGATCGGCGCCTTCGAGGAGCCGTCCGCGTTCGTGCTCACCGGGACCTCGCAGATCGCCGGGCTCACCGGTGCCGAGCCCGCCGCGCCGGCCCCATTGCTTACCGTGCCGTCGACCTGCGCGCCGCTGCCGGTGTGCTACGGCCCGACGCAGGCTGGCGGGGCTGCGCTGGCCTGGGCCGCCACCCTCCTGGGGCGGGAGACCGACGACGTGGTGGCGCTGGCCATGACCGCTGACCCGGCCGCGGTCCCCCGCTTCCTGCCCTACCTCGACGGCGAGCGCGCACCGCTGTGGCGGCCCGACGTCCGTGGCGTGCTGCACACCGGCCCGGCCGGCACGCCCGTGGCCTCGGCCGCCGTGGTCAGGACGTGGCGGGTGCTCAGCGCGACGCCGCGCATCACGGCCCTGGCGATCTCGGCGGGCCCGGCGGCGCTGCCGAGGTCCTGGTCGCCGGTGACCGCGGACGCCGCGAGGACGGTGGCGCCCAGCGCCGCCGTCTCCGGTTCGCGGTGCGCGACCAGCGGCCGTCCCAGCGTCTCCAGCTGCACCCGCGTCCACTCCGGCTGCGCGGCGCTGCGGCCGCCGAGGTGCTCCAGCACCCGCTCGCCCGACGCCGGCGAGACCGCCACCGGCGACGAGCTGTACCGGCACTACCTGCGCGACGTCGACGCCGATCTCGCCCAGCGGGGAGCCCGCGCATGAGCGCGGCGGAGCTTGTCGTGGAATGCGCGGACGGCGTCGGCGAGAGCCCGGTCTGGGACGACCGGCCGCAGTGCCTGCGCTGGGTCGACCTGCTCGCCGGGACCGTCCGGTCGATCACCCCGTCCGGCCACCGCACGGACGTGCAGGCCGGGTGCGCGGTCGGCGCGATCGGCCTCACCGACACCGACGAGCTCGTCGCGGCCGTGCGCGACGGGTTAGCCCGGCTCTCCCCGCCGACGGGCGGCTGGAGATGCTCGCCGAGGTAGAGGCCGGCGCGCCACACCGCCGGATGAACGACGGCAAGTGCGACCCTTGGGGCGGTGTCGTCGCGGGCACCATGCTCGACGACCAGGGCGAAGCCACCGGCACGCTCTACCGGATGGGCCCTGACGGGGCGGTCGCCGCGGGCGAGACCGGTTTCACCTGCCCGAACGGCCTCGACTGGACGGCCGACGGGCGGCGGTTCTACCACGCCGACACCCCGACCGGCCGGATCGACGTCTGCGACCTCGACCCGGCCACCCACCTGCCGGTCGCCCGGCGCGCCTTCGTCCAGGTGGACGGTCCCGGCGGGCCGGACGGGCTGACCCTGGACGCCGACGGCTGCGTCTGGGTCGCGCTGTGGGGTGGCGGCTGCGTGCGGCGCTACACGCCGGACGGACGGCTGGACCCGGTCGTGCAGCTCCCGGTGAGCCAACCGGCGAGCTACGCCTTCGGCGGACCCGACCGGCGGACCCTGTTCGTCACAACGGCCCGGCACGGACTCACCGGCCACCAGCTCGCGGCGCAGCCGCTGGCCGGTGCGCTATTCGCCGTCCCGGACCTGGCGCAGGGGCTCCCGGCGTACCGGTTCGGGCTCTCCCACCTCACCGGGAGGACGACGTGGAACTGCTGACCTCACCGGAGCTGAAGGTGCTGGTCGATCCGGACCGCGGGGCGGACATCGTGTCCGTCGTACCCGCTCGGATCGGGCAGAGCCCGTTGTTCACCTCGCCCTGGTCGGACTCCCCCGCGCTGTCGCGTCCCCGCTCACCACTGGAAACTCCCACGTCGACTGGCACGCGCGCTACCGCGGCGGCTGGCAGGTGCTCTGCCCGAACGCGGGCGACGAACGCCAGGCCTACGGGACGGTGTGGGGGTTCCACGGCGAGGCCGCGCTCGTCGCGTGGCGGGTGCTCGCGGCGAGCCCATCCGCGATCATCCTGGAGACCGAGCTGACCACCGCGCCACTGCGGCTGCAGCGCGAGATCACGGTGAGTGGCCAGACCCTGCGGGTCGCCGAGCGCCTGACCAACCTCGCCCCTGTCCCGCTCCAGGTGCACTGGGTGCACCACCCGGCCTTCGGCCACCCGCTCATCGACCGCGGGACCCGGCTCGCCACGGGCGCCACCCGCCTGCTGGCGGACCAGACGATCCCCGGATCAATGCTCGATGCCGGCGCCGCCTACGACTGGCCGGTCGAACCAGTGGCGACGCTCCCCGGCTGCGAGGAACCGCGATCGGCCTTCGCCTGCCTGACCGGCTTCACCGACCGCGCCTGGTACACCATCACCAACCCCCGCCTCGACCTGAGCGTTCGGGTCACCTGGCCGGCCCGGACCTGGCCCCACGCCTGGCTCTGGCAGCAACTGCACGGCAGCACCGCCTACCCCTGGTTCGGACGCGGGCACGCCTGCGCCATCGAGCCGGCCAGCACTCCCCGGCACCGGGACGACCGACAGGCACGCCCGGGGCCGCGGCATCGACATCGCACCGTGCGCGACGCGCGAGGGTGAAATCGAGCTGACCGTCTCCCGTCCGGCCGGACACCGGCCGACCTGACCGACTGGGGAACGTGTTGCTCACGCATTCCAGCGGGGCCGGTAGCGCTCTCGTGCTCGGCTCCGTGGTCATGTCCCTTGGGGCCAGCAGTCCATCACGCTGTGCCGCCCGGTCGACGTCCTCACCACCGCGGAGTGGTACGAGTACTTCTCGCGCTCGCGCAGAGTGTGGACCGGGGGATCTCATCCCATCGCACGCCTACACCCGCCGCGAGCCACTCGGCGTGGTCGCCGCCGAGAACACCGTCGTGCACACGCCGGCCGAGGCCCTCGCTCAGCGCGCTGCTGATAGCCGAGATCCTCGCCGACGCGGGCTTGCCGGATGGCGTGGCAAACGTCGTCACCGGGTTCGGCTCAGAGATCGGCGACCACCTGCTGCGCCACCAGCCCCGCCAGCGGTATCGGCTGCCTGATCTTCATCGTTCTGGCCATCATCGGCTCGATCGCGAACGCCTGCGGGCCCGAGAAGGAGGTCACCACACCGAGCCGGTCGTTCCTTCCCGCGACCCTCAGCCCGCGGACGACGCAGCCGGCGCCCACGACCCGCCCGGCCCCGGCGCCCACCTCGCCCGCCACCACGGGCACGAGTGCGGACCGCGACTGCCCCGACTTCGCCACCCAGGCCGAGGCCCAGGCTGCGCTCGACACCCGCCCCGGCGACCCCGAGCGCGTCGACATCGACGGCAACGGCATTGCCTGCGAGGAGCACTTTGGCGAGCCCGCGCGCCCGGCGGCCCCCGCCGGCGGTGACAGCGACTCCCGGGACACCAGCAGCGACGACGACAGGGGCTCGGTCTACTACGCGAACTGCGATGCGGTCCGCGCCGCCGGGAAGGCCCCCACCCGGCGCGGCGACCGAAGGCTGCGGCAGCGACTGACCTTCCCGGCCCGGCGGCATCCGCCGTGGGATCAAGCAGGGGTAGTAGGCCCTGATGCGCCACGCCGTCTTCCCGACGGGAGCGGCGATGATGCGGCCGGGTGGAGGCCCCGGCTCAGCGGCAGCACGACCGCTGAGGATGTGGTCGACGGTGGCACGCCAGCGGGGCGTGCAGGCGTCAACCTCGACCATTCCGTACGGAAGCAGGCGCAGGACGAGGGTGGCGGGATCGATCCTGTCGTAGCGGTCGGGCTCGGCGAGGCGGTGATGGGCGGCGCGCAGCGCGGCCTCGCATTCCGGCGCCCGATAGGCCGCCGCGAGCGCTTGCTGCCCGGCCTCCTCGAACAGCGAACAGCTCGCCCAGGTCATCGAAGACCTGCTGACGGGCAAGAGATCTGCGCCTACTTCCCCTACCCGCCAAGCAAACGCGGGCCGCGGCCGCCCGGACCGCCCGCCAATCGTCCCGCCCGTAAACAGCAGGGCGGCCGAGCGTCGCGGGCCCACGCGGAGCCGGCTCAGCGGGCGCCGGGCGTGGCCCGAGGCGCGAGCGCCTCCCGGTAGACGTCGTCCCGGCGGTCGCGCAGCGGGTCGTTGAAGTCGTTCCACGCGCGCGCGGTGCGCGCGGCGCTCAGGTCGACGTCGGCGTAGAGGATCTCCTCGTCGTCCGGTGACGCTGGCCCCGCCATCGGCCACCCTGTGTAGCTCACGATGACGCTCTGGCCGTTGAACAGCTGGCCGCGCTCGGTCCCGACCCGGTCGGCGGCAGCGACATAAACGGAGTTGGTGTGCGCGCCGGCCTGGCAGAGCACGGTGGCCATGGCTGGGGATCCCTGCGCCTGCCCGGGGATCGGCACCCAGTTGGTGGGGACGCAGATGATGTCGGCGCCGGCAAGGGCGCAAGCGCGGTACGACTCCGGGAACCAGCAGTCGTAGCAGATGAACGTCGCGATGCGCCCGATTGGCGTATGGAAGACCGGGAAGCCGAGGTCGCCGGGCTCGAAGTACAGGTTCTCGCGGTTCCACAGGTGGACCTTCCGGAACGTGCCTATGTGGCCGCTCGGGCCGACGAGGACACTGGAGTTGTAGAGCCGGTCGCCCACACGTTCTGGGATCCCTGCGACGAGGTAGACGCTGCGATCCCGACAGAGCTCCTCCCACGCCGAGATCGTTCGGCCGCTCGGGACCTCCTCGGCAGCGGCGAAGGCCTCGCGGCGGCTCTCGAAGACGTAGCCGGAGCTGCACAGCTCGGGCAGAACGATCAGCGTCGCGCCAGCGTCGGCGGCGGTGGTCGCCATCTCGAGCGAGCACGCGATGTTTCGCTTGACCTCGTTGATGACTGGGCGCATCTGCAGGCACGCCACGCGCACGACGTCGTTGGTGCCAGCGACCTCCGACGGGATCGGGTCCGGCACGGCGCTACCTCCGCTCCTGCGGACGCCCGTGCGGCAAATCCGCATCGTTTGCACGATGGTATGGATAGGATTCGAGGCCGTCAACGACGCCAGGAAGGTTCCGGTACCGGACTCTGGAGGCCCGCTCGCGCATCACGTTACGCGACATGGCCGATGCGGCGGGGGTCCACGTGTCGACGGCGTCCGGGGCGCTGGCCCGGGCGCGCGACGGCCGCCCGCCCGGGTCGCCCGTCGCCGAGCGGGTGGTGGCACTGGCCGCCGAGCTGCGCTACCAGCCCGACGTCTTCGCGGCCAGCCTGCGGACCCGGCGCACCTGCATGCTGGGCGTGCTGGTGCCCCGCCGCCTCACCGACCTCGCCGTCAGCACGATCTATGAGGGCATCGAGGAGACGGCTTCCAAGCTCGGCTACCAGACCGTGGTCGCCAATACCCTCGACTCCCCGACCGAGCGCCGCCGTCGCACCAGATGCTGCTCGCCGACGCCGGAACCGAGACCCGTACCTTGACGAGCTGGCGGCCTGCTCGGTCCCGTTCGTCCTCGTCCACCGGCGCCACCCGCCGTACCCGGCCGTCGTCTGCGACGACTCCGCGGGTGGACGCCTGGCCGGCTACCACGTCACCGACCTTGGGCACCCCCGGGTTGGCCTCATCGCCGGCGTGACCTACGCCAGCAGGGCGTGGAGCGGATAGCAGGCTTCCTCGAGGCGCTGGCCGAGCGCGGCGTCCGCGTCCCCCGCGACTTCGTCGTGACGTCCCCGGTCAGCGCCGCTGGCGGGCACGCCGCCGGCATGCGGCTGTTGACCCAACCGGACCCGCCGACCGCGCTGTTCGCCGTCACCGCACCTTGTCGCCATGGGCGCGATTGGGGGCACTGCGCGACCTCGGGCTGGCGGTGGGCCGGGACGTCGCCGTGCTCGGTTTCAACGGCATCTCGCTGGTCAGGGAGCTCCACGTGCCGCTCACCCCCGTGGCGAGTCCGGTTACGGCCATGGGGTCCGCCGCAGCGCGGCTGCTGGTATGCGCCTGACCGGGGAGGACGACGGCGGCGGGACCCGCCCGCAACTCGAGCCGCGGTTGGTGGTGCGTGCGTCCTCGGACCCGTCGGCGCCGTCGCCGAGGAGGAGACTGCGCTCAGCCCGGCGCGTCCCGCGCGGCGCGCTCGGCTGGGCTGAGCAGCAAGAAGTCGACGACCCGCTGGTCTTGCCGCCCGCCGGGCTGGGCCCGGGTCGGCATCATCGCGACGAACGGGAGCAGTTCGCGGCGAGCCACCTCCCACACCCGGCGCAGCTCGCCGACCGGCGCGGGGTGGTCGTCCACGCGCACGTCGACCGCTGGGTAGTCCTCCTGGCCGAATACGCGCACGGCCGCCGACTGGCGTCCCCGCTTGTCTCCGCCAGCGGCGTCACCGGCCTCCAACGCGCGCACGAGACGCTCGGCAAGCGGCTCCTCCGCGCTGTGCCGTAGCGCGGCCACCATCACGTCGAGCGTCTCGGGGCGCCTCAGCATGTTGCCCACCGCAGCGTGGTCGGGGCCGGTCAGGTGCCCGGATGATCCGGTGCACGCCGCCCCGGTGAAGGCTGCGGACCCGCCGCCGGAGTCGACGACCGCGAGCTGGCGCTCCTGCGCGTCGGGGTCCGCAGCGATCACGCGGTCGAGCACCGCCTGCGCCCTGAGCCCCTCCCGCAGCAGCGCTAGCCCGTCGATGCCGAGGTAGGGGTTCACCCACGATTGGGTCGCGACGGCGCCGACCCGCGGCCCGACGAACGCGCACATCGGCGCGACCGCCGGGACCGCGGTGGCGACGGCGACGCCGAGCTCCCCGGTACGCGGGCAGCGGGCAACGACCGAGAACGTCACCGCGCTACCACAGGTGGCCCTCGCGGCGCTCGCGCAGGAACGTCACCGTGATGGCGACGAGCGTCCCCAGACTGCCCAGGGTCCCCAACGCGATCAGGGCGATCCAGAGCCAGAACGGCGTGGTGATCACTTTTTCCCCTCTGCGATGCCAGCATTCTCGGAACGCGTCCAGTCGATCATGCTGCGGAAGTCGAACTCGCGCGGCCGCAGCAGCGTCCATCCGACAGTGGCCACTGTGGAGATGAGGAAAGACACCACGGCACCCTGCAGCTCACCGCCTAGCCACGCCGGCAGGTCCACGACCTCCAACCTCAGCCAGAGAAGGTCGAAGGCGCCATCGCCGAAGACGAGCAGCCCTGCCACGGTCCCGATCACGACGCCCCAGAATACGCCGTTGGGGTTGGTCTTCCGGAAGAAGATGCCCATGACGATGGGTGGGATATAGGCCGCGTTGATGACGCCGAGCAGGATCAGCAGCGTCAGCAGGGTCAGCGGCCGGGGCCAGGCGATGACGATGGTGATAACCGCTGCCACGATGGTGAGCAGGCGGCCGACCCGCAGCAGCTCGCGGTCGCCGGCCTGGGGCCGAACGAAGTTGTTGTAGACGTCGTTCATGAAAATGCCGGAGACGGCGTTGAGCAGCGCCGACATTGTCGAGGCCAGGGCGGCCCAGATCAGCACGAGGAAGATGACCGCGCCGACCCGGCCGGTGTACGCGGCGACCACCTCGGGGGCCACCGAGCTGGGCCCGCCGGGCAGCTCGAGGCCGGTGCCCACGGCCACCCACGCAAGCGTTCCGGTGGCGATCGGCACGAACACCCAGCCGATCCCGGCGAGCGTGAACGTCCGCGTGATGACGTTCGGTCGCAGGGCGAACGCTCGCTGCCAGAAGGTGTTGTCCATGAAGACCTCGCCGGTGTAGATCAGCGGGATCACGGCGAGGAACAGCAGGCCGTCGGCGGCCGAAAGGCTGAGCTTGGCCTCGGCTAGCCCGGCCATGCCCTGGTAGACATCGACCGGGTTTGCTGAGATGTAGACCCACGCCGGGAAGAGGAAGACGACGGCCATGATGAGCATGGTCTGCATGAAGTCGGTGCTGAGCACCGAGACCATGCCGCCGATGGTGACATACGTCGTCACGATGGCAACGGTCACGACGAGGCCGACGTGGAAGTCGATGCCGAAGACGGACTCGAGGATGATGCCGGCGCCCATGCCTTGCGTCAACAGCCACCCGAGGTCCCAGATGATGAGCATGACCAGGAACAGGCCGTAGTTCTTGCGGTCGTAGCGCAACCGGAAGAAATCGCCCACCGTGCGCCCCGCCGGCAACAGGGTGCGCAGCCGCCGCGCGAGCGGGGCGAAGGCCAGCACCGCTACGCCGCCGCCGACGGCGTAGCCGAGCACGCCGAGGACGCCGAACGTGTAGCCGCTCTCGGGTGCCGCGAGGATTGTGTTGCCGGTGACCCAGGTCGCCAGGATGGTGGCCGAGCCCAGGGCGACGCCGACGTTGCGGCCGCCGACGAGGTAGTCGTCGGTGGAGCGGACCCGGCGGGCCACGCTGAGTCCGACCGCGATCCAGAGCACGCCGAAAGCCGCAATAACGACGATGCCGAGAAGCTGGTTGCTCACTGCTCGTCCTCCTCGCGGCTGACCGGCTGCTCGTCGCGGACAGCCCGCACCCCGAGCGCCATCATGGTGAACATCAGCGCCAGGCAGAGCAGGCCCAGCAGGGCCCAGACGTACTCTGCGTCCACAAAAGCTCCTCTCGCGCCGTTCCGATGGAGCGCCCTCCGGGATCCCGTCGAACCCGGAGGCAATCCTTATCGTCGCGGCTCAATCTGTGCCGTGCGCATCGCCAGGGCCCCGGCGTTCTGATCATTTAGGTGTTACGTCCGGTTTTGTCCGGTTGGCTCGCCCTGGTCAGTGCGGGAGACGAGGGGGCTGAGTTGCCAGGCGAGCGCGGCTCCTGATGATCTTTCAGG
>NZ_JAHKRK010000024.1 GCF_019396355.1 Pseudonocardia nigra
CACGGGCGTCGGCACGAGCACGGCGGACGCCCCGGCCGCGGCCGCGGCCCCGACGTCGGCGCCGATGTCGCCGATCACGACGACCCGCTCCGCCGGGACGCCGAGGCGCTGCGCGGCGGCCAGCACCATGCCCGGCCGCGGCTTGCGGCACGCGCACCTGTCCTCCGGCCCGTGCGGGCAGACCTGCCAGACGTCGAACGGGCCGAGCAGCTCGTCGACGCGGCGGTTGACCGCGGCGGCCTGCTCGGCGGTGATGAGCCCGCGGGCGATCCCGGACTGGTTGGTGATGACGCCGACGGGTATCCCGGATGCACGGAGGAGGTCGAGGGCCGCGCGGGCCCCGGGGACCGGCCGCACCCGCGCGGGATCACCGTTGTACGGCACGTCGACGACGAGCGTGCCGTCACGGTCGAACAGCACGGCAGCAGGTACGTGGTCGTCGATCACGGAGAAGGACTTGACCGTGCCCGACCCCGATAAACGCTCGCGCCCCAACTGCTACTCTCCGTGACAACTACTACGGAAGGTCACCATGGGGTTTTTCGTGGGCAACTGGCCGCTGCGGGCCTGCGGGTAGTGCCCATCGACACCGATCAGCCCGTCCCTGGATCCGCCGAGTCGGACGTTGCCGGGCAGTGCGGGGACTCGGTCGTCGACGGGCCCGACGCGGGCGACGCAGTCCTCGAGGAGCTGCGGGCCGAACGCGACGAGTCCTGACGGTGCACTACTCCGTCGACGCCTCCGCGCTCGTCCGCTGACTTCCGGACGAGTACCGCGTGGACGCCGGCGCCCTGGGCGATCTGCTGCTCGACGGCCGGGAGCCACTGCAACCCCGTGTCGTCCTGACGGTGGCCCGGCAGATCGTGCTCGACCACACGCCGTCCGGACCCTCGACGCCCTGCACCTCGCCGTCGCGACGACCACGGTGACCGAGCTGGCCGCGGGTGACCCCGTCGCGTTCGTCACCCGCGACGCGCGGCAGGCGGCCGCCGCGGCGGCGATGGGGCTGACGGTCTCCTGAGCGAGCGTCGACCCGGGCCCCGCCGGGTACCCGCCGGGCATGGCCGAGACCGAGAGGGAGAACGTCGAGCCCGCCGACGCCGCGCGACCGCCCGTCGAGCCGCGCGACAGCCCCGACGCCCTACGCCCCGGCGAGCCGGAGGGCCCGCACCACAAGATCCCCGAGGACGACCCCGCCGCGCCCACCGAGGACGTTCCCCGGCCCCCGCGCTGACCCCGCGTGCCGGCCCCCCACCCGGGTACGGTCCGGACATGCCGCCTCCCGCCGTGGTCGTGTTCGCCCCGTCCCCCCTGCTGACCGTGACGATCGAGGACCGGGCGGGCCAGGCCGACATCCACGTCCATCCCGGCGGCCAGGGCATCTGGCAGGCCCGCATGATCACGACCCTCGGTGTCCCGGTGGTGCTGTGCGTCAGCCTGGGCGGCGAGACGGGCGAGGTGCTCGAACACCTCATCCCGGAGGAGGGCGTGGAGCTGCACAGCGTGCCGGTCGGCGCCCGCAACGGGGGCTACGTGCACGACCGCCGCGCCGACGAGCGCGAGCCGGTCGCCGAGGCGCCCGGCGCCCCCCTGGACCGCCACGAGCAGGACGCGCTCTACGAGGTGGCCCTGCGCGAGGGCATCACGCACGGCACCGCGCTGCTGGCCGGACCCAACTCCGACCAGGTCATCCCGCATGCGCTCTACCAGCGCCTCGCCACCGACCTCGCCGCGAACGGGTGCCGCGTGGCCGCCGATCTCGCGGGCAAGCGGTTGGACGCCGTGCTGGCGGGCAACCCGTTCGTGCTCAAGGTGAGCCACGAGGAGCTGCTCGCCGACGGCCGCACCGACAGCGACGAGCCCGCGGCGCTGGTGGCCGCCATGCGCGACCTGCGCGCCGACGGTGCGGGCACGGTGATCGTCTCGCGCGCCGCCGAGCCGGCGCTCGCCCTGGTGGAGGACGACGTCGTGGAGATCCACGTACCGCCCCTGCAGCCCGCCGAGACCCGCGGGGCGGGCGACTCGATGACCGCGGGCGTCGTCGCCTCGCTCACCAAGGGCGTCCCGGTCCGGGAGGCGCTGTGCATCGGCGCGGCCTGCGGTGCCCTCAACGTCGTGCGGCGCGGGCTCGGCACCGGCGGCGAGGAGTCCATCCGGACCCTGGCCGAGCGGGTCGAGCTCGTCGCCTGGAAGGAGTGAACCCCATGCGTGCACTGGTGACCAACGACGACGGCATCGACTCCGTCGGCCTGGCCGTGCTGGCGCGGGCCGCGCAGGCGGCCGGGCTCGAGGTGGTCGTGGCGGCCCCCGCGGAGCAGTCCAGCGGCGCGAGCGCGGCGATCACCGCGGTGCGGCGCGAGGGCCGCACCGTGGTGCACCGCCGCGAGCTGCCCGAGCTGCCCGACGTGCCGGCCTACGCCGTCGAGGCCCAGCCGGGGCACATCGTCGTCGCCGCCCTGAGCGGCTGGCTCGACCCGGCCCCCGAGGTGGTGCTCTCCGGCATCAACCACGGCGCCAACGTCGGACGCGCCGTGCTGCACTCGGGCACCGTCGGCGCCGCGCTCACCGCGGGGGTCCGCGACGCCCGCGGCCTCGCCGTCAGCCTCGACGTCGCGCTGCACCCCACCGGGGAGCGGCACTGGGACGCTGCGGCGGAGCTGTTCCCCCGGGTGCTGGAGCTGCTGCTGGACGCCCCGGCCACCACCGTGCTCTCGCTCAACGTCCCGGACCGGCCGCTCGTGGAGCAGCGGGAGCTGCGGCACGCGCGGCTGGCGAAGTTCGGGTCGGTGCAGGCGCGCGTCGACGAGGTGGGCGACGGCGCGCTGCGGCTCGGGGAGATCGAGGTCGGCACCCGGCCCGAGGAGGGCACCGACAGCGCCCTGCTCGCCGCAGGCCACCCGACCCTCACGGCGCTGCGGTCGGTGGCCGAGGACCCCGACCGCCTGGTCCCGGAATGGCTCGCCTCGGCCGACCGGGTCCGCGCCTGAAGGACCCACACCCGGTTGCAGCAAAGCCACTTTCACGCCACGTGGTTGCATGAAAGTGGCTTTGCTGCAATGTCCGTTCCGCGGTTCCGTCCGACCACATGGGCCGGGGTCAGGCGCGCGCCTCGATCGCGCTCTCCAAGGCACGGCAGAGCATGTGCAGGGCCGCCAGGTGGGTCTCCTGCACGGTGGCGGTGTCGCCGGGCAGGCACACCGCCTCGCTGCAGGCCCGGGCGAGCGGGTTCGGGCCGGGACCGGTGAGGGCCCAGCTCCGGGCGTCCACCTCGGCCGCAGCGGCGGCCGCCGCCAGCAGGTTCGGGCTGCGGCCACTGGTGGAGAACAGCAGCACGACGTCCCCCGGCCGCCCGTGGGCCCGCACCTGCCGCGCGAACACCTCCGTGAAGCCGTAGTCGTTGCCGATCGCGCTCATGCTCGAGCTCTCGGCGTGCAACGCGATCGCCGACAGCGGGCGGCGCTCCCGGTCGAACCGGCCCACGAGCTCGGCCGTCAGGTGCTGGGCCTCCGCGGCGCTCCCGCCGTTGCCCGCGACGAGCACCCGCGCGCCGGCGAGCAGCCGCTCGGCGAGCTCGTCGCCCCAGCGGGCCAGCGTGGGGCTCGCCCCGCGCAGGGCGGGCAGCGCCTGCGCGAGCCGGTCCACGTGATCGCCGAGCGTGGTGACGACATCGGGCGCGGTGACCGTGGCACTGGCGGTCGCGGTGGCGGGCGGGTTCACCGGACCGCCCCCGCGGTCTCGGGCCGGGCGACCGCCACCGGCCGGGTCCGCGTCGCCCGCGCCTCGACGACCTCCTCGTAGGCCAGCGCGGTCGCCGCGGCGACCCGCTCCCAGTCGTAGCGGGCGAGCACCCGGTCCCGGCCGGCGATCCCGAAGGCCGTGCCGCGGGTCGGGGAGGCCAGCAGGTCGCGCAGCGCGGTGGCGAGCGCGTCCGGGCGGCGGGCCGGCACGAGCAGCCCGGTGACCTGGTCGACGACGGTGTCCTGGATGCCGCCGACGGCGCTGGCCACCACCGGCCGCCCGCAGGCCATGGCCTCGAGCGGCACGATCCCGAACGGCTCGTACCAGGGCACGCACACCACCGCGTCGGCGGAGCGCAGCAGCGCCGGGACGTCCGGGCGGGCCACCGGTCCGAGCAGCCGGACCCGGTCGGCGACGCCCGCCTGCTCGGCCGCGGCCCGCAGCCGCTGGGCGTCGGGGTCGTCGGCCCGGTCCACGCCCGTGGCACCGCCGGCGATGACGAGCTCGGCGTTCGGGACGCTGCGCAGCGCGGCGATCACCTCGTCGACGCCCTTGCGGCGCACCAGCCGGCCGAGCGCGACCAGCCGGGGCCGATCGGACCGCTGCGCGACCGGGCCGTCGGGGGTGAACTCGGCCGTGTCGACGCCGCACGGCACCACCGTGGTCCGTCGGCGCGGGGCCCCGAGCCGGGCCAGCTCGAACACCTCGTCGGTGCAGGTGGCGAGCACGCGGTCGGCCTCGCGCGCGACCGCCGCCTCCGCCCGGACCCGGCCCTTCGGGCTCGTGTCCTCGCTGCCCTGGTGGCGGCGCTTCACGCTACCGAGGGCGTGGAAGGTCTGCACCACCGGGATCCGGCCCGCGGCGGCGGCGAGCGAGACCATCCCGGACATCCAGAAGTGGGCGTGCACGACGTCGGGGGCGTCGCCGGCCCACGCGGCCGCGAGCACACGGGTGAACTCGGGCAGGTGCGGCACCAGCTCGTCCTTCGGCACCGGCGCGGTCGGGCCCGCGGTGACGTGGCGTACCACGACGCCGGGGCGCAGCGGCACGGTCTCGGGGAGGTCCGGGTCCTCGCGGCGGGTCCAGACCGTCACCTCGTGTCCCGCGGTGGCGAGGGCGGAGCTGAGCTCCAGCACGTGCACGTTCTGGCCGCCGGCGTCCACGCCGCCGAGGGCGGCGAGCGGGCTGGCGTGTTCGGACACCATGGCGATGCGCATCGGCATCAGCTCCTTCCGATCGTGGCGGTGGCGACCGGCCGGGGGGCCTGCCGACGCCGACCCTCGGTGGCGTGCGCGAGGACCTCGTCCCAACAGGTCAGGAAGCGGTCCAGGCCGTAGCGCTCCAGGACGTGCGCCCTGGCGGCGGCACCCGTCGCCCGGGCGCGGTCGGGGTCCGCGACCAGCTCGCGCAGCCCCTGGGCGAGCCGGTCGGGGTCGGTGGAGCAGATCCCGGTGCCGGGCGGGACGGCCTCGCCCGCCTCCGTGCTCGCGAGCGCGACCACGGGCATGCCCAGGTGCATGGCCTCCAGCAGCGACAGGCCCAGCGAGGTCCACCGCAGGGGGTGCAGGTAGACGCGGCGGCGCGCCATCTCCGCGTGCATCCGGTGCTGCGGCAGGTCGCCGCGGCCCTGGATCTCCGCGACCCCGAGCGCGTCGCCGAGGCCGTCGGTCCCCATCCCGAAGACGTCGAGCGGGACGGTGCGGGCGAAGGCGGGCAGCAGGTCGGTCCCGGTGATCCGGTTGCGCCGCAGCGGCTCGTTGACGACGACCGCCGCGGCAGCGAGCTCCCCGGTGTACCGATGGCCGGGGTCGACGATCCCGTGCTCCACCACCGTGGTGGCGGTGCTGCCGGCGTCCCACATCAGCCGGTTGAAGTGCGTGACGTGCACCAGCGTGAGGTCGTCGCGGTCGGCCATCGGGTGCCTGCTGGTGGCCGCGTGCTCCCGCGGCGCGTTGTGCTCGAGATAGATCACGGGGACGTCGCGTCCGAGGGTGCGGCCCAGCCACCGCTCGGCGAGCTCCAGCTCCTCGGGTCGCTGCAGGACGACGACGTCCACGTCGGCGTCGGCGAGCTCGTCGGGGGCGATCTCGACCGCGCCCGCCGGCCAGTCCCACGCCGCCGGCCGCCCGCCGCCCCACGGCCCGCGCTCGGGGAGCGTCGGCAGCAGGTAGCGGTGCGGACCCTGGACGAAGGCCGTCGTCCATGACCCGTGCACGTGCCACAGGAGGATGTTCACCTTCGAGTAGTCGCCAACTGCGCGACGATCAAAACCCCTCTCGCCGAACTGCTACTCTTCGTGGTGGCTACTACTCTTCGTGTCCAGTGATGGTTCGGAGGCCCGGAACGGACGTACCGGGCGTCACCGGCGGGTCGCGCGTGGCCGTCCGCCGTGCGGGGTAACGCCAACTCTCGTGGGAGTTTCCGACGATCTGCAGCGCATCGCCGCCGACACGTTCGGCTGGACCGAGCTGCGTCCCGAACAGCTCGACGCCATGGAGCACGTGGCCGGTGGTCACGACGTGCTGGCGGTGATGCCCACCGGATCGGGGAAGTCCGCGATCTACCAGGTGCCCGCGATGCTGCGGGACGGGGCGACCATCGTCGTCTCCCCGCTGATCGCCCTGCAGCGCGACCAGCGCGAGGGCCTGGCCGAGAGCGACGCGCCCGAGGCCGTTGCCGTGAACTCGGCGCAGCGGGCCGGGGAGACGCGGCACGCGTGGGACGCGGTCGAGGGCGGCGACGCCGAGTACCTGTTCCTGTCCCCCGAGCAGCTGGCGAACGACGAGGTGCTCGACCGCGTCCGCGCCGCCGGCCCGTCGCTGTTCGTCGTGGACGAGGCGCACTGCGTCTCCGAGTGGGGCCACGACTTCCGGCCCGACTACCTGCGGCTGGGCGAGGTCATCGAGCGGCTCGGGCACCCGCCGGTGATCGCGCTGACCGCCACCGCGGCGCCGCCCGTACGCGCCGACATCGTCGAGCGGCTGGGACTGCGCGAGCACCGCGAGGTGATCACCAGCTTCGACCGACCGAACCTGTACCTCGCCGCGCACCTGTACGCCGACGCCGACCAGCGCCGGGCCGAGGTCGTGGAGCGGGTGGTCGAGCGCGCCGGCCCGGGGCTCGTGTACTGCGCCACCCGCAAGGACACCGTCGCCTACGCCGACGCCCTGACCGAGCGCGGTGTCGCGGCCGCGGCCTACCACGCCGGGCTGAAGCGCGCGGTGCGCGACGAGGTGCACGAGCGGTTCATGAACGGCGACATCGACGTCGTCGTGGCCACCTCGGCGTTCGGGATGGGCATCGACAAGCCGGACGTCCGGTTCGTGCTGCACGCGGCCACCCCCGCGTCGCTCGACGCCTACTACCAGGAGATCGGCCGGGGCGGGCGCGACGGCGAACCCGCACTCGCCGAGCTGCACCACCACGCCCAGGACGTCAACCTCCAGCGGTTCCTCACCGCCCGCCGCCCGAAGCCCGACGCCCTGCGCGGTGTGCTGAACGCACTCGACACGGGGGAACCGCGGACGCCCAAGCAGGTCGGCGACTCGAGCGGCCTCTCCCCCGCCCGCCGCACCCCTGCCCTGAACCTCCTGGAGCAGGCCGGGGCCGTGACCGCCGACGCCGACGGCCGGTTCACCCGCACCGGCCTGGGCGCGGCGGAGGCGGTGGACGCCGCCGTCGAGATCGCCGAGCAGCGCCGGGAGATGGTGCGCTCGCGGATCGAGATGATCCGCGGGTACGCCGAGAGCACGAACTGCCGCAGGCGGCTGCTGCTGGGCTACTTCGGCGAGCAGCTGACCGACCCGTGCGGGCACTGCGACAGCTGTGACGCCGGGACGTCGCGCCGCGCCGACCCGGACGCGGGCGAGGCGGCGGGGCTCGAGGGCCAGGAGACCGTCCGCCATCCCGAGTGGGGCGAGGGCGTGGTCATGTCGACCGAGCGCGACCGCGTGACCGTGCTGTTCGCCGAGCACGGCTACAAGACCCTGTCACTGGACGCCGTGCGGGAGAACGACCTGCTGGAGCCCGCCGAGTAGCGCCTTCGGCGCTCGTGAGTGAGAAACGTCGTCCTGGCGACGTTTCTCACTCACGGGGCGTCAGCCCGGCAGCGTCTCCCCGCCGATCGGCGCGAGCACCTCGCCGGTGTAGTAGCTCGACAGCTGCGGCGCCGCGAAGAAGACATACGACGGGGCGATCTCGTCGGGGTCGGCGGGCCGGCCCATCGGCACCTGCTTGCCGAACGACTCGACCTTCTCCTCGGGCATGGTGGCCGGGATCAGCGGGGTCCACACCGGGCCGGGGGCCACGCAGTTCACCCGGATCCCGCGGTCCACGAGCGACTGCGCGAGCGAGTAGGTCAGGGCATTGATCGCGCCCTTGGTGGCCGAGTAGTCGATCAGGCTCTTGTTGCCGCGCAGGCCGTTGATCGAGCTGGTGTTGATGATCGCGCTGCCCTCGCCGAGGTGCGGGAGCGCCGCCTTGGTGACGCGGAAGTAGCTGTGGATGTTGATGTCGAAGGTGTGGGTCCAGCGCTCGTCGGTGATCTCCTCGGGCGCGTCGACGGGCTGCTGGGTGGCCACGTTGTTGACCACCACGTCGAGCCTGCCCAGCTCGGCGACCGTGCGCTCGACGATCTCGCTGCAGTGCGCCGCGTCGGCGAGGTCGCCGCGCAGCGTCAGGCACCGGCGGCCCTCGGCGCGCACCAGGCCCGCGGTGTGCTCGGCGTCGGCGTCCTCGTCGAGGTAGGCGAGGGCGACGTCGGCGCCCTCCTTGGCGAACGCGGCGCACACCGCGCGCCCGATGCCGGAGTCGCCGCCGGTGACCAGCGCGACCTTCCCCTCGAGCAGGCCGCGCCCCGTCCAGCCGCGCATCTCGTCGCGCGGCTCCGGGGACATCGCGCCGGTCTCGCCGGGCGGGCTCTGCTGCTGGGCGGGCGGGGTCTCGTCGGCCATGGAAGGAGCTCCTCGGGTCGGGACGGACAGGGCGGAAGCGAGCAGGTCAGCGGGCCCAGCGGGCGCTCACCGCGCAGAGCGCGGCCCAGAGGACGGCGAACCCGGCGACGCGGGGGCGCCGGTCGCGGGCGGGCAGCCCGGTGCCGAACACGAGCGCGTCGGCGGCGTCGGCGGCCACCCGGGCGGCGATGGCCGTCTGCAGGGCGGGCCCGCGGGGCGCGAACACCATGGCGGTGCCGATCGCCGCGTCCCGGGCACCGATGCCCGCGATCAGCGTCCGGACTCCCGGCGAGACGGTGTCGGAACCGTCGGGGCCGGCCGCGTCGGTGAGCCCGCACCGACGGGCCAGCACCACCGGCCGGACGATGATCGTGAGGCTGTAGGCCGCGGTGATCGCGCCGAGGACCCGGGGAAGGAGATGCACGACCCCGGAGGTGCCCGCGCTCCGCGCGCCCCAAACCGGACCGGATGACCTTCATCGGGCACCCCCTTCCCCTCGGTCCTAGACTCGCGCGGTGACCGCCGCGCGGGAGCTCCCCTTCCTGAACACGGGCGGGGAGATGGGCAGGCTCATCGCGGGGTACGACTGGGCCGCCACCCCCGCCGGTCCGGTCGACTCGTGGCCCGCGCCGCTGCGCGCCGCCGTCGGCCTCGCGCTCGAGTCGCCGCAGCCCCTGCTGATCTGCTGGGGGCCCGACCTCACGGTGCTGTACAACGACGCCTTCGCCGCCGTCGCGGGCGACGCGCACCCCGGCGGGCTGGGCGGGCGTGGCGAGGAGCTGTTCCCGCGGGCCTGGCCGGTGATCGGGCCGCTGCTGCGGCACGTCCTCGACGAGGGCGCCGCCACCTCGGCCGACGACCAGCCGCTGCTGCTCGACCGGGGCGGCTCCCCCGAGGAGACCTACTGGACGTGCGCGCACTCCCCCATCCGCGACGCGGACGGCAATGTCCTCGGCGTCCTCACCGCGGCGCACGACACCACCGCGCAGGTGGTCGCCGCGCGCAGGCTCGCGACGCTGCGCGCGCTGGGCGAGGTGTCCGCCGTCCGCGTGACCTCCGTCGACCGGGTCGCGGTCGCGGCGCTCGACGCGCTGGCCACGAACCCCCTCGACCTGCCGTTCGCGGCGCTCTGCCTCACCGACGGCGCGGCGGGCGAGCCCCGGCTGCGCGTCGCCGCGTCCTACGGGCTGCCCGATTCGACACCGCTGGTCGACGGCGCGGGCGAGCCGGCCGGCGCGGTCCGCCACGCCCTGCTCACGGGCGAGCCGGTGATCGACACCACGACGGCCCTGCCGCTCGGGACCGCCGAGACGCCCCCGGCGGGCGTGCTGGTGCTCGGCACGAGCCCGCGTCGGCCCCTGGACGAGGACCACCGCTCCTTCCTCGACCTGGTCGGAGCGCAGGTCGCGGCCGTGCTCGGCGACGCCAGATCCTACGCCGCGGAACACGGCCGGGAACCGGCGGCGCAGGACACCGTGCCACCGGAGTCGACGGTGTCGCCCGGCGCCGCCTTCCGGCTCCTCGCGGAGCACGCCGACGACGTCATCGGCCGCCACGACCTCGACGGCACGTGGCGCTGGGTCTCGCCGTCACTGGAGCGGGTGGCCGGGTACCGGCCGGAGGACGTCGTCGGCACGAGCGCGCTCGAGCTGGTCCACCCCGAGGACCGGGACGCACTGGCCGTCGCGATCGGCGGGCTCACCGACGCCGAGCCGGTCGCGGAGCTGACCCTCCGGCTGCGGCACGCCGCAGGCCACCACCGCTGGTTCGAGCTGCGGGCCCGCCGGGTCCGCGACGCCGACAGCGGCACGGTCGAGCTGCACAGCTCGCACCGCGACGTCACCGACCGGCTGCTCGCCGAGGAGGAGGGCTCCCGGTTCCGGGCGCTGGCCGACCGGTCCGGCGACTTCATCGCGATCGCCGCGGCGGACGGCAGGTGCAGCTACGTGAACCCGGCGGGCCGGGAGCTCATCGGGATTCCGGCGGACCGGCCGGCGTCGGAGATCTCGCTGCGGGACGTCGTCGCCCCCGCGGAGCGGTCCCGCTACGCCGCCGAGGCCCTCGCCGGCAGCGACCGCACCGGCTCCTGGACCGGGCCGATGGACTTCGTCGACAGCGTCGGCACGCCGATCCCGGTCTGGCAGTCGCTCATCACCCACCGCGACGTCCGCGGCCACGTCGCCTTCTACTCCACGGTGGCGGAGGACCTGCGCGAGCGGCAACGCGCCGACGACGTGCAGTTCGAGGAACGGGAGCGCTACCGCACGCTCGTCACGCAGGCCCCCGTCGGCATCTGGGTCGCCGACCGGTCGGGTGCCACGACGTTCGTCAACGAACAGGTCGCCGGGCTGACCGGGCGGTCACCCGCCGAGTTGACCGGCACCGCGTGGATGGACCACGTCCACCCCGAGGACGAGACCACCACGGTGGCTAGCTGGAAGGCCGCGGTCCGCTCCGGCACGCCGTGGGAGGAGGTGTACCGCCTGGTCGCCACCGACGGCACCGTCCGGCACGTCCGGTCCTCCGCCCGGCCGCTGCGGGCGGTGGGCGGCACGGTCACCGGTTTCCTGGGCACCACGATCGACGTCACCGACGAGCGCCGGGCCGAGCAGACCCGCCGGGACGCCGCGGCCGAGCACGCCGCCCGCAAGGTCTCCGACGCCGCCGCGGCCCGGCTGCGCGCGATGGTGCAGGGTCTCGCCGCCATCGTCTGGGAGGCCGACTGGGATCCCCGGCGTCGCGCGCTGCGGTTCACGTTCGTCTCCGACCGCGCCGAGGAGCTGCTCGGGTACCCGGCGCGACGCTGGCGGGACGACGCCGACTTCTGGCCCGGTGTGATCCATCCCGACGACCGCGCGGAGACGCTCGGCTACACCGGCGACCGCACGGCGGCGGGCGTCGACCACGACCTCACCTATCGGGCCGTGGCCATCGACGGCCGGGTCCTGTGGCTGCACCAGGTCGTGCACGTCGTGAGCGGCCCGGACGGCCCCCTGCGCGCCCAGGGCCTCACCGTCGACATCACCGAGCAGAAGCGCGCCGAGCGCTCCGCCGCGCTGCTGGCCGAGACCGGCCGGTTGGTCGCCGACCCCGGCAGCGCCGAGGACCGGCTCGTGGCGCTCGCCCGGCTCGTCCGGCACGACCTGGGCGACGCCGCCGTGGTGTCGCTCGTCGGGCCGGACGGCCTGCTGCGCCGCGCGGCCGTGGCCCACGACGACCCGGAGGTGGAGCGCGCGCTGCTGGCGCTGGCCCCGACCCGGCTGCCGCCGTCGCTGGTCGAGGCGTTCGCCCCGGGGCTCCCGATCGTCGTCCCGGTCACCGACGCCCTCAACCGCGCGGCCGCCCGGGACGAGTCGGACGCGAGGGCGCGGGTGCAGCTGGGTGCCACCACGTCGCTCGTCGTGCCGCTCGTCACCGGCGGCCGGGTGGTCGGGCTGCTCGGGTTCGTGAACTTCGGTGCGGCCCGCTACTACGACCCGACCGATCTCGACCTGGCCGCCGAGCTCGGCAGGCGGGCCTCGCTGATGCTCGCCGCCGACCGGCAGCGCATCCGCGAGCGGCACCTGCAGCAGGTCGCCGCCGACCTCGCCTCGGCGGGCGGGGTCGCCGAGGCCGCCCGCCTGCTGGTGTCGCGGCTCACCGACGTGCTCGGCGCCGACGCGATGAGCGTGTCGATCGTTGAGCCCGAGCGGGGAATCCGGCTCGTGCACGCGCCGGGGTACGCGCCGCGGGTGGTGGACCAGTTCACGGTGATCCGCACCGACGACGACGTGCCGATCGCGGAGGCCGTGCGCTCGGCGGAGCCGGTCTGGATCCGCGACCGGGAGGACTGGGGCCGCCGGTGGCCGCACCTGCTGGAGCACGCCGTGCGGGAGAGTCCCCACGCCGCCGCCGCGCTGCCCCTGACCGCGGCGGGGCGCGTGGTCGGGGCCGTCGCGGCGAGCTTCGGCACGGAACGGGAGTTCCCCGCCGACGAACGCGAGTTCGTGCTCGCCCTCGTCGCCCAGGCGGCCCCCGCCTTCGAGCGGGCCGCGGCGGCCGACGAGCGGCGGCTGATCGCCGAGACGCTGCAGACCAGCCTGCTGCCGCCCACGCTCCCGCGGCTGGACCGGCTCGCGCTCGCCTCCCGCTACCTGCCGGGGGCGCACGGCACGCAGGCGGGCGGCGACTGGTACGACGTGCTGCCGCTCGACGGGCCGGCCGGCGGTGACCGGGTCGCCATCGCGGTCGGGGACGTGGTGGGCCAGGGGGCGCGCGCCGCGGCGATCATGGGTCAGCTGCGCAGCGTGCTGTCGGGGTACCTGCTGGAGGGCCACGACCCCGTGCAGGCTCTGGAGCGGCTGGACCGCTTCGCCGCCCGGGTGCCCGGAGCGGCCGGCAGCACGGTGGCGTGCCTGGTCCTGCACACCGGCACGGGCGAGCTCACCTGGGCCCGGGCCGGTCACCCGCCGCCGCTGGTCACCGGCCCGCAGGGCACCCGGCTGCTCGACGACGCCACCGGCACCGTGCTCGCCGTGCAGGGCAGGCCCCCGTTCGTCGCGGGCAGCGCCCGGATCGCCGCGGGCGAGAGCATCGTGCTCTACACCGACGGGATCGTCGAGCGGCGCGGGGAGGTCGTCGACGACGGGGTCGAGCGGCTCGCGGCCGCCGCGGCGCGCCACCACGAGCTCGCCCCACCGGCCCTCACCGAGGCGCTGCTGCGCAGCGTCCTCGCCGCGAGCGGCCCGGACGAACCGCCTGCCGGGCCCGCCGACGACGTCGCGCTCATCGTCGCCCGTCTGATGCCGGCCCCGCTGCGGCTCGTGCTGCCGGCGCAGGCGCGGGTGCTGCGGGAGCTGCGGGCCGCCGTGCTCGCCTGGGCGGAGGGCACCGGCCTGTCCGAGGACGAGGTCTACGACCTGCAGCTCGCCGTCGGGGAGGCGGCGGCGAACGCGGTCGAGCACGCCTACCGCGACCGCCCGCCCGGCACAGTGGGCGTCGAGCTGACCCGGCAGGCCGACGGCGCGGTCCTGGCCGTCGTGCGCGACGAGGGCAGCTGGCGGCCCGCGCCGGCCGACCGCGGCTTCCGGGGCCGCGGTCTGGAACTGATCCGCCACGTCAGCACCCGGGTGGAGCTGGACCACGGGCCGGACGGCACCGAGGTGCGGTTCACCTTCCCACCCCCGCACGAGCAGCCACCGGCGCGCGAGCCGGTCGCCGACCCCGCCCCCGCCGGACCCGCGTCGATGCGCACGAGCCACACTCCCGACGAGGTCTGCATCACCCTGCTCGGAGACCTGGACCTGGCCGGGGTGCAGGCCGTCCGCGAGGACCTCGTGGCCGCGGTGCGGGCCGCCCCGCGGCCGGTGGTGGTCGACCTGCGGGAGACCAGCTATCTCGCGAGCGCGGGCGTGGCGCTCCTCGTGGAGGTCGACCGTGCCGCGCGCGCCGCGGGACGCCGCCTGCGCGTGCTGGCGCCGGCGGACGGGATCATCCGCAGGGCGCTCGGCCTCAGCGGGGTGGACGCCGTGCTCGAGGTCCTCGAGGGGCCCGGCGCCCGCCACGGCTGAGGTTCGGCGCGCGGGCAGGGTTGGGCGGGGCCGGCGACGGCTACCCGCGGGGGACGTCCTCCACGACCCCGGGAGTGCTTCCGTGTCCGACCGCACCGCCACCGCCCACCGATCCGAGTCCTCCGGCCGTCCCGCCGGTGAGCATGCCGAGTCGCCGGCCCAGATCCCGCCGCGCGGGTGGTGGCAGGTGGTGCGCCGGGCGTTCAAGGAGAGCAGCGCGGACAACGTCTCGATGCTCGCCGGCGGGGTCGCGTTCTTCGCGTTCCTCGCGATCTTCCCCGCGTTGATCGCCGCCGTCACGATCTACGGGCTCGTCTCCGACCCGGCGCAGGTGGCGGGCCAGGTCCAGAATCTGGCGGGCGCGCTGCCGCAGGACACCCAGCCGCTGATCGCCGACCAGCTGAACGCCGTCGTGGCGAGCAGCGGCGGTGCGCTGACCCTCGGTCTGGTGGTCTCACTGCTGGCCGCGCTGTGGTCGGCCTCGAGCGGCACCGGCAACCTGATGCAGGCGGTGAACCTCGCCTACGACGAGCAGGAGACGCGCGGGTTCGTGAAGCTGCGCGGCACCGCGCTGCTGCTCACCCTCGGTGCGATCGTGTTCGTGCTCGTCACGCTGGGCCTGGTGGCCGTGGTGCCCGCGGTGCTCGACGCGTTGCAGCTCGGCGTGGTCGGCACGGTGCTCGCGCAGGTGGTGCGGTGGGCGCTGCTGATCGCGGTGGTGATCGTCGCGCTGGCCGTGGTGTACCGGGTGGCGCCCGACCGGGACGCCCCGAAGTTCCAGTGGGTCAGCCCCGGCGCGATCGTCGCGGCCACGCTGTGGATCATCGGTAGCGTCGGGTTCAGCCTCTACGTCAACAACTTCGGCAGCTACAACAAAACCTACGGCGCGTTGGCCGGTGTCGTGGTGCTGCTGCTGTGGCTCTACCTCACCAGCTACATCGTGCTCCTGGGCGCGGAGATCAACGCCGAGTCCGAGCGCCAGACCCGCCGCGACACCACCCACGGCGAGCCGGTGCCGATGGGCGACCGCCGCGCGGTCGCGGCAGACCAGGTCGCCGACGGATCGCAGTGACGGACGGGCGACTCACCCGACGATTCCGGGCGACTCGCGGGAATCCCGCGAGTCGCCCGATCCCGACGCGCGAGTCGCCCGAGTAGGCGCCGGAGCCACCGGGTACGGACGTTGCGTGACGGCAACGAATGCATCCGGAACCGACCGTCCCGGAACCGACCGCATCGCGGAGCCGTGGGGCGCCCGCACCCCGTACGGCCCGGGCGGTACCTGGCCGGTGCGGGTGGACGAGCACCTCGCGGACGGGGTCGACCCGGAGGCGGTGCAGCGCTGGGTCCGGTCGGCGTCGATCCTGCACTCCAACGGCGACGCGATGGACATCGCGGTGGCCGACGGGAGGATCGTCGGGGTCCGGGGCCGGGCGGAGGACCGCGTCAACCACGGGCGCCTGGGCCCCAAGGACCTGTACGGCTGGCAGGCGAACGCCTCGGCCGACCGGCTGACCCGCCCCCTGGTGCGGGAGGGCGGGCGCCTGGTCGAGACCGACTGGGACACCGCCATGAACCGCATCGTGGCCCGCAGCAAGGAGCTGCTCGCCGAGCAGGGCCCGAGCGCGCTGGGCTTCTACACGACCGGGCAGCTGTTCCTCGAGGAGTACTACACGCAGGCCGCGGTGGGGCACGGGGCGCTGTCCACCAACCACATGGACGGCAACACGCGGCTGTGCACCGCGACGGCCGCCGCCGCGCTGAAGGAGACCTTCGCCTGCGACGGCCAGCCCGGCTCCTACACCGACATCGACCACGCCGACGTCATCGCGCTGTTCGGGCACAACATGGCCGAGACGCAGACGGTGCTGTGGACGCGGATCCTCGACCGGCTCGCCGGGCCGAACCCGCCCGCCATCGTGTGCGTCGACCCGCGCGACACCCCGGTCGCCCGCGCGGCCCGCGAGGGCGGCGGGGTGCACCTCGCGCCGCTGCCGGGCACGAACGTCGCCCTGATGAACGGGCTGCTGCACGAGATCATCACCAACGGCTGGATCGACCGCGAGTACATCGACGCGCACACCGTCGGTTTCGCGGAGCTGGAGAAGCGGATCGCCGACTACCCGCCCGAGCGGGTGGCGCCGATCTGCGGTCTGGACGCGGCGCAGATCCGCGAGGCGGCGCGGGTGCTCGGGCACGCCGAGCGGCTGCTGTCCACCGTGCTGCAGGGCTTCTACCAGTCCCACCAGGCCTCGGCGGCGGCCGTGCAGGTCAACAACCTCAACCTCGTGCGCGGCATGCTGGGCCGCCCCGGCTGCGGGATCCTGCAGATGAACGGGCAGCCCACCGCGCAGAACACGCGCGAGTGCGGCGCCGACGGCGACATGGCCGGGTTCCGGAACTGGACGAACGACAGCCACGTCGCCGACCTCGCGAAGCACTGGAACCTCGACCCGTTCCAGATCCCGCACGCGGTGCCGCCCACCCACGCGATGCAGATCTTCCGCTACGCGGAGGAGGGCTCGATCCGGTTCCTGTGGGTCACGGGGACCAACCCCGCGGTGTCGCTGCCGGAGCTGTCGCGGATCCGCTCGATCCTGGCCCAGGAGCGGCTGTTCCTCGTGGTGCAGGACATCTTCCTCACCGAGACCGCGCAGCTCGCCGACGTCGTGCTCCCCGCCGCCACGTGGGGTGAGAAGACCGGCTGCTTCACCAACGTCGACCGGACCGTGCACATCTCCGACAAGGCGGTGGACCCACCCGGGCAGGCGCGTCCCGACCTGGACATCTTCCTCGACTACGCCCGCCGCATGGACTTCCGTGACCTCGACGGGCAGCCGTTCCCGCAGTGGCACGACGCCGAGTCGGCCTTCGCGGCGTGGGCGGCCTCCACCGAGGGCAGGCCGTGCGACTACACCGGCCTCAGCCACGACAAGCTGCGCGCCGCGCCGTCGGGCATCCAATGGCCGTGCAATGCCGAGAACCCCGACGGCACCGAGCGGCTCTACACCGACGGGAAGTTCTTCGCGAAGCCGGACTACTGCGAGAGCTACGGCCGGGACATGATCACCGGGGCGCCGCTGGAACCGACCGAGTACAAGGCGCTCAACCCCGACGGCAAGGCGATCATCAAGGCCGCCGGGTACCTCCCGCCGCACGAGCGGCCCGACGCCGAGCACCCGTTCGCCCTGACGACCGGCCGCACGCTCTACCAGTTCCACACCCGGACCAAGACCGGCCGGGCGCCGCAGCTGCAGGATGCCGCCCCCGAGGTGTGGGTGGAGTGCTCCGCCGGGGACGCCGAGCGGCTCGGGCTCGCCGAGGGCGACCTGGCCGAGGTCACCACCGCCCGCGGCGCCGTGCGGGCCCGCGTGCGGATCAGCGGCATCCGCGACGGTGTGCTGTTCGTCCCCTTCCACTACGGCTACTGGGACCGCGCCGGGGACGCGGAGCAGGACGGCGACCACGACCGGGCCGCCAACGAGCTCACCCCGACCGACTGGGACCCGGTGTCCAAGCAGCCGCTGTTCAAGACCGCCGCCGCGAGCATCACCCGCGTCGCCGGCAACGACGGGCGGGCCGCACCCGCCCCCACCACGACCGGTTCACGACCGGTGACCGAGGGCGTGCCGCCCACCCGGGGCGGGCCCGCCGCCCACGCGACCGAACGCCGGCAGCAGAGCGAGGGAGCTCGATGAAGAAGGTCAAGATGGTGCTGCGCGAGCTGCACCGCTCGGAGAACGGCCTCGCCCGCATGCTGCTCACGATCGCCGACCGCCACCGCGTGGACCACGAGGTCTTCCACGTGGCCCGCGACATCGCGCAGTGGTCGCAGATCCACGTGCACGAGATCGCCGAGGTGGGCCGGAACCACGGGCTCCGGCTCGACCCCGTGCCCACCGGCGGCGCCCCCGCCGTGGTCGAGCGGCTCGCGCAGCGCACGAGCGTGCTGCTCGGCAGGCGCCCCGAGCCCGGCCTGATGCTGCTGGCCGACCTGCGGCGCCTGCACCGCAAGGCGGCGGGCGTCTCGCTGGACTGGGAGCTGCTCGGTCAGAGCGCGCAGGCCACCCAGCGACGGGACCTGCTCGAGCTCTCGCAGCGCTGCCACCCGCAGACGCTGCGGCAGATGCGCTGGGCGAACGCTCAGCTCAAGCAGGTGGCCCCGCAGGTGCTGGCCAGCTGATCCGCGCTCAGGACGACCGGCCCGTCGATCCGGCGGGCCGGTCGGCGAGGGCGAGCTCGCCGAGCACGACATCGAGGGTGTCGCCGTGCGCCAGCACGGGGCCGAGGCCGGTGATCTCCAGCACCCGCCGCACGCACCGGGTGGCGCCCGCCGTGCGGAACCCCACCCCGTGTGCCTGGGCGTGCCGGCGCGCGTCCATCAACACGACGAGCCCCGTGGACCCGCAGAAGGTGACACCGCACAGGTCGACGACCAGGTGCCGCGGGCCGGCCGCCACGGCGGCGAACGCCGCGTCGCGCAGCAGCGGAGCGGTGCACAGGTCGACCTCGCCCGCCGGCGAGAGCACGCGGACCCCGGGACGGGGCTCGCCGACCGGGACGTGCAGCAGGTCGCGCCGCAGCGGTGTATCGTCGTGCAGCACCGCGCGGCTGCGGCGCGCGCGGGCGGCCTCGAAGCGCTGGGTCATCACGATGAACCCCGTCCGGTGGGCGACGGTCGGTGGGAGGCGCCGGGCTTTACCCTGCACCCGCCGCTCGCCGGACGCAACACTCCGACACGATCAAGCGACGCACGGTCGCCGTAGCGGGTCCCGGGTGGGGGGTAGCGCCGTCCGTTCGGGGACGCCGCACCGGATCCTGTTCCGCCCTGTGCGGCTATCGCCCCTGATCGGCGTCGGTGTCGACCACGTCGGGGCTGTCGGCCCGCCCGTCCTCGTCCAGCGCCGACGCATCGGCGTCCGGCCGGTCCTCGGGCGGGGCCGTCATCGTCGGCCCGGCGTCCTGGTCCGGTTCGGCGTCCTGGTCGGGTTCGTCGGGGTCGTGTTCGTCGGGGTTCTCGGCTCGCGTCATGGTCGGGGCATACCCGCCGTCGGCGTTTCGAACGACCGCGCAACGGCGAATTGGTGACATGGCGACCGATGCGGTGAGCGGAACCCACGAGGACACCCGGCTGCGGCGCGCGGTGAGCGGCAAGGTGCTGCTGCTGTTCGTGATCGGCGACGTGCTCGGTGCGGGCATCTACACCCTGGTCGGGGAGGCCTCCGCGGAGGCGGGCGGCGCGCTGTGGCTGGCGCTGCTCGTGGCACTCGGGCTGGCTCTGCTGACCGCGGCCTCCTACGTCGAGCTCGTCACCCGGTTCCCGCGCGCGGGCGGCGCCGCGGTGTTCGCCCACCGGGCGTTCCGCAGCGAGGCCGTCTCGTTCCTGATCGGCTTCTGCGGGCTCGCGGCGGGCGTCACCAGCGTGGCCGGGCTGGCGCTGGCGTTCGGCGGCGAGTACCTCGCCGCGCTCGTCGATCTGCCGCCGCTACCCGTCGCGCTGGCGTTCCTGCTCGCGATCGGGCTGCTCAACGCGCGCGGCATCGCCGAGTCGATGGGCGCGAACGTCGTCATGACGCTGACCGAGTCGGCGGGCCTCGTGCTCGTCGTCGTCCTCGGCGTGCTCGTCGTCAGCCGCGGGGACGCCGACGCGGCCCGGCTCACCGCCATGCCCGCACCCGACGCCGGCGGCATCGCGATCGCGGTGCTCGCGGCCGCGGCACTCGCCTTCTACTCGTTCGTCGGCTTCGAGACGTCGGCCAACCTCGCCGAGGAGACGAAGAACGTGCGCCGCAGCTACCCCCTCGCGCTCATCGGCGGGCTGCTCGTCGCCGGGGTGCTGTACCTGCTCGTCGGGCTCACCGTGACGGTCACCGTGCCGCCCGAGCAGCTCACCGGCTCGACGGGCCCGCTGCTCGAGGTCGTGCGGGTCGCCGACGTCGGCGTCCCGACCTCGCTGTTCGCGATCGTCGCCCTCGTCGCGGTGGCCAACACCGCGCTGCTCACCGGGATCTACTCCAGCCGCCTCGCCTACGGGATGGTCACCGACGGGCTGCTGCCCGCGGTGCTCGGCCGTGTGCTGCCCGGCAGGCGTACGCCGTGGGTGGCCATCGTCGCCACCCTGGCGGTGTCGGTGGCGCTGACGTTCACCGGTGACCTCGCCGACCTGGCCAACACCGTCGTCCTGCTGCTGCTCGTGACGTTCGCCAGCACCAACCTGGCGGTGATCGTGCTGCGCCGCAGGCCGCAGGAGGGCGAGGCCGACCACGTCCGCGTGCC
This sequence comes from Pseudonocardia nigra, assembly GCF_019396355.1. GTDB lineage: Bacteria > Actinomycetota > Actinomycetes > Mycobacteriales > Pseudonocardiaceae > Pseudonocardia > Pseudonocardia nigra. The sequence goes on from NZ_JAHKRK010000024.1 coordinate 20,516, forward strand.
GCTGGTCCTGCCCGCGCTCGGGCTGCTGTCGTGCGTGGCGCTCGCGACCCAGCAGGAGGCGGGGGTGTGGCTGCGCGCCGGGCTGCTGCTCCTGCTGGGCGTGGTGCTGTACGGGATCACCCGCCTGGGCCGCGCCGTGGGCGGGCGGCGCGCCGCCCGCGGCTGACCTCGCCGGCCTCGTCCGGGCCGGTCCCCCTGCCGGACTGGGCCGATCGGGCACAGCGTGTGGTTGCCCGTCCCCGGGCGGGGTAGCCCAACTGGCGATCAGATCGGCCACATCGACGAGGACAGGGAGCTTGCTCGATGAGTCAGCACACGAGCGGTTACGGGCCGGGGGCCGCTGCCGGTCCCGGAACCGGCGGAGGCACCGGCCAGGTTGCGCGCGACGAAGCGGCACAGGTGGGCCGGACCGGCGCCGAGGCGGGCAAGCACGTCGCGAACACCGCGGCGGAGCAGGCAGGCGCAGTGGCCGACGAGGCCCGCCGCCAGGCCAAGGACCTGCTCGGCGAGGCCCGCAACCAGGCCAACGAGCAGGCCAGGAACGGCCAGCAGAAGGCCACCGACGGCCTGCGCGCCCTCGCCGCGGAACTCCACGAGATGGCCGACCGCGGCGACCAGCACGGACCGGCGTCCGATCTCGCCAAGCAGGCGGCGAGCCGGGTCGACGACGCCGCGGAGTGGCTCAGCCGCCGGGAACCGGGCGACCTGCTCGAGGAGGTCCGCAACCTGGCACGGCGCCGCCCCGGTGCGTTCCTGATCGGCGCGGCCCTCGCCGGCGCGGTGGCCGGGCGGCTGACGCGCGGCGCCGTCGACGCCAACCGCGACACGAGTGGGCAGCACGCCGCGCCGCCGCCGGTTCCCGCGCCACGCCCGGCCGCCGCCCCGCCCCCCGGGTACCCCGCGGGCCCGCCCACGCCGCTGCCGTACGACGCGCCCGGCGCCGCCTACCCGCCGCCGGGAGGCCCGGTCGGGGCCCCGGGCGGGCCGCCGCCGTACGCACCGGGCTCCGCCCCGCCCGGCGTCCCCGCCGGTGGCCCCGGCTACCCGGCGCCGCCCGCTTACCCCGCACCGGGCGGGCCCGGCCCGGCGCCCGCCGGTCCGGGTGCACCCGGCTCCGGTCCCCCGCCGCCGGCCCGGCCGGGCGACCCGCCGCGGTCGGAGGCGACGACGGTCGGTGACTACGTCGAGGACCTGGAGCGTGGCGCCGCACCGCGGCCGGACAATCCGGTGCACCCGAACCCGCAGCACGGGGGTCCCCGATGACGGCACCCACTCCCCCCACCGGCAGCGGCGCGTACGCGCCTCCGGCGGGACCGGCGGGACCGGCGGGACCGGCCGGGCCGGCGGGCCCACCCCCGGGCGCGCCACCGGCGGCCGCCGCCCACCAGGCCCACCAGCCGGGCCCGGACATCTCCAACGCCTCGGTGGGCGAGCTGCTCTCCAACGTGACCCGGGACCTGTCGACCCTCATGCGCCAGGAGCTCGCGCTGGCACAGGCCGAGATCAAGCAGGAGGCGGCGAAGACCGGCAAGGCGGCGGGCGCCCTCAGCGGTGCCGCACTGGCCGGGTACTTCGTCCTGCTGTTCCTGTCGCTCGCGCTGTGGGGCGGGCTGTCCAACGTCATGGACGCCGGCTGGGCGGGGCTCATCGTCGCCGTCGTGTGGGGCGTCATCGCGGCCGTGCTGGCCTCCATGGGCCGCACCAAGCTGCGCCAGGTGCACCCCAAGCCGGAGCGCACCGTCGACACCCTCAGCCACGTTCCCGACGCACTCAAAGGCCAGCGAGGAGGACCAGCGTGACCAGCCCGAGCTACGGGACGGGCGGCGGCCAGGCCGCCGATCCCGACCAGATCCGCCGTGACATCGAGCGGACGCAGTCGCACCTCAGCACCGACGTCGACGCCCTCACCGAGAAGGTGACGCCGGGCCGGGTCGTCGAGCGCCGCATGAACCGGGCCCGCAGCACCGCGGGCCGCTGGAAGGACAAGGTGATGGGCAGCAACCCGCTCCACTCGAGCACACACACCGTCTCCGGCACGCACGCGGGCGGCGGGGCCCGCGAGACCGCGCACCACATGGCCGACTCGGTGTCCGGTACCACGTCGTCGGGCGCGTCCGGCGTCTCCGACGCCGCCTCGAGCGCGGCACACACCGTGTCCGAGGCGCCCGCGGCGGCGCGCCGGCAGGCCCAGGGCAACCCCCTCGCCGCCGGGCTCATCGCGTTCGGCGCCGGCTGGCTGATCTCGTCGCTGCTGCCCGCGAGCAACCGCGAGCAGGAGCTGGCGACCCAGGCCAAGGACCGCGCCGGAGAGTACGGGCAGCCGGTGGCCGAGGCCGCGAAGCAGGCGGCCACCGAGGTGAAGGACAACCTCAGCGGGCCGGCGCAGGAGGCCGCGGAGTCGGTGAGGTCGACCGCCACGGAGGCCGGCCGGACCGTCGCCGACGAGGGCCGCTCGGCCGGCCAGCAGGTGCAGGGCCAGGCCAAGGACTCCGCGGGCCACGTGCGGGACAACGCCCAGCAGTAGCCCTCGCACGACAACGGCCCCTTCCCGCTCGGGAAGGGGCGGTTCTCGTCGTCCGTCTCTCGTCCGGGCGGGTCAGGCGCCGCTGGGCAGCGGGTAGCGCAGCAGCGCGGCCACACCGTCGGCCATCGGGCGCCCGACGAGGCCGGTGCGGCCACCCCCGACCGGCACGAACGCGGCCCCGGAGCACGCCGCCGCCCGCAGCAGCGCGGCGTCGACGGGCACCCGCTCGGTCGGGTCGGTGCCGATCGCGCGCAGGTCGTCCTCGCTGGTGGCGAGCCGGGTCGGCACCTCGGAGATCCACACCTCGGTGTCCCGGTCGACGGCGCCGTCCACGAGGAGGGTGTCGACGGCCTCGGCCCGCAGCGCCGCGAGGACGCGCTCGATCCCGTCGACGGCGAGCCCGTCGGGCCGCCCGGCGGCCTGGTCGTAGCGCTCGAGCACGGCGCGCCGGTCGTCGGTCACCGCGTCCTGCACGGCCTCGGCGACCGCCGCGGCCAGCACATCGGCATCGGCACCCCCGCTGTGGTCGAGCTCGACCGCCATCCCGGCCGCCCGCTCCCCCAGCGCGTCCCGCAGCCGCGAGCGCGACCGCGGGTCGCCCGCGATCACCAGCAGGCGCGCTCCGGTGGCCGCGACGTGCCGGTCGACGCGCTCGGCGACCTCGGCCGTGTTGCGCCGCCAGCTCTCCTCCACGCGCTCCTGCATGTTGAGGTGCGACCAGCCGCCCGCCCGCACCTTGTGCACGAGGTACTCGCTGCCCTCGACGTCCTCGACCGGCACCGGCTCGGCGCCGGGACCGGCCGCGAAGATCTCGCCGCCGGTCTCGTCGATCCGGACGATCACTGCCGACACCGGCTCGGGCTGGTCGACCAGCATCGGGAGCAGGCCGGGCAGCGGTTCCCACCGCGCCGACGGCACAGCGGGCGGCTCGGGCAGCGTCCGGTCCAGCAGCACCTCGCCACCGCGGCCCACGAGCACGCGCCCGGCCCGCCCCACGGCGGGCTCTCCCGAGCCGACGGCGCCCTCGAGCGCGTCCAGGGTGGCCTCGTCCGCCCCCTGCTCCGCCAGCTGGGATCGGGCCTCCGTCCAGCGCAGCTGCGCAGCGCGCGCGGCGTCCTCGGTGTCGTGTGACGCGTCCAGGTAGACCGTCGCGAAGGGGCCGGGCTTCTCGGTCAGGTTCCGGAGGAATTGGAGGTCCACACCGGAGGCGGTACCCGTTGACCCGGGCCGCGTAACGGGCGCCACGATGGGAAAGCCCTTTGCATGAACCGATCGCTGCTGGCCGGACTCGCCGCGGGCGCCGCGGGCACCACGGCCCTCAATCTCGTCACCTACCTCGACATGGTCGTGCGCGCCCGGCCGGCGAGCTCGACGCCCGAGGAGACCGTGCGCAAGTCCGAGGAGCTCGCGCACGCGAGCCTGTCCGCCGAGGGCCCCGACAGCGAGTCGGCGAGCAACCGCCGCTCCGGGCTCGGCGCGCTGCTCGGCATCGCGGCCGGGCTGGGCACGGGCGCCCTCTACGGGCTGGTGCGCCCGCGGCTGGACGGCGTACCGCTGCCGGTGCTCGGCATCGGCGCCGGGCTCGCCGCGAACGTCGGCACCACCGGCCCGATGGCCGCGCTCGGCGCCACCGACCCGCGGACGTGGCCCGGGAGCTCGTGGGTCTCCGACCTCGTCCCGCACCTGGCCTACGGGTTCACGACCGCCGCCGTGTGGGAGCTCGTCCAGTCCCGCTCCCGGTAGCGGCACCCAGTCACCGTCAGGAAAGCCACGTTCCGGTCGCTGAGTGACCGGAACGTGGCTTTCCCGACACTCGGCAGCCGTCCCGTGCGCCGCCGACCGGGCGTGGTCGAGGATCGGGGCGTGCTGGGGCGGGCGTGGACGCGGTGGGCGCTGCTCGTCGCGCTCACCGTGGCGGTGACGGCAGCGGTGGCGGTGGCCGCGGTCCCCTCCCCCGCCCTGTTCGCCGGGCTCCTCGTCGCCACGGGCCTCGCGCTGGCCGGGCGGGCGCCTGCCGCCATCCCGAGGGCGGCGACGACGGCGGGGCAGGCGGTCATCGGCGTCGTCATCGGGGTGCTGGCGCAGCCGTCGACACTGGCGGGGCTCGCACCGGTCTGGCTGCCGGTGGTCGCGATCGGGGTCGGCACGCTGGCGCTCAGCATGGGCGCCGGGCTGCTGCTCGGGGTGCGCCCCGGTGTCTCGCCGCTGACCGGGGTGCTGGCGCTGACCGCGGGCGGCGCGTCCGGGCTGGTGGCGATCAGCCGGGACCTGGGCGGCGACGAGCGGGTGGTGGCGGTCGTCCAGTACCTGCGGGTCGGGCTGGTCACGGCGACGATGCCGGTGGTCGCGGCGGTCGTGTTCGGCGCCTCCGGCAGCGCGGTCGCCGGGCCGGACAGCGGCGGGGCACCGTGGCCGCTGGACGTCGGGTTCGTCGTGGTCTGTGCGCTGGCGGGCGTCGCCCTCGCCCGGCTCGCACGCCTGCCGGCGGGCGGGCTGCTCGGCCCGATGGCGGTCGCGATCGCGCTCAAACTCGCCGGATGGTCGTTCGGGGCGAACCCACCCGCGCTGCTCGTCGAGGTCGCTTACGCGGTGATCGGCTGGCAGGCCGGCGTCCGGTTCACCCGCGAGAGCCTGCGCACCGTGCTCGGGGTGCTTCCGCTGGCCACGGCGCTGATCGCCGCCGTGATCGCCGCGTCGGCCGGGCTCGGGCTGCTGCTGTCGGCGATGACCGGCGCCACCGCGCTCGAGGGCTACCTCGCGACCACCCCCGGCGGGGTCTACGCCGTGCTCGCCACCGCGATCTCCGCGGGCACCGACGTCACGTTCGTGGTGGCGGTGCAGGTGCTGCGGGTGATCGTCATGCTGTTGGTGGCGCCCGCGCTGGCCCGGTTGTTCGTGCGGTAGGGCAGGTCTGTCGGTGCCCGCCGCTACCGTCGCCGCATGAGTACCGCCATCGCAACGTTCAGCGTCGCCGTCGTCGACTGCCGGGAACCGCGGGCCGTCGCGGAGTTCTACAGCGCGCTCACCGGCGCGCCCGTCGAGCGGGCCGACGACGGCTGGGTGCAGCTCGCCGCCACCAGAGGCGTCGCGCTCGCCTTGCAGCACGCGCCCGACCACGTCCCGCCGCAGTGGCCCGAGGCGGCCCACCCGCAGCAGCTGCACCTCGACTTCGACGTGCCCGACCTCGATGCCGCGGAGGAGCGGGTGCTCGCGATCGGCGCGCGCAAGCACGAGCACCAGCCCGGCGAGAACTTCCGCGTCTACCTCGACCCGGCGGGCCACCCGTTCTGCCTGGTCCGGGCCGGGTCGGTCTGACCACCCCCCCGAACGGGTGAGTTCGTGTCGGGGCGCGTCGCCGCGGGTAGCCCTGCACCTGAAACCGCATCGGCTGGACCGGGAGGTGGCCATGGGTACCGACGACAAGATCGACAACAAGGCCGAGGAGCTCAAGGGCAAGGCCAAGGAGAAGGTCGGCCAGGCCACGGGCGACGAGGAGATGGAGGCCGAGGGCCACACCGACCAGATGAAGGGCAACGTCAAGCAGGCGGGCGAGAAGGTCAAGGACGTCTTCCGCAACAGCTGACAGATTCCGGACCCGGGCCCCGGCCGTTCCCCCGTGCGGCCGGGGCCCACCCCTGTGCCGGCCCGGTCAGGACGCATCCGGGTCAGGACGCGGTCGCCTCCCCGCGGGCGCGGCGGTCGCGCAGGAACGCGCCCGTCCGGACCACGCAGGCAGCCACCGGCACCGCGAGCAGGGCTCCGAGCACGCCGAGCAGCGCCGTCCCGATCGCCACGGCGACGATCACGGCGAACGCGGGCAGCCGCACCAGCCGCGACATGAGCGCCGGTTCCAGGAACTGCCCTTCCGCGAACTGTACTCCGAGGATCACCGCCAGCGTGGCCGCAGCGACGCCCAGCCCGCCGTCGGCCAGCGCCACGAGCACGGCCACCGAGCCGGCCACGAACGCCCCGATGATCGGCACCTGCGCGCCCACGAAGATCAGCAGCGCGAGCGGCACCACCGCGGGCACCCCGAGCAGCCAGATCCCGAGCCCGATGAGCACCGCGTCGATCAGCCCGATCAGCAGCTGGGCCCGCACGTACGCCCCGAGCGTCGTCCACAGCTGGTCGCCGAGCTCGAGCGCGTCGGCCCGGCGGCGGCGTGGCACCAGGAGGTCGGCGGCGCCGCGGGCGATCCGGTCGCCCTGGTAGAGCAGGAAGTACAGCGCGAGCACAGCGAGCACCACGCCGGACAGCACGGTCACGGCCGTCACCGCCACGCCGACGGTGCCGGCCACCGGGTCGGCCCCCAGCACCGCCGCCGCGGCGTCGCCCGCGAGCTGTTCGGCGTTGCCGAGCCGGGCGCCGCCGGGCAGCCGGGCCAGGAACTCCTGCAGCTGCTGCACGGCGGTGGCGATCGAGTCGACCAGCGTGGGGATCTCGTCCACGAGCGCCGGGATCGGCCCGGCCACCAGCCCCGCGATGACCACGAGCAGCCCGAGCACGAGCGTGAGCGCCGCGAGCGCGCGCGGCCAGCCGGAGCGGACCATGCGGTGGCGCAGCGGCGTCAGCGCCGCCGCCGGGAACAGCGCGATGAGCAGCGGCACCACGACGATCGCGAGCCGGGCCAGCGCCCACAGCACGAGCGCGGCGAGCACCAGCACACCGATCGCCGCCCAGGCCACCACCGCGACCCGCCGGGCCCGCGCCGTCGGGGGCTCGGCCGGGCCGGCGGGCCCCGGCGACACCGCCCGGTCGCCCGGCCCCGGCGGCGCCGGTGTCGCGCCCGGCTCCGTCACGCCGGCACCTCCGCCCTGATCCCGCTCATCGCCCGGCGGGTGCCCGTTCCGCCGCCTCCGAACCGCCGCCGCACCGCCGCCGACCGCCCCGAACGCGCCGCGCGCCCCGCCGGTCGCCCACCGTCCCATGATCACCGCGAGATACGCACTACCGCACCCGGGACAGCAACAACCACCACCTCACGACGATCACCGCGGCCATGATCACCACGAGACACGCGTCCGCGCACCCGGAACAACGAGAACCGCCAACTCGCGACGATCACCCGTCGCCACCCCCCGCGGCCCCAAGATCACCACGAGATACGCGTCGGCGCACTCGGAACTGCAAGAACAGCCATCTCACGACGATCACCCGTCGCCCCCCCCCGCAGTCCCGAGATCACCGCGAGATGCGCACCACGGCACCCGGGACAGCAACAACCACCACCTCATGACGATCACCCCGGCCAGGATCACCACGAGACACGCGTCCGCGCACCCGGAACGACGAGAACAGCCATCTCACGACGATCACCCGCGCGGCGGCCGCCGCGTCAGCGCGGGTTGCGTACCCCCGCCAGCCGGGCCTTGGCGCGTTCGACCGCGTCGGGCTCGGAGCTCTCCAGCAGCCGCAGGGCGTCGTCGACCGCCGAGCGCAGGAGCCCGTACTCGGTGGCGCGGGCGGCGAGCTGGGTGTGCATGGTCCACAGGTCGACGAACACGGCGACCTTGGACCGCAGCACCCAGGGGTCGAAGGGCTTGGTGATGTAGTCCACCGCGCCCGCCTGGTAGCCGCGGAACGCCAGGTGCGGGTCGTAGTCGACCGCGGTGAGGAACAGGATGGGGATGTGCCGCGTGCGTTCCCGCTGCTTGACGTGCCCGGCGGTCTCGAAGCCGTCCATGCCGGGCATGTGCGCGTCGAGCAGGATCACGGCGAAGTCCTCGGACAGCAGCCGCTTGAGGGCGTCCTCACCGCTGGTGACCGCCACGATCTCGATGGGCAGCCCTTCGAGGATCGCCTGCAGCGCGAGCAGGTTCTCGCGCCGGTCGTCCACGGCCAGCACCCGGGCCGTCTTCTTGATCATCCCACCGTCTCCACGCGATTCGGCCGCACCCAGGCCGCCATCAGGGCGAGCAGCTCATCGAGATCCACCGGCTTCGTGACGTACTCGGTGGCTCCCGCGGCGAGGCTGGACTCCCGGTCGCCCGGCATCGCCTTCGCCGTGAGGAACACGACGGGCAGGTCACGGCCCTGCGGCAGCGCCCGGATCCGCCGGGTCGTCTCGTTGCCGTCGAGGTCGGGCATCATCGCGTCCATCAGGACCACGTCCACCTCCGGGTGCTGGGTGAGCAGCCGGATGCCGTCGGTCCCGTTGTCGGCGTAGAGCACGGTCAGCCCGTGCAGCTCCAGCGCACTGGTCAGGGCGAACACGTTGCGCACGTCGTCGTCGACGATCAGCACGGTCACGCCGGTGAGCGACGGCGCCGGCCGGGCGGCAGCGGGACCACCGGGCGTGGTGCGGAGGATCGGGTTCGGGGGCGCGGGCGGCTCCGGTGCCGACATCGGCGGCATCGGGGGCAGCTCGACGGTGCGCCGGGGCAGCATCCTGGCCGCGGCGGCCGTGACCGGGGGCAGCTCGTCGGGCAGCAGCAGCGTGAACACCGAGCCGCTCCCGACCTCGGACGTGACCTCGATCTTGCCCCCCAGCATCCGCGCGAGCTCCTTGGAGATCGACAGCCCCAGGCCGGTGCCGCCGTACTTGCGGCTGGTCGTGCCGTCGGCCTGCTGGAACGCCTCGAAGATCATCTCGAGCTTGGCGTCCGGAATGCCGATACCCGTGTCGCGCACCGCGAACTCGATCACCTGCCGGGCGGAGTCGAGCGCCGGCACGCCGTGCAGCGTGCCGGCGGGCGCCGGCCCGATGTGCAGCGTGACGTGCCCGCTGTCGGTGAACTTGACGGCGTTGGCCAGCAGGTTGCGCAGGATCTGCTGCAGCCGCTGAGCATCGGTGGTGATCATCTCGGGGAGCCCGGGCTCGGTCTCGACGCGCAGCTCGAGCCCCTTGTCCTCGGCCTGCGGCCGGAACGCCTGCTCGACGTAGCCCTGCACGTGCGCCAGCTCCACCGGCGCGGGGTCGACGTCCACCCGGCCCGCCTCGATCTTGGACAGGTCGAGGATGTCGTCGATCAGCCGCAGCAGGTCCGAGCCCGCGCTGTGGATCGTGCTCGCGAACTCGATCTGCTTGTCGGTGAGGTTGCGGTCGGGGTTGTCGGCGAGCAGCCGCGAGAGCAGCAGCAGCGAGTTGAGCGGGGTGCGCAGCTCGTGGCTCATGTTGGCCAGGAACTCCGACTTGTACTGGCTGGCCAGCGCCAGCTGCTGCGCCTTCTCCTCGACGCCGCGACGGGCGGCGTCGATCTCCATGTTCTTGATCTCGACGTTGCGGTTCTGCTCGAAGAGCTGCTCCGCCTTCTCCTCCAGCTCCGCGTTGGCCCGTTGCAGCTCGGCGGACTGGTCCTGCAGCTCCATCGCGAGGCCCTGGGACTGCGAGAGCAGCTCCTCGGTGCGCCGGTTGGCCCGGATCGTGGTGATCGCGACGCCGATCGTGGCGACCAGGCGCTCCAGGAACATCATGTGCAGCGGCGAGAACGACACCACCGAGCCCAGCTCGATGACGCCCAGGCATTCGTCCTCGAACTGCACGGGCAGCACCACCACGGCCCGCGGTGCCGCGGAGCCGACGCCCGAGCGGATCGGGAGGTAGTCCGGCGGCACCTTCTCGACGACCACCACCTGGCGGGTCGCGGCGGCCTGCCCGACCAGTCCCTCCCCCGTGCCGAACGCCAGCGGCGGGTCGCCGGGGCCCAACGCGTATCCGCCGCGCATCACCCACTGGGCGTCCTCGGCCAGGAAGAACGCGCCCACCTGCGCGTTCACCAGGGGCGCGACCTCCTCCATGATCATGCGGCAGACCTCGCCGAGGTCGCGCTGGCCCTGCAGCAGCCCGCCGATGCGCGCGAGGTTGGAGTCGAGCCAGCCCTGCTCGGCGTTGGCCTTCGTGGTCTCGCGCAGGGCGACGATCATCTGGTTGATCGTGTCCTTGAGGTCGGCCACCTCGCCCTGCGCGGCCACCATGATCTGCTGCGTGAGGTCGCCGCTCGCCACCGCGGTCGACACGGCCGAGATCGCCCGCAGCTGGGTGGTGAGCGTGGACGCCAGCTGGTTGACGTTCTCGGTGAGGTCGCGCCACGTGCCGGCGACGCCCTTGACCTCGGCCTGGCCACCGAGCTTGCCCTCGGTGCCCACCTCGCGGGCCACGCGGGTGACCTCGTCGGCGAACGACGACAGCTGGTCCACCATCGTGTTCACGGTCGACTTGAGCTCGAAGATCTCGCCACGCGCGTCCACGGTGATCTTCTGGCTCAGGTCGCCGCGCGCGACGGCCGTGGTGACCTGCGCGATGTTGCGCACCTGCGCCGTGAGGTTCCCCGCCAGCTCGTTCACGTTCTCGGTGAGGTCGCGCCACGTGCCCGCGACGCCCTTGACCGTGGCCTGGCCGCCCAGCTTGCCCTCGGTGCCCACCTCCCGCGCCACGCGCGTGACCTCGTCGCCGAACGACGACAGCTGGTCCACCATCGTGTTCACCGTCGACTTCAGCTCGAGGATCTCCCCCCGGGCGTCCACCGTGATCTTCTGCGACAGGTCCCCCCGCGCCACCGCCGTGGTGACCTGCGCGATGTTGCGCACCTGCGCCGTCAGGTTCCCCGCCAGCTCGTTGACGTTCTCGGTGAGGTCCCGCCACGTCCCGGCGACGCCCTTGACCTCGGCCTGCCCACCCAGCTTGCCCTCGATGCCGACCTCGCGGGCCACCCGGGTGACCTCGTCGGCGAACGACGACAGCTGATCCACCATCGTGTTCACCGTCGACTTGAGTTCCAGGATCTCCCCGCGCGCGTCGACCGTGATCTTCTGCGACAGGTCCCCCCGCGCCACCGCCGTGGTCACCTGCGCGATGTTGCGCACCTGCCCCGTCAGGTTGAAGGCCATGTAGTTGACGTTGTCGGTGAGGTTGCGCCAGGTGCCCGCGACGCCCTCGACCTCGGCCTGACCGCCGAGCTTGCCCTCGGTACCCACCTCGCGGGCCACACGCGTGACCTCGTCGGCGAACGACGACAGCTGGTCCACCATCGTGTTCACCGTCGACTTCAGCTCGAGGATCTCCCCCTGCGCGTCGACCGTGATCTTCTGCGACAGGTCGCCCCGCGCCACCGCCGTGGTCACCTGCGCGATGTTGCGCACCTGTGCCGTGAGGTTCCCGGCCAGCTCGTTGACGTTCTCGGTGAGGTCGCGCCAGGTGCCCGACACGTTCGGGACGGCCGCCTGCCCGCCGAGCTTGCCCTCGATGCCCACCTCGCGGGCCACGCGCGTGACCTCGTCGGCGAACGACGACAGCTGGTCGACCATCGTGTTCACGGTCGACTTCAGGTCGAGGATCTCCCCGCGCGCGTCGACGGTGATCTTCTGCGAGAGGTCGCCGCTCGCGACCGCGGTGGCCACCTGGGCGATCCCGCGCACCTGCGCGGTGAGGTTGGCCGCCATGAGGTTCACCGCGTCGGTGAGGTTCTTCCAGGTGCCGGCCACGTTCGGGACGACGGCCTGGCCGCCGAGCCGGCCGTCGGTGCCCACCTCGCGTGCCACGCGCGTGACCTCGTCGGCGAACAGGCGCAGCGTGTCGGTGAGCCAGTTGATCGTGTCGGCCAGCTCCGCGACCTCGCCGCGCGCGCTGACTGTGATCTTGCGCGACAGATCGCCCTGCGCGATCGCGGTGGCCGCGTAGGAGATCGACCGCACCTGGTTGGTGAGGTTGCTCGCCATCGTGTTCACCGAGTCGGTGAGCGCCCGCCAGGTGCCCGCCACACCGTGCACGTCGGCCTGGCCGCCCAGGCGGCCGTCGGTGCCGACCTCGCGCGCCACGCGCGTGACCTCGTCGGCGAAGCTCGAGAGCTGGTCGACCATCGTGTTCACGGTGCGGCCGATCCGCCGGAACTCCCCGCGCAGCGGCCTGCCCTCGATCTCCAGGGCCATGTGCTGGGACAGGTCGCCCTCGGCCACCGCCTCGATCACCCGGGCGATCTCGGCGGTCGGCTCGGCCAGGTCGTCGATCAGGGCGTTGATCGCCCGTGCGCCGCTGGCCCAGTCGCCGTCGTAGGACTCCTCGTCGAGCCGTTCGGACATCCGGCCCTCGCGCCCGACGACCCGGCTGATCCGCAGGAGGTCCCGGTTGCGCCGTTCCTGCAGGCTCACCAGCTCGTTGAACTGATCGACCACCTCGCCCGCCAGCCCGTCGCGCCGCGAGAGTCGGACGCCGAAGCTGCCCTGCCGCACCTGCTGCAACGCCTCGGCCAGCTCCCCCAGCAGCGCGCTGTCGCCGGTGTCGCCACGGGCCGTGCCGTCGCGCTGTGTCGTGGTCATGACCGCCGTCCTCCCCATGCTCGGCCCGGCCGGGCACGGGCGTGCGCCGTGGCACCGGCTCGGCCACCGCAGGGCGAGACTAGTGGATCGGCAGTCGCGCCCGGTGCCGGTGCGAGCACGGGTGGTGCCGACACGGCAGACTGCACGTGTGCCCGTTCTGCTCGAGCGGCGGACCAGACTGCCGCCGGACGCCCGATCCGCAGGTCGAGCCCGACGGATCCTCCAGGAGGCACTGCGCGACCTCGGCGACTCCGACGCCGACCTCGACATCGTCGACACCGCCGTGCTGCTGGCGAGCGAGCTGTGCGAGAACGCGGTGCTGCACGCCGGCACCGAGTTCGAGCTGGCCCTGACCGCCACCGAGGACGAGGTGACCGTCGCGGTCACCGACCGCGGCGCGGGCCCGCTCGAGCAGCACCTCGCCCAGCCCCGCCAGCGGTACGGGCGCGCGGCGTCGCACGGGCGCGGGCTCGCCCTCGTGCAGCGGCTCGCCACGACCTGGGGCACCCGGCACGAGACCGACGGCCGCCACGTCATCTGGTTCTCCCTCGCCCGCAGACCCCCCGCCCCTGCGACCCAGGCACCGCCCGCCCCTGCCGACGGCGAGCGGGTGTGGACCACCGCCGAGCAGGCCCGCTGGCTGCTCCACGTCCCCCCGGCGCTGGTGGACCGGCTGGAGCCCGTCGAGCTGGTGGCCGAGCTCGTCCGCAGGCTGCGGGAGCTGCTCGACGCGCAGGCGGCGAGCGTGGAGGTCGACGACGGCGACGGGTCCGGCACCCGGGAGCTGGTGCGCGACGGCCCGGCGCAGGCGCTGCGCGGCCCGGCCGTCGCCGTGCGGCTGCCCATGACACCCCCGCTGCGCGGCATCCTGCGCGTGGTGCCGAGGGCGGGTACCGCATCTCGTTCGTCGGGCAGCGCCGACCCGGACCGCACCCGCGACCTCGCCGAGCTGATCGCCAACCGCGTCGCGATGGCCGTGGAGTCCCAGTGGCTGCGCGCGGTGGACGAGCGCAGGCGCACGTGGATGACCTACCTCGCCGAGTCCAGTGAGCTGCTGGGCCAGTCGCTCGACGTGGACCTGGCCGTCGCCGTGGTGCCACAGGTCGTCGTGCCGCGCCTGGGCCGCTGGTGTGCGGTCCACCTCGCCGACGACACGGGGCACCTGCGGCTCGCCGCGCTCACCCACGCCGACGAGAACCAGCTCCCCGAGCTGCGCGCGGTCCTCGACCCCGACCGCGGCACCGGCCTGCCCGCCGAGCTGCGCGGCACGCTGGCCGAGCTGGTGCGCGACGGGACGGCCCCGGTGCGCTTCGCGGTGCCCACCGACGGCATCGCGGTGCCGCTGCGGGCGCGGGGCGGCACGATCGGCGCGCTCGTCGTCGGCAGGCCGGACGGGCGCCCGCACAGCCCGGAGGACGTCGTGATGGTGGGCGACATCGCCCGCCGGGCCGCGCTCTCGATCCACAACGCGCAGAGCACCGCGGCGCACGTCGCGGTCTCGCAGGCGCTGCAGCAGGCGCTGCTCCCGCGGGCGCTGCCGGTGGTCCCGGGGATCGACTTCGCCGCCGAGTACCTCCCGTCGAGCTCCGGCAGCGACGTCGGCGGGGACTTCTACGACGTGCTCACCGTCGACCCCGCGCACTGGCTGGTCTCCATCGGCGACGTCTGCGGCAAGGGGGCGCGGGCCGCCGCCCGCACCGGCCTCGTCCGGGACGTGCTGCGGGTGCTCGTGCGCGACGGGCGGCCGCTGCCGCGCGTCATCCAGATGCTCAACGAGGTGATGATCGAGGCTGCCGACCCGCTGCAGTTCTGCACGCTCGCCGCGGCCATGGTCAGCAGGCGGCGGCCGGGCGGCACCGACTCGGCGGGCCTCGACGTCGAGCTCGTCCTGGCCGGCCACGTACAGCCGGTGATCGTGCGGGCGGGCGGCGGCGCCGAGCTGATCGGGACCTTCGGCACCGCCGTCGGCCTGGTCCCGACGGTGCGGCTGGAGTGCACCACCCACCGGCTCGCGCCGGGCGACACGCTGCTCGTCTACACCGACGGGGTCACCGAGCGCCGCCGCCGCCGGGAGCAGTTCGGCCCCGACCGGCTGCTCGCCGTGGCGGGCGCCGCCGCGGGGCGCTCGGCCACCCAGCTGGTGGCGGCCGTGCGCGAGGCGGTGGAGGAGTTCTCCGGTGACCCGCTGGACGACGACGTGGCACTGCTCGCGGTGCGCGCCACCGCCTGACCGCCCCCGGTAGGGTGCCGCCGGTGACGCACGTGCTGCTCGTGGAGGACGACACGCGCATCCGGCAGGCCCTCGGCCTCGCGCTGGGCGACGAGGGCTTCCGGGTGACCGGGGCGGCGTCGGGCGAGGAGGCGCTCGCCCAGCTGGAGCGGGCCCAGCTCGAGAACGCCGAGCCCGACGTCGTGCTGCTGGACCTGATGCTCCCCGGCATCGACGGGCTGCAGGTCTGCCGCACCCTCCGCGCGCAGGGCGACCTGCCGATCATCATCATCTCCGCCCGCTCGGACACCACGGACGTGATCGACGGGCTGGAGGCCGGCGCGGACGACTACGTCACCAAGCCACTGATCGCCGGTGAGCTGGCGGCCCGGATCCGCGCGCTGCTGCGGCGCAGACGCCCGGCCGAGCGACCCGAGCCCGATGCCGACGAGCTGCAGGCCGGGCCCGTGGTGATCCGGCCCGCCGAGGGCGTGGTCCGGCGCGACGGCGTGGACGTCCACCTCACCCGCACCGAGTTCCGGCTGCTCGCGGAGCTCGCCGCCGCGCGCGGCCGGATCGTCAGCCGCGAGGACCTGCTGGCCAGGGTGTGGGGCTACGACTACTTCGGCGACACCCGACTGCTCGACGTCCACGTGCGGCGGTTGCGACGCAAGATCGAGTCGAACCCGGACGAGCCGGAGCTGGTGCTCACCGTCCGCGGAGCGGGCTACAAGATCGGCCGGAGCCCGGACGCGTGATCGGCAACCGGCTCACGCTGCGGTCCCGGGTCATGTTCGCGTTCGGCCTGGGCTCGCTCGCCGTGTCCGGGCTGCTCGCGCTGGTCACCTGGAACCTCGCCTCCGCCTACATGCTGGACCAGCGCGAGCTGTCCGCCGGCCGGCAGGCCACGGTCAACCTCCGGCTCGTGCAGGAGGCGCTGCGCGCGCAGACCACCGCCCTCGAGGAGCTGCTCAGCGGCCTCGCCACGAGCGCGGACAAGACGATCGCGCTCAACGGCAGCGGCGGCTGGACGATCAGCGGGCGGCAGATCGACCCCGCCGTCCTGCCCGACCCGCTGCTGGCGCTGGCGGGCGACGGCACGCCCGCCCGGCAGCGGGTCCGGGTGGACGGGGTGCCGGTCATCGCCGTCGCACTGCCCGCCGGCCCGCCCGGCACGATCTACGTCGAGCTGTTCGGCCTGACCGACCTGGACCGCACCTTCCGGTTCCTCAGCAGCGTCCTCGTCACGGGGGTGCTGGTCAGCGGGCTGCTCGGGCTGGGGCTGGGCCGGTGGGCGGGCAGCAGGGCCCTGCGCCCGCTGGTCGAGCTGACCGACGCCGCGGGGCGGGTGGCGGGCGGCGACCTCACCGCGCGGCTGCCCGAGCGCGGCGACCCCGACCTCGCGCCGCTGGCGAGCACGTTCAACCGCACCGCCGCGGCGCTCGAACGGCGCGTCCGCCGCGACGCCCGGTTCGCCGGCGACGTCAGCCACGAGCTGCGCTCCCCGATCACCACGATGGTCAACGCCGTCGAGGTGCTGCGGCACCGGCGGGCGGAGCTGCCCGAGGCGGCCCGGCTCGCCGTGGACCTGCTCGAGGCCGACGTACAGCGCTTCCGCCGGATGGTCGACGACCTGCTGGAGATCTCCCGCGACGACGCGGACGCCGACGAGCGCGAGCTCGAGGCCGTCGACCTCGGGGCGCTCGTGCGCAACGTCGCCGCCGCGCGGCGGGAGGGGTTGGACGTCGAGGTCGCGGTGCCACCGCCGCTCGTGCTGGCCGACCGCAGACGGCTGGACCGGCTCGTGGCCAACCTGCTCGACAACGGCGCCCGCCACGGCGGCGGGGTGTGCCGGCTGGCCGTCGGCCGCCGCGGCGGGTGCGTCCGGCTGGAGGTCGACGACGCAGGCCCCGGGGTCCCACCCGAGCTGCGCGAGCAGGTGTTCGAGCGGTTCGCCCGCGGCCAGCTGGCGGGTGACCGCGGTGACGACACCGGCAGCGGCCTGGGGCTCGCCCTCGTGGCCCAGCACACCGCCCGGCACCACGGGTCCGTGTGGGTGGAAGAACGGCCCGGCGGGGGCGCCCGGTTCGTCGTCGAGCTGCCGGAGCTGGCGCCGTGAGCAGCCCGGCCCGCGGCGCCGTCGCCGTCGCCGCCCTGCTCGGCGCGCTGCTGTGCGCCGGGTGCGGCGTCGGCACCGAGAGCTCCCCCGTCGAGCTGACCGCGCCGCCACCCGCGCCCGCCGCCACCCCGACGCTGACGGTCCGGCCCAGCCCGAGCCCCGCCTCCGCGCCGCCGACGTCCGGGGCGACGCCGGCACCGAGCCCGACGACCACCACGACCCCCACGACCCCGACGACCCCGACGACCCCGCCCGTCGCCGGGAGCTGACGAGGAGCTGACGATCCCGGCGACACGCCCGGGGCCGGGCGTCCGGGGCGGTACAACAGGTGCGGTGGCCGGCGGGGCGCGAGGCGGGTGACCGGGTGATGATCACCGCACCTGACCGCCCCGGAAACGGCGGCGGCTGGGGAGCCCGCCGACCGGAGTGCCGATGGGGGATGCGCCCCGCCCGGCGCATGCACGCCCGACGACGCGACCCGCCGGTTCACCGCCAATCGACGGCCGGGACGATCCGCGCGGAGCCCCGGGACCGAACACACCCCGGTGCCGGTACCCGTCGCGCCTTCCCGTGGCGCATCCTGGGAACCGGGATGCCGATCGACACCGCGAGGAGGAACCGCTGAACACCGGACGCCGTGCGACGTTGCTCAGGGAACTCCGCTCGTGGCCGACGCTGCTCCTCGTGCTGTTCTGCCTCGCTGTCGGGATCCCCGTCACCGTTGCGCTCACCCCGGACCAGGACCTCGTGGCGTTCGGCCAGCACATCGCGGTGGGCGCCCGGCCGCCGGACCTGTCCGTGGCCGGTCCCGCCCAGCTCGTGCAGGTTGGGAACACCGCGCTGGACGTGGACCGCATGCACGTCTACGGGCCGCTGCGACCCCAGGTGACCATGGGGCCCGTACAGCGCAACGCGCTGGCGGCCTCGGTGTTCGACACCGAGAACCGGGCCACGGCCACCGACGAGGCGGTCGCCGCCGTCACCGGGGGCTTCGCCAACTGGTACGTGCTCGGCGGGCTCGGCCTGATCGCGTTCACCCTCGCCGCCGCCGCGGGGGCCGCGGGGATCCGCACGCTCGTGGTGCTGCGCAGGCAGAGCCGTGAGACCGGCGGGCACGCGCCCCTGTCGGAGATCTTCACCTACTGCGTGCGGGCGGCGCGGCGGATGACGGTGATCGCCGTGGTGGCCTCGGTGCTCGCCTGGGGCGCGTCGGGAGTCCTCGCGTACACGGGCGCGGTGCAGGGGCTGCGCGGCCTCGCGTCGCTGTCGCAGCTCGTCGGCGCCCACCACCTGAGCCCGGACCCGGTCGGTCCCCCCATCTCCGGCTACGACGGTGCGGTGATCGGCGACTCGCGCGCGGCCCGCCTCGGCGGCCCGCCGCTGCCGGACGGCACGCCCGACGACGTCGCGTGCGAGCGCAGCACCGACTCGCTCGCCGCCGAGATCGGCCACCTCATGCCGGCCAGGGTCCTCAACCTGGCCTGCCCGAGCGCCACGATCACGAGCGGGCTGCGCGGCCCCCAGGAACGCGGGGGCAGGCTGCTGCCGCCACAGGTCGGCGTGCTCAAGCAGGTGCAGGACCTGGACTTCGTCGTGGTGGCGATCGGCCCCAACGACGTCGGCTGGACCGACTTCCTGCAGTACTGCTACGGGGTCGCCGACTGCTCCGACCGCCTCACCCAGGGCGAGTTCGACTACCGGCTCGCGGCGTTCGACCGCGTCTACGGGGACCTGCTCGTCGACCTCAACGACCTCCCCGGGAGCCCGCAGATCATCGTCGTGACCTCATACAGAGCCTTCCCGCCCGACGCCGACTGCCCCGACACCCGTGCGGAGGGCTTTCCCGGCCTCGACGCCACCAAGATCGAACTCCTGACCGAGCGCAACGAGCAGCTCAACGACGTGCTGCGCGCAGGCGCGCAGGCGTACGGGTTCGCCGTGGCCGAGCCGGAGCTGGCTTTGCTCTGCGAGCAGCCTGCGGACGGGCTCGGCCCCGACCTGCAGGGCATGTCCGACCCGTTCCCGCTCCACCCCACCGGGATCGGCTCGCTGCGGATGGCGTCGTCGGTGGTGCGGCTGATCGAGCCGGCCCCGGCGCAGTGAGCCCGCCGGTCACGCGACGACCCAGAGGTGCAGGCGGACCCGGTCGGGGTGTCGCTCCCCGGTGCCGACCAGGATCCGCTCGGTGAGCCACGCCCACCGCGGGCTCGGCGAGCTCAGCCGCGGCGTGCAGCGGAAGTAGATCCGCTCCGGGGGCACGGGCTCGCCGCGGACCAGCGCGGCGATGTCCTCCGCCGCGCCCGCCCGCAGCCCGGAGTTCGACACGTAGATGCGCTCGCCCTCGACGGTCTCGATCGCGTACTGGGCCTGCAGGTCGGTGAGCGTGTCGGACCGCAGCAGCTGGTAGTCGGCGCCGACGGGCAGGACCGTGCCGCGGAGCTGGGGGCCGGTGACGATGCCGCCCACGATGGGGATGATCCGCCGATGCCCCTCCGGGGTCCGGCCGATCTCCACCGGCGCGCCGACCTTCACCTCGACGGTGGCGAGGAACGTGAGCGTCGGAGCCTGCGGGGCCGGGACCCGTACCGGCCCGACCCGTGCGGGCGGGGCCTGGGCGGTCGGGGCCTGGGCGGTCGGGGCCTGGGCGGGCGGCTGCTCGTCGGACACGGCGAGCGACATTACCAATCCGCGCCCGGATTCGGCTCCGCGTCGGGCTCGATGCCGGCCGTGTCGCGCTGGAAGCGGATCGCCTCGACGACCCGGCGGGGCGGGCGCGCACCGGGCGGGAGGACCGCCACGATCGCGTTCGTCGGCAGCTCGTCCGACACCGGGACGTAGGCCACGCGGCGACGGTCGAAGGTGATGTCGGTGGCAGGCCAGGAGTTCACGAAGGAATAGCCGAGCCCGCGGGCGACGAGCGAGCGGATTGTCTCCATGTTGGCGCTGCACCACCGCAGGCGGGGTTCGACGCCGCTCGCGCGCATGATGGCGGTGATCCGTTCGATGGTGGGCGGCACGTCGAGCAGGATGGCCCACTCGTCGCGGACGTCGGCGAAGGAGACCGCCGCGCGTCCGGCCAGCGGGTGGTCCGCCGCCAGCATCAGCCGCGGCCGGACCGGGGCGATCTCGACCACGTCCATCCCCTCGTCCGCCTGCAGCGAGTAGACGAAGGCGACGTCCAGCCGTCCCTCGAGGACCTCCTGCTGCAGATCACCCGCGCTCCCCTCGCGGAACGCGACGTCCACGTCGGGGTACCGCGCGGCGAAGTGGGCCACGAGCCCGGGAACGATCCGGGGCGAGAGCGACGAGCTGCAGCCGACCCGCAGCGCGCCGCGCATCTCGTGGAAGCCGCCCGCCACCGCGCCCTCGATCTCGCCGATCTCGGTGAGGACGCGCCGCGCGCGGGCGGCCAGCTCGACACCCGCGGCGGTGGCGACGACCTTCTTGGCCCGGGTCCGGACCAGGAGGTCCACGCCGACGGCCCGCTCGAGCTGGGCGATCGCCATCGAGGCGGCGGCCTGGGAGATGTTCGACTCGCGCGCCGCGGCCGTGACGGAGCCGTGGTCCAGCACCGCGACGAAGTACTGCAGCTGCCGAAGGGTGAACTCCGCCATCACCTCTCCTTATCGTGGCCATCAAATTGATTGACTATACAAATCATGTGACCCGCCGCACGATGGCTGCACGGACCACCGTTCGCTGCCGGGAGGCCTCATGACCAGCCTGGATCCGCGTCCGCGCATCGTCACGCTCGGCACGGCGGGCGGGCCACGCTGGTGGCGGGCGCCCGGTGGCTGCGGCCGCACCGGCATCGCCACCGCCGTCGTCGTGGGCGAGTCGTTCTACCTCGTGGACTGCGGGCACGGGGTGGGCAGGCGGCTGAGCGAGGCCGGGCTGGAGCTGCGCAACCTGCGCGGAATCTTCCTCACCCACCTGCACTCCGACCACACCGTGGACCTGGCGAGCCTCGCGATCTTCGGCCTGTACGAGCTGCTGGACCGCACCGACGACCCGGTGCGGATCATCGGTCCGGGCAACCGCGGCATGCTCCCGCCGGTCTCGCCGCGCGCCACCGAGGCTCCGACGCCGGTGGCCCCGCACCTGCCGACGCCGGGCACGCGCGAGATGTTCGAGCAGCTCATGTTCGCCCACGCCACCGACCTCAACGACCGAGTGATCGACAGCCTGCGCCCGTCCCCGTTCGACCTGTTCGTCGCCTCGGACATCGCGATCCCCGCGGATGCCGGCTACCACCCCAACGACGACCCGACGCCGCTCATGGACCCGTTCCAGATCTACGCCGACGACCTGGTGGAGGTGTCGGCTGTCCTGGTCGAGCACCCGCCCGTCGCCCCCGCCTTCGGGTTCCGCTTCGAGACGGCGGGCGGATCGGTGACGTTCTCCGGCGACACCACCTACACCCCGAACATGATCACGCTCGCCGAGGGCACCGACCTGTTGTTGCACGAGGCCATCGACTTCGACTGGGTGGAGTCGGTCTACCGCGGCCGTAGGGACGAGGGGTCGCGCGCCGCCCGGGACCACCACCACAAGTCGCACACGAGCGTCCGGGACGCCGCGAAGGTGGCCACCGAGGCGGGCGCGAAACAGCTGGCGCTGCACCACCTCGTGCCTGGGACCGCCGATGCCGCCGTCTGGCGGCAGGCCACCGACCACTACGACGGGGTCTTCCACCTTCCGGACGACTTCGACGTGATCCCGCTGCGCGCGCACCGCTAGCCGAGCTTCCGCCGCCCATCCACAGGAGGAGCCGTGCCCGAGTCACCGTCGACCGTCACGCAGTCCACACCGCAGGAACCCGCCGGGAACCAGTCCCTCAACACCGGGGACATGCGCCGCATCCTGGCCTCGAGCTTCATCGGCAGCGCGATCGAGTACTACGACTTCATCCTCTACGCCACCGCGGCCAGCATCGTCTTCAGCACCGTCTTCTTCGCCGGCCTCGGCTCCGGGGTCGGGCTGTTCGCCTCGTTCGCCACCCTGGCCGCGGGTTACCTCGCCCGACCACTCGGCGGCATCGTCTTCGGACACTTCGGCGACCGGATCGGCCGCAAGAAGATGCTGGTCGTGTCCATGCTCATGATGGGCGCCGCCACCACGCTGATCGGTCTGCTGCCCACCACCGCGCAGATCGGCGTCGTCGCCCCTATCGCGCTCGTCCTGCTCCGCGTGGTCCAGGGCGTGGCCGTCGGCGGGGAATGGGGCGGGGCAGCGCTCATGGCACTGGAGTCGGCGCCCCAGCGCAGGCGTGGGCTGGCCGCGTCCTTCGCCAACGCAGGCGGCCCGGCGGGCGCCGTACTGGCGACCCTCGTGGTCTCGCTGGTCTCGGCCCTGACCGGTGAGGACTTCCTCGTCTGGGGCTGGCGCATCCCGTTCCTGCTCAGCGTGGTGCTCATCGCCGTGGGCATGGTCATCCGGCTGAAGGTCGCGGAGACCCCGATGTTCCAGAAGCTGCAGGACGCGGGTGAACGGAAGCGGATGCCGCTGGTGGACGTGCTGCGCACGCACCCGCGCGCGGTGGTGATCGCCCTCGTCGCCACGATGAGCTTCTACTGCTGCCAGGCCATCATCACCGTCTGGGGCGTCTCGCTCGCCGTCGCCAACGAGGTCGACCGCGAGGGCGTGCTGAACTGGAAGGCCGTCGGCGCGATCCTCACCCTGATCATCTGCTTCTGGACCGCCCGGCTGAGCGACCGGATCGGACGGCGGACGGTCCTCACCGCCGCCGGGATCACCGGCGTCGTGCTCGCCTACCCGCTGCTGATGCTGCTCGGCAACGGCACGCTGTGGGGCTTCGCGATCGCCGTGGTCGTCGGTAACGGCCTCGTCCAGGGCGCCCTCTTCGGCCCCATCGGCGCCTACATCGCCGAGCAGTTCCCCACCCGCATGCGCTACACGGGGGCGTCGCTGTCCTACCAGGGCGCATCCCTGCTCGGCGCCGGTTTCACGCCGATGATCGTCACCGGGCTGGTGATCGCCGCGGACGGAGCGCTCTGGCTGGTGGGCGCCTTCTGGATGGCCGTGCTGCTCGCGGGCATCGTCGCCGTCCGCGCCACGCCGGAGGGCACGAAGCTCGAGCTGGGCTGAGGCGGGGCGGCCGCGGTCAGCGCGCAGCGACCGCGGCCGCCGCGTTGACGATGCCCGCGCCGTAGTGGCCGTTGAACTCGGGCGTGCCCTCGCACGGCGCGTCGAACTCCGCGGGCAGGCCGACGTCGGTGTACGACACGACCGGGGCCGGGCAGGCCCGCTCGGTGGCCGCGGCGAGCAGGATCTCCTCGACCGCATCGGGCGGCATCGCCAGCGTGCCCGGACGCTCCGGGTCGGGCGTGCCGAACCGGCTCACCACGAGCGCGGCGACCCCGGTGACGTGCGGGGCGGCCATCGAGGTGCCCTGGAGGTAGGCGTAGTAGCCGCAGCCACCGGCGCCGCAGGCCCGCTGGATGCCCTTCTGCGCACCCTGCTGGGTGACCTCGCCCGCGGCGTCCACGTCGCCGGCGGCCTGCAGGACGTGCTGGGGGTACGTGGAGAGGATCAGGTTGCCGGGCGTGCCGAAGCTCGGGGTGCCCGCCCCGTCCCTCAGGTAGCCACCGGGGGCGGCCAGCGAGATCTGCTCCGTGCCGTAGTTGGAGTAGGCGGCCTTGATCCCCGACGGTCCGACGGCCGACACCCCGATCACGTGCGGCCCTTCCGCGGGCAGGGTGACGCAGGTGCGGTTGTCGGTCGGACGCTGGTACGCCGACTGCGACGGGTAGTTCGGGCTGGACGCGTCCGCGCGCGGCTTCCCCAGGTCCTCGTGGTTGTTGCCCAGCGACCCGACCAGGGTCACGCCGGCCTCGTGCGCGTACGTCAGCGCCCGGCGCATCGCCTCGATCGTGGTGCGCTGCTCGATCCGGGCGGCCGGGGAGTCGGCGGGGTTGTCGAGGCAGTTGTACAGCCACGGGTCGACGTAGAACGACATGTTGATCACGTCGAGGCCGATGTCGGCACCGTAGGTGAGCGCGTCGACCACGGGCTGCAGGAACAGCAGGCCGCCGTCCTGCCCGGCCCGGATGTTCACCAGCGTGACGTTCGGCGCCACGCCCGAGAGGCCGAACCCGTTCGCGGCGGCGGCCACCGTGCCCGCCACGTGGGTGCCGTGCCCGGAGCCGTCGTGGCCCGCCGGGTCGACGCAGCCCTCGAACTCGCACGGCCCGTCGAGGACGACCCCGTTCGGATCGACCGGGATGTCGGTGACGAAGTTGCGCGAGAGCGCGAGGTCGACGTTCGCGGCGAGGTCGGGGTGGCTCGCGTCGATGCCGCTGTCGAGGATGCCGACGTGCACGCCGCGGTCACCGGGCTCCGTGGCGCGAGCGGCGTCGGCCCCGATCATGGCCAGCCCCCACAGCTGCGCGTCGAGCGGGTCGAGACCGGCCGGACCCTGCGCGGCGTGGCCCGGGGCCGCGGAGGACCCCTGCCCGACGGCGGCGGCCGTGCGTCCCACCGGCCGGGCTGTCGCCGCCCCGAACACGGCCTCGGACGCGGCCACCGCCTCGATGAACCCGCTCTGCGGGCCCTCGACCACGAGCGCCTCGATCGCGGCGTTCTCCCGCAGCACCCGTCCACCCGCCGCGGTGACGGCGGCCTCGGCCGCGGCGCGGTCGGCATCCTCGGCGAGCAGCACCGTGTAGTGCGTGGGGAGCGCGGCCGGCGCCGCGGGCGCGGGCTGCTCGACCGTCGTCCGCGCCGAGGCGAACCGGGCCTCCACCGGCCCGGCCGCACCGGGCTGGGCGACCGCCGCCACCGCCACCGCGGCCACCACGGCAGCGGCCGCCAGGGCCAGGGCGCGCGGGCTCTTCATCCGACCTCCCGACGATCACCCGGGGCCGAGTGACTACCGTTACCTTAGGGGCTGGAGGGCACACTGATCGTGTGGCGTACTGGGTGCTGCACGTCGACCTCGACCAGTTCCTCGCCGCGGTCGAGATCCTGCGCCGCCCCGAGCTCGCCGGGCGGCCCGTCGTCGTCGGGGGCAAGGGCGACCCGACGCAGCGGGGCGTGGTCGCCACGGCGTCCTACGCGGCCCGCGAGCACGGCGTCCGGTCCGGGATGCCGCTGCGCACCGCCGCCAAGCGCTGCCCGGACGCCGTGTTCCTCCCGGCCGACAACACCCACTACGAGGCCGTCTCCGAGGAGGTGATGGCCACCCTCCGCGGGTTCCCCGACCTCGTCGTCGAGGTGATGGGCTGGGACGAGGCGTTCGTCGGCGCCGAGACCGACGACCCCGAGGCACTCGCGCGCGAGGTCCAGGCCGCGGTGCTGGCGGCGACCCGGCTGTCCTGCTCGGTCGGGATCGGGGACAACCTGCTGCGCGCAAAGATCGCCACGGAGTTCGGCAAGCCCGCCGGGATGTTCCGGCTGACCGCCGCCGACTGGGACGAGGTGATGGGCGACCGGCCCACCCGGGCACTGTGGGGCATCGGCGCCAAGACCGCGGCGAAGCTCACCGACCGCGGCCTCACCACCGTGCGCGAGCTGGCCGCCGCCGACCCCGCGTGGCTCGCCGCGGAGCTGGGACCCGTGCTGGGTCCCTGGTACGTGCAGCTCGGCCGCGGGATCGGCCGCGAACGGGTGGAGGGGACACCGTGGGTGCCGCGGTCGCGGAGCCACGAGACGACGTTCCAGGAGAACCTCACCGAATGGGACGCGGTCCGCACCGAGGTCGCCGCGCTGGCCCGCCGCGTCGCAGGCGACATCGCCACCGAGGACCGGCCCGCGGCGCGGGTGGCGGTGAAGGTGCGGTTCGCCCCGTTCTCCACGTACACCCGCAGCGCCACCCTCGACGCCCCGACGACCGACCCCGACCGCCTCGCCGCCGCCGCGCTGGACGTCCTGGACCTGTTCACCTCCCGCCGCCCGGTGCGCCTGCTCGGGGTGCGGGCGGAGTTCGCCCGTGAGTGATCGCGATGCGAGCAGCATCACGCAGGTCCCGCCCTGGGTGATGTTGCGCGACGGGTGATCACCGGTCAGCTGCGGCGGCGCTGCAGCTCGGCCCGGGTACGCGCCACGATCAATTGCGGCCGGTGCAGGACGGTTCCGGCACGGAAGCGGATGACCTTCCACCCGGCGGCGGTCAGCAGCGCCTCCCGCTCCAGGTCGTACAGCGCCTGCCCCGGATCGAGGTGGTGTCGGCCGTCGTACTCGACGGCGAGCATCACCGCCGGATAGGCCAGGTCCAGCCGGAACTCCCGGCCGCCTGTGGCCACGGGATGCTGCACGCACGGTGGCATCCCGGCCAGCACGAGCGCGACCCGGATCCGCGTCTCCATCGGTGACGCGGCGCGCGGATCCGCCAGCCGGAGCACCGCTTCCAGCCGGCCACATCCCCAGGCACCGAGGTGAACGCTGCGCAGGGCGCGAAGGTCGGCCGGGATGAACGGATGCCGGCGGGCCAGCGCGTCCACGGCCACGACGCCCTCGGTGAGCGACAGCCACCGGGCCAGGTCGAACGCCGTGCGGGCGGGCGAGGTGACCGGAACGCCGTCGACGTGCACCACGTCGTCGGAGGGCACCCGGCCCCGGTGCACGAGGAGATCGGGCACCGCCCGCCGGAACGCCGGCACCGTCACCTCCGCCGGGGCATCCTTCGGCCCGCAGGACGCGTTCAGCAGCTCGGCCGCCGAGTAGCCCGACAGGACACCGTCCGGCTCGACGAGCACCGCCGCCGCGCGCGACAGCAGCGCCAGGTCGACCACCAGGCCCGCCGGTACGTAGACGTCCGGGTAGATCCTGCGGAACCGCGGACCGGCGAGCACGCCGCGGGTGAGCGCGCCGGCGGCCAGTGCCGTCGAGCCGCGGAACGGGCCGGTGAGATCCATGGCACTGCTGACGGCGCCGGACCCGTCGCGGTTCCGTGAACGCCGAAGATCGCCGTCCCCGCATCACCACGCAGACCCGACCCTGCGTATCGATGCGGCGGAGGCGATCAGCCGGTGGTGCCAGCGGTGTGCCCGGTCAACGAGCCGCGCGTCGCCTGCCACGGTCACTCGGGCGCGGGGCGAGCAGACGGTCGGATCTGTCGGAGCGCGTCGACGAGGTCCTCGCCGAAGGCTTCGGCCGGTAGCGCCAGGTGATCATCGTCGATACCAACGTGCTCGTCGCCCTCGCGACGCTGAACCGCCGAGACTTCGACAACCTCCGGCCTCAGCACGTGCCCGCGCTCGCGATCGTCCCGGATCAGCGAGCCGCAGAACGGTCCCTGTTCCGATCCACTGATGACAGCTGCGGGGCTTGTCGCGGACGGGCCGGCGTCGCGCACATGGTGCCGCGCCCACTCCGCCAGCTCCGCCCACCCGGCCGCCTCGGTGGTGGCCTCGGCGGTCCGCAGCACGAACCGCTCCCCCACCTGCTCCACCTCCGCGTCGGCCGGCTCGCCATCGCCCACGACCGCCCAGCCGGCCCGGGTCAGCGCCCGCCCCAGCAGCGCGGCCGCCGGTTCCGGCGCGCGCACCCGGACGGTGGCCGCCCGGCCGGCTCCGCGCAGCACGAACGTCCCCGACACCGGGTCGAACGCGAGCGCGGGCGTGTCGAACACCTCCGCCACGGCGCCGTCGCCCACGAGCTGCTCGGGTGGGCCCGCCCGGAGCCGCCCGTCGCGGTCGAGCAGCCACACGTGGTCGGCCAGGCGCAGCGCCAGCTCCAGGTCGTGGGTGGACACGACGACGCAGAGCCCGCGCTCATCGGCCAGCCGGCGCAGCAGCCCGAGCAGCGCGACCCGCGCGGACACGTCGAGGAACGCGCTCGGCTCGTCGAGCAGCAGCACCGACGGCTCCTGCGCCAGGGCGCGGGCCGTGAGCACCCGCTGCCGCTCACCATCGGACAGTTCCGCGACCCGCCGCTGCGCGAGGTGCCCGGCCCCCACCGCGGCGATCGCGGCGTCCACCGCCGCGTGGTCGGCCGGGCCCAGCATCCCGCCGGCCCCGGTGTGCGGGTGCCGCCCCAGCGCGACGAGCTCCCGCGCCGACAGCAGTCCCACCTCCACGCGCTCGGTGAGCACCACCGCCAGCCGACGGGCGCGCCGCGGGGCCGGCAGCGCGAGCAGGTCCTCCCCGTCGAGGCGGACCGCGCCGCCCAGCGGCGGCTGCAGCCCGGCGAGCGTGCGCAGCAACGTCGACTTCCCGGCGCCGTTCGGGCCGACGAGCGCCGTCAGCTCGCCGCGCCGGGCCACCGCGTCGAGGCCGGTGAGCACGGCACGCGAGCGCCGCCGCCCCGCCCAGTAGCCGACGCCGAGCCCGTGCAGGGCGAGGCCCCTCATGCCACCGCTCCCGCCGCCAGCCGTCTGCTGTGCAGCAGCACGCCGATCACCACCGGCGCCCCGACGAGCGACGTCACCACGTTCAGCGGGATCACCGCCTCGGTGCCCGGCGGATGGCTCGCGATCGCGCACGCGAGCGCGGCCGCCGCGCCCACCAGCGCCGTGGCGGGCAGCAGCACCCGGTGGTCGGCCGTTCCCACCAGCAACCGGGCCAGGTGCGGCACCGCGATCCCGAGGAACGCGATCGGCCCGCAGAACGCCGTGATCCCACCCGCGAGCACCGCGGCCGCGAGCAGCACCACGGTCCGGACGCGGCGGGTGTCCACGCCCATGCTGCGGGCGTAGCCGTCGCCGAGCAGCAGCGCGTTGAGCGGTTTGACCAGCAGCCCGGCGAGCGCGAGCCCGGCGCCGACGGTGGGGCCGAGAACCGCCAGGTCGGGCAGCGCGGTGGCGTCGAAGCTGCCCAGGCCCCAGACGAAGAACTGCTGTGCGATCCGCGGGTCGGTCCAGACCAGCACGAGGCTGACGACGGCCGTGGTCGCCGCCCCCACCATCACCCCGACGATCAGCAGCGTCACCGCCGACCGCACCCACCGCGACAGCAGCACCACCAACGCGAGCACCGCGGCGGCGCCCACCGCCGCCGCGCCGACGGCCCCCATGCGGCCCAGCCCGACCAGTCCGGCCCCGAACGCCGCCCCGGACGCGGCGCCGGCGGAGGTCGCGAGGAACAGGGCGACCCCGAGACTCGCGCCGGAGCTGACGCCGAGCACGTACGGGTCGGCCAGCGGGTTGCGGAACAGCGTCTGGACGAGCAGGCCCGCCACCCCCAGCCCGGCGCCGGCGAGCACCGCGGTCAGCGCCCGCGGCACCCGGACGGATCCGACCACGACCGACCACCGCGGGTCCGCCGGGTCGGCGCCCACCAGCACGCGGACGGTGTCGGCGAGCGGCACGCGCACCGGGCCGAGCGCCACGGCGAGCACGAACCCGGCGGCGACGACCACCGCCAGCGCGGGGAGCAGCCAGGGTCGCGCGCCCGTCACCGGACCTCGCGGTAGTTGGTGAACCGGTGGCCGGGCAGCACGTCGGGGTGCAGCACCGCCACGAGGTCGGCGAGCACCTCCTCGGGGTGCGCCACCCCGCGCTCGTAGATCGGGACGCCCCCGGTCCCGCTCGTCCCCCGGTCGCGGTTCCACACCTGTCCGGACTGCACCGCGGCCAGCTCCGCATAGCGCGGGTCGGCGGCGAGGACGTCGGCGCGGGTGGGCCAGGGGCCGTCGGCCAGCCAGACGGGCGCGTCGCCGTCGGTGGCGAAGACGGTCTCGAAGTTCTTTTCGACGTCGTCGGTGCCGCCGCTGCCTGCCTCCGACCAGGTGCCGCCCGCGTCGCGGATGAGGATCCCGGCCGTGCTCGCACCGGCGGGCACGACCCAGGTGCCGCCGTAGAGCTGACCGGCGAGCACCGGGGTCGGCGCGACGCCGGCCACCCGCGCCGCCAGCTCGGTGTAGCGCCGCTCGACCTCGTCGAACACCTGGTTCGCCTCGGCCTCCCGGCCGGTGAGCGCGCCCATGACCTTGACCCACTCGGCCTGGGCGAGCGGGCCGCGCTCGAGGAACTCGGCCCAGCCGATCACCGGGATCCCGGCGCCGCGCAGCGTCGCGTACGCGGGGTTGTCGATGCCCTGGCCGAGCAGCACGTCGGGCCCGGCGGCGAGCACGGCCTCGGTGGCGAGCTGCCCGTTCTCGGCGAAGCCCGCGACCTCGCCCGCGTCGATCCGCTCGCGCACCTCGGGTCCGGAGACGAGGTCGGGAGCTCCGACGCCGGTGAGCGCGTCGACGGCGCCGATGTCGGCGAGCATCGCCAGTTGGGTGGTCGACTCCGCGTAGACGCTCTCCACCGGAGTGTTGATCACCGGCGCGCCGGCCAGCTCGGCGGGCAGGTCGGGGGCGGGGGTGCCGCACCCCACCAGGACGTAGGACTCGGGCGCGCCGCCCGGGTACGGCTGCGCGACGGTGAGCACCCGGTAGCCGGCCGCAGCGGTCAGGGTCACGTTGGTGGCGTGGCGGAGCTCGACGGGCGCGGGCACGTCGGGCGCGCTGCAGGCGGGCCCTGTGGAGGCATTCGGGGCGGCCGCATCGGGGGCGGCCGGGGCCGGGGCGGCACAGGCGGCCGACCCGAGCAGGACGGCGAGCGCCCCGGCGGCCAGTGCGGTGCGCAGGGTGGAACGGGTCACGGCTCTCTCCTCGCGAGCGTGGCGGCGGGATCCCCGGTGACGCGGGGCGGCGCTCGGCGAGGTCCGCGATCGGCGGAGTTCGCCCGGGCCGCCCACGAGGCCACGACGATCCGCGCGCGCCGGCGGCGCGCGCACCGGTGGCAGGTCTTCGGACTCGCGGGCACCGCCGGGCTCACGCCCGGCGACCTACCGGCCGTCGCTTCCCAGGTGCGGCGCACCCAGTGCGTCGTGACGGCTGTCGTTCCCGCTCACCGCTGCGGGGCAGTCCCGGATTTCCACCGGGTTCCCTCTTGCCTCGGGCCGCAGCAGCGCGGCCCGAACCATCGGCCTCCGCATTCAACCATCGGGGGTCCGCAGTGCCTCCAGGCGGCCGACGGCGTCGTCCACCGTGCCCACCACGGGCGCGTCGGGTTCGGGCGGGCGGTTCAGCAGGACCACCGGCACGCCGAGCTCGCGGGCCGCCACGAGCTTCGCGGCGGTCATGTCGCCGCCGCTGTCGCGGGCGACCAGCACGTCGATCCGGTGCTCGCGCAGCAGCTCCCGCTCGGCGTCGGCGGTGAACGGGCCGCGGCCGAGCACGACGTGGTTCCTGCGGGGCAGCGGCGGCGCCGGTGGGTCGACCGCTCGCAGCAGGAACCACATCCCGTCCAGGTCGGCGAACGCCGCGAGCTGCTGGCGCCCGATCGCGAGGAAGGCCCGCTCCCCCAGCGTGGGCAGCAGCGCCGCGGCGGCCGCCGCATCGGGGACGCGGTGCCAGCGGTCGCCGGGCCCCGCGGTCCAGCCGGGCCGGCGCAGCACGAGCAGCGGCACACCGACGGCCGCGCTGGCGGCCACGGCATGCGCCGTCATGCGGGCCGAGAAGGGGTGCGTGGCGTCGACGACCACGTCGGTGCGGTTGCTGCGCAGCCAACCGGTCAGCCCGTCGAGCCCGCCGAACCCGCCGACCCGCACCGACCCGCACGGCAGCCACGGCACCGCGACCCGCCCGGCGAGGGAGGACGTCACCGCGAAGCCGGGACGCCCGTCGAGGACGGCGGCGAGCCTGCGGGCCTCGCCGGTGCCCCCGAGGATGAGGACGTTCACGCCTCCCGCCTGCGCAGCAGGTAGGTGTCCATGATCCAGCCCTTGCGCGCCCTGCAGTCCGCGCGGATGGCCACGATCTCGTCCTTGACCTGCTGCAGGTCGCCGTGCACGAGCACCTCGTCGGCGGTGCCGACGTAGGCCCCCCAGTAGATGTCGATCCCCTCGTCGGGCAGCCCGGCGAACGCGTCCACCGAGTCGAGCATGACGACGACGTCGTCGACGCCGTCCGGGAAACCGTCCTCGGCCAGCCGCCTGCCCGTGGTCACGGTGAAGGGCCGCCCGATCCGGTTGAGGATCACGCGGTGCTGCGCGGCGAGAGCCTGCACGCTGCTGATGCCCGGAATCGACACGACGTCGAACCCGACCGCGCCACGGGCGGCGATGCGCTCCAGGATGCGCAGCGTCCCGTCGTAGAGCGCGGGATCGCCCCAGACCAGAAAGGCGCCGCCGCCGTCCTCGCCGAGCTCCTCGGCGATCATCCGCTCGTAGATCGCCTCGCGGCGCTCCTGCCAGTCGACGACGGCCGCCTCGTAGGCGGCGGCAGCGCGGTCGCGCCGCGGGTCGGGGGCCTCGACGACCCGGTGCTCCCGGTGGACGTGGCGCGCGAGGAGCTCGCCCCGCAACGCGGAGAGGTCGTCCTTCGTGGGGCCCTTGTCGATCGTGAAGAACACGTCGACGCGGTTCATCGCCGCGATCGCCTGCAGCGTGAGGTGGTCGGGATCGCCCGCACCGATGCCGATGACGTAGATGGTGCGCACGGGGCACGCTAACCCGGGTCCGGTGCGTCCGGCGGAGGCACGTCGGGCACCCGCACCACGAGTGCCCCCGGGTCGACCCGGATCCGCAGCTCCTGCGCGTCGCCGATGGGGTCGCCGTCGAGCTGGGACGGCTGCGGCGCGTCCGCAGCGATCGTGATCGACCGGGCCTGCCAGTGCTCGACGCGGTCGTTGCCGTCGCGCCGCCGCGTGATCACGCGGCCGGCCACCGCGACCCAGCCCGCCACCGTCTTCGGCGCGATGTTCACGACGTCGAGCACGCCGTCGTCGATCGTGGCGTTCGGCATCAGCACGAGCCCGCCGAGCAGGGTGCCGCTGTTGCCGACCACGACCGTGCGGGTGCGTCTGCGCAGCGGCTCCCCGTCGTCGAGGGTGAGCGTGACGCGGGTGCGGCGCCCGCGCATCGTCCGCAGCCCGGAGATCACGTACGCGAGCGGCCCGACCCGGACCTTCAGCGCCTCCGGGGTGTTCTGCATGATCGCGGCGTCGAACCCGGTGCCGGCCATCACGAGGAACGCGTGCTCGGTCTCGGCGCCGTCGACCCGGATCCGCCCGACGTCCACGGCCCGGTCGTCGCCGGTGAGCGCGATGCGGGTGGCGGCGGCGACGTTCTCGGGGGTGCCCAGGGTGCGCGCCAGCAGGTTCCCGGTGCCCGCCGGGACCAGCCCCATCGCGACCCCGGTGCCGGCGAGCGCCTGCGCCACCGATCGCACGGTCCCGTCGCCCCCGCAGGCGAGCACGACGTCCGCGCCCTTCTCGACGGCGAGCTCCGCCTGCCCGGTGCCCGGGTCCTCCACGGTGGTCTCCAGCCACAGCGGCTCGGCCCAGCCCAGCCCGGTGCACACCTCGGTGATCCGCCTGCGGGTGCC
The DNA here is from genome assembly GCF_019396355.1 of Pseudonocardia nigra. Lineage (GTDB taxonomy): Bacteria > Actinomycetota > Actinomycetes > Mycobacteriales > Pseudonocardiaceae > Pseudonocardia > Pseudonocardia nigra. The sequence goes on from NZ_JAHKRK010000024.1 coordinate 53,894, forward strand.
GGGCTCGATCCGGATCGGGTTGGCGACGACCGCGGGCAGCGGCCGGTCCTCCGGCTCGGCGGTCAGCGCGTCGACCTCGTTCGACCGCGCGCGGCCGCGCAGCCCGGCCACGACGACCACCACCAGCACGGGCAGGGCGCCGACGAGGAGGATCCACCAGTCGCCGAGCACGGCCGAACAGTAATCGGCGCGGTCCGGGCGGGATCCGAGGGCTCGGGGTCAGGCGGTGACGAGCGCACCGGGCTCGGCGTAGGGCAGGCCCAGGTCGTGGGCCACCTCGAGGCTGGTGAGCGCGCCGTGGTGGGTGGACAGGCCCGCCGCGAGCGCGGGGTCGGCGGCGAGCGCGGCCTCCCAGCCCTGGTCGGCCAGCCGCAGCACGTAAGGCAGCGTGGCGTTGGTCAGCGCGTAGGTGGAGGTGTGCGGCACCGCGCCGGGCATGTTCGCCACGCAGTAGAACACCGAGCCGTGCACCGTGTAGGTGGGATCGGCGTGCGTGGTGGGCCGCGAGTCCTCGAAGCAGCCGCCCTGGTCGATGGCGATGTCGACGAGCACGGAGCCCGGCTTCATGCGACGCACGAGGTCGTTGCTCACCAGGCGCGGGGCGCGGGCGCCCGGCACGAGGACGGCGCCGATCACGAGGTCGGCCTCCAGGCAGGCCTTCTCGAGCTCGTGCGCGTTCGACACGACCGTGCGCACGCGGCCCGCGTAGCGGTCGTCGAGCTCGCGGAGCTTGCGGATGTCCAGGTCCAGCACCGTGACGTCGGCGCCGAGGCCGACGGCCATCGCCACGGCGTTCTGGCCGGACACCCCGGCACCGATCACCACGACGCTCGCCGGGCGGACGCCCGGGACGCCGCCGAGCAGCACCCCGCGGCCCCCGGCCGCGCGCATCAGGGCGCTCGCGCCGGCCTGCGGCGCCAGCCGGCCCGCCACCTCGCTCATCGGCGCGAGCAGCGGCAGCGTGCCGTCGGGCAGCCGGACCGTCTCGTACGCGATCGCGGTGGTGCCCGACGCGAGCAGCGCCTCGGTGCAGGGCCGGGAGGCCGCGAGGTGGAGGTAGGTGAACAGCACCTGGTCGCGGCGCAGCCGGTGGTACTCCTCCTCGATCGGCTCCTTGACCTTGAGCAGCAGGTCGGCGGCCTCCCACACCTCGTCGGCGGTGCCGAGGATGCGGGCGCCCGCCGCCTCGAAGTCGCCGTCGCTGATCGAGCTGCCGACGCCGGCCCCGCGCTCCACGAGCACGTGGTGCCCGGAGCGGGTGAGCTCGTGCGCCCCGGCAGGGGTCAGCGCGACGCGGTACTCGTGGTTCTTGACCTCACGGGGCACACCGATTCTCATGCACTGAGAATGAAGATGCTGCGACGAGCCCGCAAGATGTGCGCAGAACATTCGCTATCATGCTCAAATGTCGTTGCATGATTCGGGATCGCGCTCTCCACGCCGGGTGCCGCCGCAGGATGTTCGGCCGCTCGACGACGTCGACCGGGCCATCCTGCGGATCCTCAGCGTCGACGCCCGGATCTCCAACAAGGAGCTCGCCGACCGGGTCGGCGTCGCGCAGTCGACCTGCCTGACCCGGGTGCGGGCGCTGCGCGAGAGCGGGGTGATCCGCGGGTACCACGCCGACGTCGACCCCCGGGCACTCGGCCACGACCTCGAAGCGATGATCGCGATCCGGCTGCAGCCGCACGCCCGTGCCACCATGGGCGAGGTGATCGCCACCCTCAGCAGGCGGCCGGAGGTGCTCGACGTGTACTTCGTCGCCGGTGCCAACGACTTCCTCCTGCACGTCGCCACCGCGAGCACCGACGAGCTCCGCCGGTTCGTGGGCGACCACCTCAACCGCGATCCCGCCATCGCGGGCACCGAGACCAACCTGATCTTCGAGCACACGCGGGCCGCCGGGCGGCTGCGGTGATCGTCGCCGCCACCGGGGTGGCCGGCACCGCCCTGCTCGGGGCGTCGCTCGCCGCGGAGCCCGGGTCCCCGCGGTTCCTGCGGCTCACCGCCGCCACCGCCGCCACCTGGGTCGCGGGCGGGCTCGCCGCGGGTCCGGTGCCGCGGGGACGCCGGTCGGTGCTCGTCCCCGTGCTCACCGGCGCCGCGGCGTTCGGGGCGTTCTACGCGGGCGCGCTCGTCGCCCGCCGCATCCCGGTGCTGAACCGGGCGCTGGCGTCGGTGCTGCGCCATGCCGGGGGCGGCCCGGTCGCGTTCGCGACGCTGGCCAACGGCGCCGCCGAGGAGGTGTTCTTCCGCGGGGCGCTGTACGCCGCGCTCGGCGGGCGCAGGTCGACGGCGATCTACATGCTGGTCACCGCCGCCACCCGCAACCCGGCGCTGGTGCTGGCGTCCGGGGTGATGGGCGCGCTGTTCACGCTGCAGCGCCGCGCCGCCGGCGGCATCCAGGCACCGGTGCTCACGCACGTCACCTGGTCGGCGCTGATGCTGCGCTACCTGCCGCCGCTGTTCGCCGAGGCACCCGAGACGAACGAGCGCAGCCCGTCGAGCAGCCGGTCGACGTCGGAGTCGTCCACGTAGGGGGCGAGCCCGATCCGCAGCGCACCGCTGTCGCCGAGGCCGAGCCGCCGCGACGCCTCGATCGCGTAGAACGAGCCGGCCGGTGCGTTGACGCCGCGCTCGGCCAGGAACGCGTACGCGTTCGCGGGCGAACGGTCACCGAAGCTCACCAGCAGCGTCGGCGTGCGGTGCGCCGCCCGCGAGTACACCGTGACGGGCAGCCCGGCGAGGCACTCCTCGATCCGGACGCGCAGCCGGTCCTCGTGCCCGGCGATCGCCGGCATCCCGAGCGTGGCGAGGAACTCCACAGCGGCGGTGGTGCCGGCCAGCAGCTCGTACGGCAGGGTGCCGAGCTCGAACCGCTCCGGCACCGCGTCGGTGGACGGCAGCAGCTTCTGCGGCCGCAACCCCTCCAGGAGCGCGGGATCTGCGGCGAGCACGCCGCAGTGCGGGCCGAGGAACTTGTACGGCGAGCACGCGTAGAAGTCGGCGCCCAGCGTCGTCACGTGGACCGGGGCGTGTGCGGTGTGGTGCACGCCGTCGACGTAGGTGAGCGCGCCGGCCTCGTGGGCCAGATCGGTGATGGCGCGCACCGGCGGGCAGGTGCCGATCAGGTTCGACGCCGCCGTGACCGCGACGAGGCGGGTGCGCGGGGAGAGCACGGCGGCGACGTCCTCGGCGCTCAGCTCGCCGGTGGCGGGGTCGAAGTCGGCCCACCGGACCACCGCGCCGACCGCCTCGGCGGCCTGTACCCACGGCCGGATGTTCGCGTCGTGGTCGAGCCGGGTGACCACGACCTCGTCGCCCGGCGACCAGGTGGCCGCGAGCGTGCGGGACATGTCGTAGGTCAGCTGCGTCATGCTGCGGCCGAAGACGATCCCGCGCGGGTCGGCGCCGAGCAGGCCGGCCACCGCCTCCCGCGCGCCCGCCACGATGTCGTCGGCCGCCCGCTCGGCCGCCGTGACGCGCCCGCGGTTCGCCAGCGGCGACAGGAGTGTGCGGGCCACCGCGTCGGCCACGACGTCGGGCACCTGGGATCCGCCGGGCCCGTCGAAGTGGGCGTAGCCGGCCTTCAGCGCGGGGAAGTGGTCACGGACAACCTGGACGTCGTACTGGGTCACCATGCTTCGGGTTCTGCGCCTTCCGGTCCGGGGGCACGATGCCGGCCTTGGCGCAACCCGCGCTGGTAGGTGCTCAGCCGGTCACGCACGCGGTCGGGCGCTCGCTCTGTGGAGCCGCCGGAGGAGTCGGTGCCCTGGGCGCGCGCCGGGGGGACGAGCTGGTTGCCCGGGCGCCTGCGGGGCAGGCCGCTGGACGTGGTGGGGGCGGGCTCGGGCCGGGCCGCGCGGGCCGCGGCCGCCCGCCACTCCACGTCGGCGGGCGACTCCCAGTCGAGGGCCCGCTGCCCGCGCGGGGGCTCCGGGTCGCCCTCGCGGAACCACGCGGAGGCGATCGCCTCGAAGATCGGGGTGGCGTACCGGTCGTCGATCGACTCCAGCGGCAGGTCGACCAGCGGCCCGAACAGCTCGTCCACCTGCGCGGACCCGTTGGGTCGCCGGGGCGCGCTGTTCGGGACGGCGCCGCCCCGGACCGCACCCTTCGGCGCCACGCCGTTCGGGGCCCCACCGTTCGGGGCAGCACCGTTGGGGGCCGCACCGTTCGGGGCCGCACCGTTGGCGCGGGTCGCGCTCGCCATGGCCCTGCCGTTGGCGTGACCGGCCCGCTCCTCCAGCGTGACGGCCGCGGCGGGGCAGTGGACGGACGCGACGACGCCGAGCCCGGCCTGCGACTGCCGCCCGCCGCTGCGCAGCTCGATGCCGTGACGGGAGCGCTGGGCGAGCTGCTCGGCGGCCGCGGCGGCGCGGCGGCCGCCGAGCCCGTCCGGGTCGCGCCGGGCCGCGCCGTCCACGGACACGTCGACGGTGATCCCGCGGCTCGCGGCCCGGCCCGCCAGCTCCACGCGCGCCGCCGGGTGCACCGCGGTGACGTGGTCGACCAGCTCGGCGAGCACGTGCAGGAGCTCGACCGCCGCCGCGGGGGACACGGCGGCGGCGGGACCGGGCCGGACCTCGAGCCGCCGCGGCTCCTCGGCCGCGGCGACGGCGTCGTTCAGCAGCTCCGCGAGCGGCCGCGCCGCGGTGGCGCGGAC
>NZ_JAHKRK010000240.1 GCF_019396355.1 Pseudonocardia nigra
GGGTCCAGCGCGGCCAACCCCCGCTCGTTGAAGGCGTGCACCACATCGCGCACGGTGTCCTCGTCCGCAGCCACCAGGCGGGCGATCGCCGGAACCGGTGTCCCCGACGACGACGCCATGATGATCATGGCTCGGCGGACCCGGATCGAACCGTGCTTGCCCCGGCGCACGATCTGGGTCAACCGCTGACCCTCCTCGTCGGTGAGCCTGCGCGCTCTGACCGGCTCTGCCATCCGACCCCCACCTCGATCCCCGACCTGACGTCGAGATCGAGAGTGAGATCAACAGGACTCCAATTCGGGGACGCTGACCGGCGTGTCGCCAACCCGGTGAACGTTCATGGTCAACGCACTAGCGGGCTTTCGGGCGATCGCGACGTGCACGCAAGGGTCGATCGAACGTGCAATAGCACGGGACCGGCTGGGGTCGCTACCGCGCCCAGTACGTCTACCGCTGACAGCGGGTGGAGTGTCGGCACGCGGTGGTGGAGCCGTATCCGGACCCGGCGGCGGTGGCAATGGACTGGTGCGTTCGCGGGCAGCGGATCGGGGACCGGGAGCGGCCGCTGTCGGCCAAGACCTTGGCCCGGATCCGGGCCGGGCTCACCCGGTACGCGCGGCCGATGACATTCGAGGCCCGCGGGAACGCCTACGTGCGCACCCGCCCCGACGGGCGCCCGGTCTACTCCCGTACCTGGCCGGTCGACCAGCCCACCGCCACCCTGACCACTACCGAGACGCGAGCGCTGTGTGCCGGTCGAGGGCCGCGAGGGCACGACCGCCGCGCCGGTGGCGGTACCGCTGCGGACCCAGTCGACGCGGGCGGAAACTGCGCTCGTCATGCCAGCCGGCGGGACAGGGAACGACGACGCACGCAGCAGCGAGGAGCCGTTCCGGGCGCGCACCGCGCGGGAGGCGGAGGGGATCGCGTTCATCGCCGAGTTGCGCGGCGGCGGGTCCACCGCCCGCGACGTGCGCGAGCCGCTGGCCACGGTGACCGCAGCCGGCAACCACCACATGCTGGTGCGGCACAAACGGCACGCGGGGACGGCGGGGGATGTGCACCCCCGCCAGCGAGCCGGCCCGCACGCTCACGACGGCGGGGCATCAGTCGGTGGTCGGTGGCCGCACCCGCTACCCGCGGTGGAGGACTGCACGTTCCGGATGCTCGAACTGGCCGAGATTCAGGCGGCGATGGCATTCCGCCGCGACTACCGGGTCCGCGGCACCCGCCGCGAGCAGGTGCGCCAGCTCGGCAACGCCGTCACCCCGCCGGCCGCCGAGTGGCTGATCCGGGCCGTTGTCGAGTCCCTGGCCTGAACCCCGGCAGCAATCCCACGGCGGCGTAAGGCGTCGCGCTGGCCCTGCTCCGCGTGGCGGGGACATGGAAGAACTTGCCCACAGTTGCCACTTGCTCGCGGGTCCACAGAGCAGCGGTGCCGCCGGGGCAAGCGGTGTGCTCGAGCTGCTGGTCACCGGGTTTCAGGGTCCTCGCAGGACGCGGAATGCATCCGCCTAGACAGATGCCTGACGCTAGCATAGATTCGCTTAAGCGGATTGGACGGTGCGGTGATGGGTACCCACGTTGGCAGCAGCTCACGGTCGGTCTCGCCCCGGTCGGCTCGTGTCGTCAGGCCGACCGGATCCGCCCCCGGACTCCAGGAGGTCGCCTCGTGAACGACAGCCGCGCGTTGGATCTGGCCGTGATCGGCTCTGGTGGCGCTGCCATGGCGGCCGCGATCGCCGCCCGGCAGGCCGGCAAGTCGGTGGTGCTGGTCGAGCAGGACACCCTGGGTGGGACTTGCGTGAATGTGGGCTGTGTTCCGTCGAAGACGCTGCTGGCCGCGGCCGGTGCCCGGCACTCCGCGCTGGCCAACCCGTTCCCCGGTGCGCCGACTTCGGCCGACCCGGTCGACCTGGCCGCGCTGGTGGGACAGAAGGACGAGCTGGTTGGGCGTTTGCGGCAGGCCAAGTACGCCGACGTGGCCGCCGCCTACGGCTTCGAGGTCCGGCCCGGCCAGGCGCGGTTCGTCGCCGAGGACATGCTCGAGGTCGACGGGAAGCCACTGAAGGCGCTCACGTATCTGATCGCGACCGGCGCGGAACCGGCCCGCCCCGCCCTGCCCGGCCTGGAGCAGGTGGACTGGCTGACCTCGACCACGGCGATGGAGCTGAGCGAGCTGCCCGACTCGCTGGTGGTGATCGGCGGCGGTTATGTGGGGATGGAGCAGGCGCAGCTATTCGCCCACCTCGGCGCCCGGGTCACTGTGGTGGGTCGGCTCGCTCCCGCAGCCGAGCCGGAGGTGGCCGACGCGCTGCGCGGGGTGTTCGCCGACGACGGGATCACCGTCATCGAGGACCGGGCCGTCCGAGTTGAATCCGACGGCGGGCAGGTCGCCGTGGTGACCCGCGGCGGTCAGCGCGCGGTCGGGCAGCGCCTCCTGGTCGCGACCGGGCGCACCCCGCGCACCGCGTCATTGGATCTCGACGCGGCGGGGGTGAAGACCGACGACCGCGGCTTCGTGGTCGTCGACGAGGCTCAGCGCACCTCCAACCCCCGAATCTTCGCCGCCGGTGACGTCTCCGGCGCCCCCCAATACGTTTACGTCGCCGCCGCCGCCGGGCGAGTGGCCGCGCTGAACGCCACCGCCGCGGCCGGGCCACGGCCGGCGACCGTCGATTACACCGGGCTGCCGGCGGTGGTGTTCACCCGCCCGCAGCTCGGCTCGGCAGGGCTGACCGAGGCCCAGGCGCTGGCGGCCGGGCACCGCTGCGACTGCCGCGTCCTGGCGCTGTCGGATGTGCCGCGGGCGCTGGCCAACCGGGACACCCGTGGTGTGGTCAAGCTGGTCGCCGACGCCGACACCGGGCGGGTGCTGGGCGTGCACGCCGCCGCCGAGGCGGCCGGGGAGATCATGCTCGCCGCCACCTACGCGATCAAGGCTCAGATGACGGTCGACGACATGGCCGACACCTGGGCCCCCTATCTGACGATGGCCGAGAGCCTGCGGATCGCAGCGGGGCTGTTCCGCAACCAGATGCCCACCTCCTGCTGCGCCTGACCCGGCCGCTCACCGCACCCCCCAAACCCGGAAGGGAGATCCCTGTCATGAGCATCGACGCCGATCATCTCGCCACCCGGCTCACCGCGGCGATCAGCACGGGCTCCGCCCCCCATGGCGACGGGGTCGGCTGGCTGTGGCCGGTGCTGCTGCGCCAGCTCGCCCGCGGACGCCCGGTCGCCGTCGACGACCTCGCCCAGGCCACCGGGCGCTCGGCGGTGGAGGTCCGCGACGCGCTGGCTGGGTTGTCCGACACTGAGTACGACGAGCAGGGCCGGGTGGTCGGGCACGGCATCACGCTGCGCCCGACCCCGCACCAGTTCACCGTCGACGGCCACCGGCTCTACACCTGGTGCGCCCTGGACACCCTGATCTTCCCCGTCGTGCTGGACCGGCCGGCTCAGGTCGTGTCGCCGACACCGGGTAGCGGCGAGCCGGTCCGCCTCGACGTGGATCCGGCTGCCGGGGTCGTCGCGCTCGAGCCCGCGACCGCCGTGGTGTCGGTTGTCGTCCCGGACGCCTGCGGCAGCGTGCGGTCGGCGTTCTGCAACCAGGTGCATTTCTTCGCCAGCCCGTCCGCCGCGCAGGAATGGCAGACCGAACATCCGGGCGCCGAGGTGCTGCCCGTTGCCGAGGCGTTCGGCCTGGGCCGTCGCCTCGCCCAGAACCTGCTCGGCGACGAAGCATCGTGCTGCTAGCTAGCCGGGTCCGGGAACAGTGTTACGGACAGGCCGTGCCGATGGGTCCCGGGGCGCAGCGAGGCCGCGCAGCATCAGGTCCAGGCCCAGTTCGAACTGGGCGTCGGGGTCACCTCGGCCACAGAAGATCTCGGCGACGCCGACCAAATCGCCGGGAATCCCGGGTCGGAGCAGGTCGCTGACGGCCGACGCGCAGCCGGTTTCGCCCAGGCCCCAGTGCGCCTCCGCGAGGGCGGAGCCGAGGGCGTACGACGTGATGGTACGCAGCAGGTCATAGGCCGGCCCTTCCGGAGAGCTGTCGGCGACGGCGGCGATGATCTGGGCCTGGATGATCCGCAGGGCAGGTTCGGGCATGACCCGGTGGCTGATGATCAACGGTGCGGCGTTCGGGTGCCGCCGGACGATGGCGCGCAACGCGCGGGCGAACGACCGGACCCCGTCATGCCACCCGGCCGCGGTGGTGACAGCGCCAGTGACAGCGCTCTCGACCTCCGTCCACAGCACCTCGACCACGCCGTCGAGGAGGTCGTCCTTGTTCGAGACGTGGTTGTACAGCGACATGCCCTTCACACCCAGCTCGGCGCCGAGCTTGTGCATGCTCAGCGCCTCCAGCCCGTGCGCGTCGATGTAACCGAGCGCTGTCTGCAGGACCCGCGGCCGACTGAGTGGGCTGCGCTGATCGGTCGCGCCACCAGATCTCGTCGCCACCCTTGCCAACTTACACCGTAAGTTCTACCGTCACCCCCTCGACTTACGCCATAAGTACTGGAGGGTGCGATGCCCGAGCTGCTGCTCCCACCGCATCCGACAGCCGACACAGAGGTGCCCGCGGCCATCGAGCTGCGCGGCCTCACCAAGAGTTACGGGCCCAAGGGGACCTGATGAGCATCAACAATCTGTCCCGGACGGCGGGCGGCTCGCAGTCGCGGCTGATGACCGTGGGCGAGCTGTCCCGGCGCACCGGGGTGCCGATCAAGAACCTGCGTGAGTACACCGACACCGGCCTGATCTACACCGTCGGCCGCAGCCGGTCGAACTACCGGCTCTACGACGCGGACGCGTTGTGGTGCGTGCGGTGGATCGGCAAGCTCCGCAGCCTTGGCCTGACCGTTGCCGAGATCCGCGACCTGACCGACCCCGGGCAGGCTGACTGGCGGTGGTCGTTCGGTTCCCGGCTGGCCGAGCGGCTGCGAGTCTCCCGCCGCCGGCTGCAGGCACGAATCGCCCAGCTCGAGGAGACCCTCCAACGAGTCGACGCGTTCGAGTCCGCCTACCGCGCCGAGCTCGCCCGCGAGGGCAACACGTGCTGGGCCAACGACCCCCGGTGCCCGGCGGATCGAGAGCAGAGTGTCAACCCACCGCGGAGTGCTTGACCCTCACCCCGGGGTGAGTTCTTAGCGTCGCAGTCGAGAAACCGATCGAGTCACTGCGATGGAGGAACTGACCGTGACCACCACCAACACCGGCACCGGCACCGGGACAAGCAGGACCAGCAGGGCGAGCCACGCCATCAACGACTTCGCCGACGGGCTCGGCATCACCCTCATGAACCAGGCCCAGGACACGCTCCCGCCTCTGCAGCGCGAGCTGCACCGGGCCATCCTCGCCGTGTTCGTCGACACCGGCGCCGCGCCCACCACCGCGTGGATCACCGACCGGGCCACGCAGCTCGGCGCGGACCCCGACCAGGCCATGGCCCGGCTCGCCGCGGCCGACCTCGTCCACACCGCCAACGGCTCGGTGACCGTCGCCTATCCGTTCTCCGGCACCGCTACCCCGCACGAGGTCCAGTTCGACTACGGCCCGGCGGTGTGGGCGATGTGCGGCGGCGACGCCCTCGGCATCCCGCTGATGGCCCGACGCACGGCCACCATCACCAGCGCGGACCCGCATACCGGGGAACCGATCCGAATCCGGTACCACGGCGCCGGCGACTGGCAGTGGGAACCCGACAGCACCGTCATGCTCGTGGCCGGCACCACCGGCTGTCGCACCGCCGCTGAAGCCGCCTGCCGGCACGTCCACTTCTTCACCCGCCCAGACCACGCGCGGGCGTACCTGCAGGCCAACCCGGCATTGTCCGGGCAGGTCTACGACCAGGCCGACTCCATCGAGGTCGGCCAAACCGTCTTCGGCTCCCTCCTCGGCCGCTGAGGACACGGCCATGACGGACACGCCCACGAACCCCGCCCTGGCCGAGATCACCGAACTCGTCCGCTCGGTTGGCCTCGGCGCCTGGCGCATCACGTTTGATGATCCACATCGCCGCTTGATCGCCGGTGGCCCGATCGCCAGGGCCTTCGAAATCGTCCGTCTCGCGGTGATCGGACTTGGCTGGGTCGCCGAACAAGCCGAGCAGGTCGACGCGTGAACCACATCGACATCGACGAATTCGCGCAGACAGAGGAGGAGCGGATGTCTGAGCTGGTACTCACACCACAGGCGGCGACACGTGCACCTGCGCCCATCGCTATCGAGCTGCGTGGTCTCACCAAGCGGTACGGCAGTTTCACCGCGGTCGAGGATGTGTCCCTGGACGTCTCGGCTGGTCAGGTTCTCGGGCTGCTGGGACCCAATGGTGCCGGTAAGACCACGACGATCAAGATGATGGCCGGCCTGGTCACCCCCACCGCCGGAACGGCCCGGCTCGGCGGCTACGACATCGGCAGGCAACGCAGCCGGGCCGTCCAGCAGATCGGCGCAGTCCTAGAGGGGTCGCGCAACGTCTACTGGTCGCTGTCGGCCTGGCAGAACCTGCTCTATTTCGGACGGCTCAAGGGGCTGCGCGGGGCCGAGATCAAGCCACGGGCCGAGCGGCTGCTGCGTGAGCTGGAGCTGTGGGACCGCCGCGCCGAGCCGGTGGGGGGGTTCTCCCGCGGGATGCAGCAGAAGGTCGCCATCGCCGCCGCGCTGGTGACCGACCCGCCGATCGTGCTTCTCGACGAACCCACCATCGGGCTGGACGTGGAAGCCGCCCGGACCGTGCGGCAGTGGGTTGACCGGCTGGCCCGCGAGGAGGGCAAGACCGTCATCCTCACCACCCACCAGCTCGCGATGGCCGAAGAACTGACCGACCGGGTCGCGGTCATCCGGGGTGGCCGCATCATCACCGACCTCCCGACCGCCGACCTGCTCGACCGCTACATCGAAGACCGCTTCGATGTCGAGGTGTCCGGCACCGTCCAGGTGTCGGGGGCGGCCGTCGAGCCACTCCCGGCGAAGATCGCGACGGAGTACCCGATCGATTCCGTCAACGGCCGGACGTTCATCCACCTGCCCTCGTCCGATCAGGACGCGTTGCACGCCGTTCTGGCCCACCTGCACGACAGCTCGGTGTCGGTGCTCAGTGTCAACCGCGTACGGCCGAGCCTCGAGGACGTCTTCGTCTCGCTCGTGAAGGGAGGCTGACCATGACAACCACAGCACCTGTGCCCAGCTCCGCCATCGCGCTGAGGCTGCTCGGCAACGAGACCGCCAAGGGCGTGCGCGTGATGTGGGCGCACAAGGCACCGCTGACGCTGGGGCTGGCCTACATGGCGATGCTGTACTGGGTGATCCAGGTCTTCATCGGCGGCGGCCGCCTGGTCGGGGACGTGCTGGCGATGACGTCGGTGGCGTTCCTCGGATGGGTCGTGCTCTACATCGCGTCGCTGCGGATGGTGGCCGGCGTGCTCGAGGAGATGTACACCGGCACCCTCGAGCAGAGCCTGCTCAGCCCGCTCCGGCCGTGGGTGGCCTCGACCGGACGGCTCGCCGCCGCTCTGGTCGAAGGCCTGCTCATCGCGGCGGTCGTGGCCGTGCTCAACCTGATCATCCTGCTTGCCGTTCAGGGCGTCGAGCTGGCGTTCCGGTTGTCCGCGCTGATCCCGCTCGGGATCACCTTGCTCGACATCGCCGGCTTCGTGCTGCTGTTCGGCGGCATCGCGCTGGTTGTCAACTCGATCGGCGCGATCATCCACGTGGTCCAGAACGTGATCATGATGCTGAACGGTGCCTTCATTCCCGTGTTCGTGTTCCCCGACTGGCTCGAACTCGCCGCCAAGATCCTCATACCGACCACGCTCGGGCTCGATGCCACCCGCCAGATCCTCGTCACCGGCGCGCCGTTTCACCAGATCTGGTTGAACGGCACCCTGCTCTGGGCGGTCGTGCACGCCGTGGCGCTGCTGATCCTCGGCTGGGTGGTGTACCAGGGCGCGATCCGGCGCGGACTACGCGAAGGGCGGTTGGGAGCATGACGACCACCGCGCCTACCCCTGGATGGACAGTGCGGCGGACGCTGACCGCCGTGGGCAACGAAATCGTGAAGGGACTGCGCCACGGCTGGGGTGAACGGCTGCAGATCCTGATCGAGCTGCCGCTGTTCATCATCTTCCTGCTGTTGATCGGCTTCACCGCCGGCAAGGCCACCACCATCGCAGCCACCGGGAAGCTGGAGTGGACGCTGAACTCCCGCCACATGGCATGGCTGCTGCTCGGCTTCGTCGCCTTCACCTACACCTACCTGCACGTGCAGAAGATGTTCTGGCGGCTGCTCACCGAGATCCAGTCCGGCACGCTGGAGCAGACTTACCTCAGTCCGCTGCCGTCCTGGGTCCACGTCGTCGCCGGCCGGATCGTCGCCGCGATCGCCGAATCGGCGTTCGTCGTTGCTGCCATGTACGCCGTGACCTCCCTGTTCGTCCCGATCGATCTGCACTGGCGGCTCGACGCGCTGCTACCACTAACGCTGCTGATCGTCGGCGCCGCGGGGCTCGCGATGGCGATCGCCGGACTCACCCTGGTGTGGAAGCGGATCCCGCTGCTCAACGATGTGGCGCTGATGGTGGTGATGTTCCTCAGCGGCGCCATCCTGCCCGCCACGGAAATGCCGGGCTGGGCAGACGCCGCCGGCCAACCGCTGTTCCTGACCCACACCATGACCGCTCTGCGCACCGTCATGCTGGACGGCGCCCGGATCCCCGCCGGCGGGCCCGGCGGCCTCATCTGGATGCTCACCACCGCGGCTGCCTGGTTCGTCGCCGGCCTCGTCCTGTTCCGGATCTGCGAACAGATCGCGCGGCACCGAGGCTGCCTGTCCCACTACTGACTCGAGGCGGTGGTCGCGGCAGGAGCGGGCGTTACCGTTGGGGTTGATGCCTGCCGAAGAGGTGCCATGACCGCTGAAACTCGTCCTGCCGCGTTGTTGCCGTCCGAGCCCCTTGGTCCTGCTGTGATCGCAAAGTTCTTCCGCGCGCTGGGTGATCCGACGCGGCTGCGACTGCTGGAGTTCGTGCTCCACGAGGAGCACACGGTCCGAGAGTGCGTCGAGCATGTCGGGCTGGCTCAGGGCCGGGTGTCGAGCCATCTGGCATGCCTGGCCGACTGCGGCTACGTCGGCGCGCGACGGGAGGGTCGTTACGCCTACTACCGGGTCGCCGACCCGCGGGTCGCCGAGCTTGTCGTGCTGGCCCGGGCGCTGGCTGCGGACAACTGCGCGGCGCTGGCCGCCTGCGAACGCATCGACACTCCCACCGATGAGGCCGCCACCGATTGACGTCAGCGAGGCGAGCGCCCGAGGTGATGCCGCGTGGGTGCTCGCTGGTGCCTCACTTCACGATGTGGACTGCAAGTCGAGGCGCTGGAGGGCTTTGAGGTAGCCCTCGTTGTAGGTGGGGAACTGGGCGATCTGGTCGAGCAGCCGGTCGATCGGGATCTGCTCGCGGACGGCGAGGGCGGCGGTGTGGATCCATTCGCCGGCCTGCGGGCCGATGGCCCAGGCGCCGAGCAGCACCCGCCGGTCGCGGTCGGCCAGCACACCGAGGTGCCCGCGCGGTTCGGTCTCGTAGGTCCACGGGCGCGCGAGGGTCTGGGCCAGGTCGATCTCGGCCGCGGCGACCGACAGGCCCTGTTCCTGGGCCTGAGCGCTGGTCAGCCCGACGGCGGCGATCTCCGGGTCGGCGAACACCACTCGGGGGATCCCGTCGTAGCGGGCGGCGCGGGGGGTGCCGAGGATGTTGTCGGCCACCACCCGCGCCTGGTACATCGCGACGTGGGTGAACGGCATGACGGCGGTGACGTCGCCAAGCGCCCACACCCCATCGGCGGCGCGGCAGTGCTCGTCGACCGAGATCTCGCCCTTCTCCCCCGGCGTGACGCCGACGGCGTCCAGCCCCAGTTCAGCGGTGCGCGGTGCGCGCCCGGTCCCGACGACGACGACATCGCAGCACACCTCACCGCCGCCGTTGAGCTCCACGACGGTGTCCGCGCCGTCGCGCCGCACCCGCCGCGCCGTGGCGTCAGTGCGCACGTCGACACCGTCACCGCGCAGGTACTGCCCGGTCAGCTCCCCGACCCGCGGGTCCTCCCGGGACAGCAGCCGGGCGGACCGCTCGAGGATCGTCACCTGCGCGCCGTAGCGGCGCAGGAACAGGCCCAGCTCGACACCGACCGCGCTGCCACCGATCATCACCACCCGGTCCGGGATCTCGGTCAGCGTGGTGGCCTCCCGGTTGGTCCACACCGGTACCTGCTCCAGGCCTTCGATTGGCGGGATCACGGCGTCGGAGCCGGTGGCGATGACGATGTCGGCGGCGGTCAGCTGCTGCCCGTCGACCTCGACGGTGCCGGGGCCGGTGAGGCGGGCGGCACCTTTGATCACGGTGGCGCCCGACTTCTCATAGCCGCTGATCTGATCGCTGTCGTCGAGGTGGCGGATCATGTAGTCGCGGTAGTCCCGGGTCGCGGCCCAGTCCAGCCGAGCCCCCTCGACCCCTGCGGCCCGCCCGACCTCGCCGTGCGCCTCGGGTGGGCGCAGCAGGGTTTTCGACGGGATGCATGCCCAGTACGCGCACTCCCCGCCGATCAACTCCCGCTCGACGACAGCGACCCGCTTGCCTGCGGCCAGCAGTTGGCCCGCGGCCACCTCACCACCCGGTCCCATCCCGAGGACGATCACATCGAACTGCTGCGGGGCCATCCTGCTCTCCTATGAGGGTGCGGCTGGGTTTCGGCGAGTCGCACCGGGGTACCGCACTCACCGCATCCGCTTGTGCGGATGGGTGTCCCGTACCCGGGGCCTCGGTCAGCAAACCGGTGCGAGCGCCGCAGGGGATCGACGACGGGCCGGGGAGAAGATCGATGAAGGCGGCGGCCAGCGCCCCGATCGGGCTGATCGACCAGCTCCGACGCGACCCACGGCCGACACGAAACGGAACGCGGGACAACACAGATCCGGACAACACGCAGATGCCCGGTCAAATTGCTCGTCAGGAAGGAGAACCACTATGAGGCTGCGCACCCTGCTCGGCGATCTCGCCCTGTCCACCGCCGCCGGTTACCCAGGGCCCCGGCGTTGTTGATCTTTGTCCGGTTTGGTCGGATTCAGTTAGATGCCGTACGCGGTGAAGACGTCGTCGCGGTTGAGGAGGTCTCGTCGGGCGTGGGCGATGTTGGCGCGGTCGGCGA
>NZ_JAHKRK010000241.1 GCF_019396355.1 Pseudonocardia nigra
CGCGGTTCCGCGGAACCGCATCCCGGCCTGGCCTGACACCTGGCCCCATCCCCACCCAGGAGCCCGCATGAACCACACGCCGACCCGGTCCCGCTCCCGAACCAGCCGTTCGACACCAGCCACCTAGAGCCCGGAACCCGGACCGACGTCGTCACGGCCCGATGCCGAGGAAGCCGCGCCGCCCGACCCGCTGTCGGCGTCGATCCGCGCCGCCGGATCGAGGTCGGCCGGATCGTGCGGCAGCGCCGGGTCCGGCCCCTGCCCGCTGCGGTCGCCGCCGCCGGGTGTCCCACCACCGCGCCCACCCTCGAGCGGGGTCTCGCTGCCCTCCGCCCCGCCCGGCGCGAACACCTCGCCGTCGGCGCGGACGTCGTCGGCGGCCTCCTCCCGGGCCCGGTCGGCGAGCGGATCGTCCCCCACGGCGTTGTCCAGCTCGGGGTCGTCCAGTGCCGGCGAGTTCGCCACGGACGGCTCGGTCTCCGCAGGGCTGCCGGGGTCGTCGATCTCGTGCACCGCGGCTTCCTCGGCCGACGCCGACCCGCCGTCGACGCCCACGTCGACGCCGTCCATCGCGTCCGACGTCTCCAACGCCGCACCCTCGCCGTCGATGGCGATCCGGCCGGCCCGGTCGGGGTCCGCGGTGACCTCGCCCTGCTCCCGCTGGAGCCGCTCGTCGAGCGTGTCGCCCTCCTGCAGGCCGCGGGAGGTGACCTGGTCGTCGTCGAGCACGTACGGCCGGTCCGGCGGCACGTATCCCGCGTCCAGCGGGTCAGTGCCCGACGGGCCCGTGAGGGTCTCCTCGCTGTCCAGCTGCACCGATGCCCCGAGGTCGGGGGCCTCGGGCTGCTCCTCGTAGTCACGCTGCGCCATGACGGCGGTCAACCTCCAGGTCGTGGTCGGCGATCGAGGCTGGTTACCCCGACCGGGCGCGCGCCACACCCGACGCCCGGCACGCCACCGTCCCCGCGATGTGTTCTCATCCCTGCACCCTGTCGGGAGGAGAGGCGATGACGACCCAGCCGGCCCCGGAGTCCGGGACGGGCGCGACCGAGGCGCGTCCCCGCGACTCCGCCGCCACCCGCCGCGCCCTGCTCACCGCCGCCCGTCACCTGTTCGCCACGGTGGGCTACGACGCCACGACCGTGCGCGCCATCGCGGACCGAGCCGGGGTGAACCAGGCCCTGCTCTTCCGCTACTTCGGGAACAAGGAGGGGGTGTTCGCCGAAGCGGTGATGGGCGACGCGATGCAGTTGCTCGCCGACGGCCCGCGGCCCGACCTGCTGGAGCACACCCTGGCCGGGATACTCGCCGACGAGGGCGGACAGGGCGCCGAGACCCTGATGGCGGTGTTGCGGGCCACCGGCAGCGCACAGGTGGCCGAGGAGGTGCGCTCGCGCCTCGGGGCCGCCTACTCCTCCGCGTTCGCGGCGCTGGTGGACACCGACGACCCGACCGACGCCACCGTGCGCGCCGATCTGTTGCTGGCGTGGCTGCTCGGGATCGTGTTGATGCGGTCCGTGCTGCGGCCCGGTCCGCTGCAGGACGCCGAGGCCGTCACCGAGCACGTGCTGCGGGCGGCACACACCCTCCTCGGGCGACAGCCGCGTCCTTGACGCTCCGCGCCCACCTTCCTACCGTCCGTTGTGAGTAGCTGCTCACACATCGGGGGGAAGCCGTGGCACTCGCCTATCCGTTCGCCGAGCCCGACCGGCTCGAGCTCCACCCGCACTACCGGGACCTGCTGCGGGACGAACCCGTGTCCCGGGTGGCCCTCCCGTACGGGGGCGAGGCCTGGCTCGCCGTCCGGTACGAGGACGTGCGCACCGTCCTGTCCGATCCGCGGTTCAGCCGGGCGGCCGTGGTCGGCCGCGACGTGCCCCGGGTGCGGCCCGAGATCGACGACCAGGCCAGCTCGATCCTCAACATGGACCCGCCGGAGCACACCCGGCTGCGCAAGCTCGTGGCGAAGGCGTTCACCGCGCGCCGGGTCGAGCAGCTGCGCCCGCGCGCGGCCCGGCTCACCGCGGAGCTGCTCGCCGCGCTGCGCGCCGCCGGACCGGGCGCCGACCTCGTCGAGCACCTGTCCGTTCCCCTGCCTGTCACGATCATCTGCGAGCTGCTGGGCGTGCCGGTCGGCGACCGCGCGGTGTTCCGGGCCGCGGCCGAGGCGGCGCTGTCGACCTCGGCGATGACGCCCGGGGAACGGGCGCGGGCCCGCGACGAGATCGTCGCGTACATGGCAGGGCTGGTCGCCCAACGCCGCGTCGCGCCGACCGACGACCTGCTCGGCGCGCTCGTCGTGGCCCGGGACGAGGGCGACCGGCTGACCGAGGGCGAGCTGATCGCACTCGGCATCGGCATCCTCGTCGCCGGTCACGAGACGACCATGAACCAGATCGGCAACATGTCCTACACGCTGCTCACCCGCCCCGACCGCGGCGACGCGCTGCGGGCGGGCCCCGAGGCCGTGGCCCGCGGCGTCGAGGAGCTGCTGCGGTTCACCCCGCTCGGGGCGTCGGTGGGGTTCCCGCGGATCGCCACCGAGGACGTCGAGCTGTCCGGGGTCACGGTGCCCGCGGGCGACGCGGTGGTGGTGTCGGTGCACGCCGCCAACCGCGACCCCGAGGTGTTCGAGTCCCCCGACGAGCTGATCCTCGACCGGGCCACGATCCCGCACATCGGATTCGGGCACGGGGTGCACCACTGCCTGGGCGCCCAGCTCGCCCGCATGGAGTTGCAGGAGGCGCGGCGGGCTGTTGCGCGAGTTCCCGGACCTGCGGCTGGCGGTGCCGCCGGAGGACGTGCAGTGGCGGACGGGAGGTTTCGTCCGCGGCCCGCGCACGCTGCCCCTGGCCTTCTGAGTTGCGGCCGGCAGTCAGCTTTCGAGGCAGGCTGCGGGGACCCGCCGGGTGCACACGGACACGCCGCCCCGCAGCCGCCCTCCGGTGGCGGCCGCCAGCCGCAGGCACGTCTCGACCCACAGGTTGAGCTGGATCTCCTTGGCCAGCAGCAGCCG
Source organism: Pseudonocardia nigra (assembly GCF_019396355.1). GTDB lineage: Bacteria > Actinomycetota > Actinomycetes > Mycobacteriales > Pseudonocardiaceae > Pseudonocardia > Pseudonocardia nigra. The sequence continues at coordinate 3,017 of NZ_JAHKRK010000241.1, forward strand.
GTTGTAGAGCAGGCTCGACAGCCGGTCGCCCGACCGCGCCCAGGACTCGATCTCGAACAGCAACCCCTCACCGCTCCCCTGGCAGCGGAAGGCGATCTGACCGGCCTCCAGGTGCCCCCGGAGCGTGGCGAACCGGAACCCCGCGTCGGCCCGCTCGACCACGCGCACCGGGCCGTTCCACGGCCCGGGCATCCGGATGAGGAACTCGTCGCCGACCGCCAGCGTCCCCGGCTCACCGCGGGTCTTCTCGAACACGGCCACCTCGGCCGGCGCCCCGCGGTTCGGGTCGCCCGCGAACAGCGCGATCACGTCGGTGGGGGTGTGCCGCGCCCCGGTGACGCGCACCGCGTACCGGCGGTGCAGCATCGGGCCGACGCCGTCGGCGAGTGACTGCAGGTCACCGTCCTGCAGCGCGGACGGGACCGGCGGGGGCAGGTCGGTGGCGTCGCCGTCGACCTCGCTGCGGTGGATCGGCGTCGTGCGCCACAGGTAGCGCCAGCTGACGTGGGCGAGCCCGATCGGCCACAGCAGGACGATCGCGGCGCGATGGGCCCGGCTGCCGGGCACGGGCGCGTGGCGTAGCGGCACGGGGACCCGGGTACCCGCTTCTCGTGATCACCAACGGCCCCGCGCTGCGTCGGATCGGCGCAGCCTGCTACGCCGCGTCATTCGCCTCGATCGGGCTCTGCGTCGGGCTCTGGCTCCGCGCGAAGTCCGTGGACCAGGACGAGCGGGGCAACGCCGAACGGCGCGCACTGTTCGTCGGGCTGTGGCCATCGATGTTCTGGCTGATCGGAGACACCGCCGGGCGCATGGGCGACCGGTGCTGAAGCGCGATCCACACCTCGCCGCCATGCTCGACGACCTGAGCCGCCGAGCGGTCAACTACAGCGACGCGGCGGCCCCACCGGTCGCCACCGCCGGCTGGAACCAGGATCGGTGCGTGCTGGAGGTGGGCCGGGAGGCCCCGGGCGAGCCGGTGCCGGACGGGCTGTTCGAGACGGCGGGCACGCTGGTCAACAGCTATGAGTTCAGCGATCCGGCGATCCTGCGGGCCGCCTACCGCCACCCCGGCGACCTCCTCGGCCGGGACATGTTGCTGGAAGGCCGGTTCCTGCTGCTGCGGTTCCTCATGGGCGTCCGGATCACCGACCGGCACGACCGGGTGCGCGACGGGCCGAACGGGCCGGAGCGGCAGGTCGGCTGGTCGTACCAGACCCTGGAGGGCCACATCGAGCAGGGCAGGTTGACCTACGAGGTCGCGAAGGAACTGGACACCGGCCGCGTCGAGTTCCGGATCATCGCGTACTCGCGCCGGGGCCGGATCGCGAACCCCCTGGTGAACCTGGGTTTCCGGCTCTTCGGGCGGCGCACGCAGCTGCGGTTCTACCGCAACGCCCTGCAGCGGCTGCGCAGGCTGCTCCAGGCGCCACTCCCACCGCCGCAACCGGGCCCGGACGGGATCGTCCGCGCGCCGAGCGGGGTGGAGCCGGGTCGCTTCGAGCGGTGGACGATCCGGATCGGGCGGTAGCGCCGCGGCTGCCGACGCTGCACGCGGCCGGTCGATCGGGCGGCGCGATGCGTCTCAGCCGGCCGGGTACTGGCGCTCCTTCAGCAGCCTCGCCAGGTGCGCGGCGTTCGCCGCGAGCGTCGACATCGTCGAGGACACCGCCTCCGGCGTCTCCTCCAGGTCCTTGTAGTCACCGGGGGTCATGGCCTCGCCGTTCCAGTAGACGCTGCCCTGGGCGGGCACGGTGAAGCCCACGTCGTTGAGCGCCTGGAACAGGTCGGCGACGATCTTGTGGGCACCGTCCTCGTTGCCCACGACCGCAGCGACGGCCACCTTGCCGTACATCGCGGGCCGGCCCGCGTCGTCGGTCTCCGACAGCTCGGCGTCGAGCCGCTCCAGCACGCGCTGCGCGACGCTGCTCGGGTGTCCGACCCAGGTCGGTGTCGCGATCAGCAGGATGTCGGCCGCCTGGATCCGGCTGCGGATCTGCGGCCAGGCGTCGCCGTCGCCCATGTCGGCCTGCACGCCGGGCTTGACGTCGTGGTCGACGACGCGCACCTCCTCTCCGGTGACGCCGTTGGCGCCGAGTGCCGCCAGCACCTGGCCGGCCATCACGTGCGTGCTCGACTCGTCCGGGGCGGGCTTGAGAGTGCAGTTGAGGGCCAGCGCGGTCAGGGACGTGCTCGGAGCGCTCATGATCACCGCGTACCCGCCCGTCCCGCCCAGTACGCGACCGATCCGGCGCACGGATCGCGTTTGCCGCGGGCTGTCCGGGCAATCCGCCGGACATGCGGCCCTTCGACCAGATCGAACGTCTCGAGCGCGCGCAGGTGCTGGACAAGCCCGCGGCGGCGATCCGCGGCACGGTGCAGCGACTGCTGTCCGACCGGCGGGTCAAGGACGCGCTGCACGGGGTGTGGTTGGGACACCCCGTGCACCCGGCGATCGTCCAGTTCACGCTGGGTTCGTTCGTGTCGGCGTCGCTCATCGACGTGGTGCGCGGCGACCGCCGCTACTCGACCGGGCTGATCGCCACCGGGCTGGCCCTCACCCCGCCCACCGTCGCCGCGGGATGGGCCGACTGGTCCACCTCGACCCCGACCAGCAGCGGGTGGGCCTCGTCCACGCCGCGACCAACGTGGTGGCCGTCAGCTGCTACGCGGGCGCACTGGCCCAGCGGGCCAAGGGCCGCAGTGGCCGGCTGCTGTCGCTCGCCGGTCTGGCGATCAGCAGCGTCGGGGCGACGCTCGGCGGGCACCTGGCCTACCACCAGGCGCTCGGGGCGAACCACGCCGACCGGGTGGGCGACCTCGGACCGGCCGACTGGCGGCCGCTCGGGCGCGTCGCCGACCTTCCCGACGGCACCCCGGTCCGCCGGGACGCGGGCGAGATGTCGGTGTTCGTCCTGCGTCGTGGCACACACGTGACGGTGCTCGCCGACCGCTGCCCGCACCTGTCGGCTCCGCTCTCGGACGGCCAGGTCGTGGGCACGGACGGCGACGCGTGCGTGGTCTGCCCGTGGCACGGCAGCGAGTTCCGGCTCGACGACGGCGCCGTCGTGCACGGTCCGGCGACGGCGGCGCTGCCCAGGTTCGAGGTCCGCGTGCGGGACGGCCAGGTGCAGGCCCGGCTCGGCTCGCCCGACTGACCATCCGCGCGGGGACCGGGCGTCAGGCGGGGCCCGGCCGGGTGCCGCGGAACCGGAGCGAGCGCTCGCTGGTGGAGACGCGGACATCGGTCAGCCCGGCCGCCCGCAGGCGGTCGGGCAATCCCGCCGGATCGACGACGACCATCGTGTCGCCGATGTGCAGCAGCCGGAACCGCAGGCTGATCCTGCTGTCCGAGCCGGCGAACGTGCCACCGGGGCGCAGCACCCGTGCCGCCTCGGCGAACAGCCGGTCCTGGTGCGCGGCCGACGGCACGTGGTGCAACATCGTGAAGCAGACCACGGTGTCGAACGAGGCGTCCGGGAAGGGCAGCTGCGCCCCGTCCCCCGTGCGGACGTCGACCTCGTCGCCGAACTGCCGGCGCAGGTCCGCGGCGAGCGCGGGGTCGACCTCCACGGCCGCGAGGCGCGCGCCCCGCTCCAGCAGCCAGCGGCTGGTGATCCCGTACCCCGGCCCGATCTCGAGCACGTCACCGTCGAGCGGCACGTCCCGGCACGCCCAGGGCAGCAGCTCCGAGCGCGCCCGCGCGGCCCACGAGTCGGACTTGCAGAGCCTGCGGTGGATCAGGTTCATCGGCACGACACGGACGCTAGGGAAGCCGGGCGGTCGACCGGAAGCCGCTACGCTGCCAATCCGTGTCGCGTTTCGGACACCCGGACGGGCTGCTCGACCCGCCGCTGGGTGCGGCGCTCGTCGGCCGGTTCACCCTGGCCCGCGGCCACCGCTTCACCGAGCACGCCCATCCGACCCATCAGCTGGCATGGGCCGAGCGGGGTGCGCTGACGATCGGCTCGGGCGACACGACGTGGGTGCTGCCGCCGACCCGCGCCCTGTGGATCCCGGCCCACGTTCCGCACACGACGGAAGCGGACGCGGCCACCACCGCCATGCACGGGTTGTACCTGCGCCCCGAGCGTGCCCCGGCGGTGTGGAGCCGCCCGACGGTCCTCGCCGTCACCCCGCTGCTCGCCGCACTGATCGGGCACCTCGGGCGGACCGCTCTCGGCGACGCCGAGCGGGCCCGGGCGGAGGCTGTGCTGTTCGACCAGCTGGTGCCCGCCCCGGTCGCCTCCGTCGAACTGGCATGGCCTGCCGACGACCGCGCACGACGGGTGGCCGATGCGCTCGCCGCCGATCCGGCCGACGACCGCGACACCGCGGCCATGGCCCGGCTCGCCGGCACCAGTACGCGTACGCTCACCCGGCTCTTCCACGAGGAGACGGGCTGTGGACCGGGTCGGTGGCGCACCAGGCTGCGGGTGCGGCGGGCCCTGGAACTCCTCGCCGCCGGCACTCCGGTGAGCACGGTGGCCCATCGGGTGGGCTACCGCACGCCGAGCGCGTTCGTCGCCGCCTTCCGCCGCGAGCTGGGGACGACGCCTGCGCAGGTGTTCACGGGACCGTAGCCCGTGCGGACGCGCCCTCAGCGCTCGATCGCCACCCGCACCGCTCGGCCGTCCTCCGACAACAGTCCCTTCCGCTCGGCCTCGGCGATCATCTCAGCCCACCGCTGCGCCCAGTCCGGCGAGGTGGCCGCCAGCTGCGCGTTGGCGCGCAGCACCCCGAGGTCGAGCCACGCCGACCCGTCGTCGACCAGCTCACCGGTGCCGGTGGTGCGCAGCGCGGTGCGGACGCCGTCGGCATCGAGGTCGGTACGCAGGTGCAGGCTCCCGTAGTCGTCGGCCTCCTGCACCAGGGCCCCCTCGGCAGCCAGTTGCACGATCACCCGTCGATACTGTCTCCTCCTCCCGCCACTGGGCGAGAACGCAGCCCGCTACGTCTCGTCGCTGCTGGGCGGGCGGGTCTCGGAGTCGCCGCCGAATCCGGGGGCGAGATCCGCCGGGTTCGGGCTCTCCGGATCGGCGTTCGACCCACCCTCCGGCGGGTCGGGCTGCACGATCCCGGCCGGGTTCGGCGTGGCCTCGCCGGTGTCGGTGCCGGGCGGGACGTCCTTCTCCTGCTCGTTCACGGAAATCGCCCTCGTTGTCGGCTCGGGCGGCCGTGCGACCTGCCCACGGTCCGACTGCCCGCCACCCCCGCCTGCCAAACCCCCGCTCTGGTGCGCCAGACGCCTCCGATCCGGGCCCGCGCCCTGTCGAGGAAATGGGCGGCCGCGGGACCGGCCACGGCGGTGTTCGCCCCAGCAGGTTCGTCGACGCGGGCCATGGCTGCGGTTCCACCGGCCCCGCCCCCGCCGGCCTCGGCAGTGGCCGCCGGACCGGCACGTCGGGTCGCTGCGGTGCCGGACGTGGTGATACGAGTCGGTACATCGGTCCCCCTAGATCGGTCGACGGCCAGTGTGGCGCCGGCCACCGACATTTCCGCTCGGGCCGATGGCCCGCATGCCGCACGCGGCCTGTGGGCACTCCTGCTCCATGACCGATCGATCGCACGGCATCCCCCCGAACGAGCTCAGCGACGACGACCTCCGACGCGAGGTGGCGCACCTGCACGAGACCCGGCACGACACGCTGCTCGGGGGTAGCGAGTCGGCACTCGAGGCGCACACCGAGCGGATGCTCACGCTGGAGCGGGAGTTCCTGCGCCGGTTCCCCGAGGACAGCGCGCCCGACCCGCAGCGCACCCGGGCCGGCAGCCGCGAGCACGCGGGTCAGTCGGTGCCGGGGCGCGATCTCGGCTCGGCGCCTGCCTGAGGCCGGGCCGGCTGCTGGTCACGGCGGTGGTGTCGCTCCTAGGCGGGCGACGCCGCCGTCGTCGAATCATTTCCTGGCCGAATCATTTCCTGTCATAGCTGAGGATGACGGTCCCGTTCTCGAGCGGGCGCGTGCCGGTCAGCCGGAAGTCGGTCGGGGCGAAGCCTGCGGTGAACAGCGGGATGTCCGCGCCCGCCACGACCGGGTAGAGCTTGATAACGAGCGCGTCGATCTCCTGGAGCAGGGCGCCCGCCAGGCGGGATCCGCCGATCAGGTAGATGTCCTTGCCGTCCTCGGCCTTCAGCTCCCGGACCTTCCCGACGACGTCGGTCGAGATTATCTCGACAGCCGGGTCCGGGCTCTCGGCGATGCTCTCCGACACCACGTACTGGCGCAGGTATGCATACGGGCTAGTGACCCCGATCTGCAGGGCGGGCTCGTAGCTGACGCTGGCCCGCGAGGGCGCACGTGGCCTGACCTTCCGCGCCGTCGACGCCGAGGCGAAGGTGCCCGCCGGAACGGCGTCCAACTACTTCAGCAATCGCGACGACCTGCTCACCCAGGTCGGGCACCGCTTCTACGAGCGGCTCGAGCCCGACGCCAACATGGTCGCCACCGCACTCGCGGGCCCCCGGGACCGCGACCGGGTCACCGAGCTCATGCACGACCTGGTCGAGCGCGTCAGCGGGTTCCGCTCCGGCTACCTGGCACTGCTCGAGCTGCGCCTGGAGAGCACGCACCGCCCCGCACTGCGCAGGCTGCTGAGCGAGCGCATCCGCAGCGACATCGACGCCAACATCCGCTACCACACCGACTCCGGACTCCCCGGCGACGCAACAACAGTGGTGCTGCTCGATCTGGCGCTGAACTGGCTGATCCTGGAGCGGCTCACGCTCCCCGACGTCTTCCCCGAGGACGGCATCCACGACCTGGTCACCGAGATCGTCGAACGCGTCCTGCCGGGTCCGGGTCGCACGGCATGATCAGACGTCGCGTCAGCCGTTGACGGGAGGACCGTGGTGCGCAGCAACGTGCTCATCGTGGATCTCGACGGTGTGGTGCGGCACTGGGACCCCACCGACATGGCCGAGCTGGAGCGCCGGAACGGGCTACCCCCGGGCAGCGTGCTGGGCACGGCGTTCAGACCCGACCTGCTGACCTCGGCGATCACGGGTGGCTGCACGGACGAGGAATGGCGCGACGCCGTTGCCCGCACGCTGGCCGAGCGGTACGGCGTGGGGGCCTGGCGGGCCGTGGCCGAGTGGGCGCAGCCGTGCGGGTCGGTCGACGAGGACGTGCTGGACCTACTGCGGGAGCGCAGGCGGGGACAGCGGGTGGCCCTCCTGTCTAACGCAACGAGCAGACTCCCGGCCGACCTCGCACACCTCGGCCTCGACCGCGAGTTCGACGCCGTCTTCGGCACCTGGGAGCTCGGCGTCGCGAAGCCCGACCCGCGGGTGTTCGAGCGAGTGTGCAACGCGCTCGGGGAAGCGCCCGATGACTGCCTGTTCGTCGACGACACCGCCGGCCACGTCGTCGCCGCACGCGCGGCCGGGCTGCGGGTGCACCACTATCGGACCTACGACGGACTGGTGGAGGCATTGCGCCTCGATGGCTGAGCCGCTACCGATCTTGGCGTCGCTACTTGCGGTGGTCTCGGGGCTCGGTTGGGTTGAACAACGAATGGTGTGGCTGGGCTGGCGGCCGTCCCCGACATGGGGGCACCGCGGTTCCGATGAGAGTCACTGCCGAGTAGCCGCGCAACTGGCTGTGGTCCTGCTTCTTTTACTCCAAGTGACCACAGGATAGTCGCGTATGAGACCAGACAGGATGATCATGTGCCCTGGCCCGGGAGGCATGACGAGCATCTCGCAAGGTGACCACGTAATCAGTAGTTTGCCAAGCCGACCGAAGACTTGCTCGCGCAAACAATGATAGTCTCCATGATCCATTCACTATTGCAAATCTCGCATTCACTCGAATAGACCCGTTGCTCGAAAACATGTTCGACTAAACTCAGGGGCATGTCCGACAGCCCGATCGCCACCGCGTACCGCCACCTCCAGGTGGCGGTCGATGAACTGTGCGCGGCCGCGGAATCGTCGATGACCACCGACAACGAGCTGTTGTCGGTACTCACGCTCGCCGAGGGTCTTTCCCGTCGACTGGATCATCTGACCGTCTCGACGGTCGCCACCCTGCAGCGGCGGGGGACGTTCGCCGAACGCGGCTACAAGAAGCCCGAAGGTGCGCTGGCCGACCTGCTGGGCTGGGAGTGGTTCGAGGCCCGCCGCCGCGTGACGGCCGCCGAACACACCTGTGAGCGGGTCGAGCTGGACGGCACCGTGCTCG
>NZ_JAHKRK010000242.1 GCF_019396355.1 Pseudonocardia nigra
GGGCGGCCGGCTCTCCGGGGCGGCGCACGACACCTCGGGCAAGGTCGCCGGGATCGCCGCCGGGCTGGCCGGCCTCGCGCCCGCGGCGGGCGCCGCGGCGTCGGGACGGGCCGCCCACGCCGGCGCCGACCTGTCCAAGCGCGCGGCGAAGGCCCGCAAGCGTGCCGAGAAGCGGGGTGCCGTGCTTCAGAAGCAGGCGGCCAAGCGCAGCGCGGAGCTGCAGAAGCACGCCGCCAAGCGCGGCGCCGAGCTGCAGAAGGCGGCCGCCAAGAAGCGCGCCCGGCTGGAGAAGAAGGCCCCCGGCGTGCTCGACCAGGCCTCCCGGCTCGGCCACGACGTCGCCGCCCGCGCATCGGCGCTCGGCACCGAGGTCGCCCACCAGGCCGAGGGCGTCGCCAAGGACGCCCGCAAGCGGGCCCACGCCATGACGCACTGATCCTGCCCGCTGCTCGACGGCCCGGTCCCCCGTGCGGGGGCCGGGCCGATCGCCGTCCCGAGAACGTGTCTCACGCGCGATCGAGACGGGCGGGCGCCGACATCGTCGTGTGCTACACGGCGCCGTACTTCACCGACGCCGCGCCGGCGCGCGCGACCTGGGGTTGAGGGCCGGTGCGTCAGGCGACCTCGGCCCGCATCGCGGCGTGCCGCGCCTTGATCACGGCGTTCTTGTTGATCGGGTTCTGCGCCTCGTCGGGCTGCACCCCGCTCTCGATGGCGATCTTGTTCATCGTGCCGAGCATGCGGACGAGGTGGGCAATGCGCGCCTCGGCGGCGTCGACCGGCCGCTGGGCGCCGGAGGCCAGCGCGAGCGTCCGGTCGACCCACAGCGCCTCGGGGTGCAGCCCGGCCTCCTGCAGGACGCCGCGGAGCCGGGTGCCGAGCTCCCGGGGGCCGAGGCCCAGCCAGCCGGCGAGCGTGCGGGCGTCGGCGGGGAACAGCCGGTCGTACCGGCGCAGGTAGATCAGCTCGAGGCCATAGGCATGGCCGAAGGCGCAGTAGGTGCAGCTGTTGTGCAGGGAGATCGCCACGCACGCGAGGTGGAAGCGCACGGGTCCGAGGATCTGCAGCGTGAGGAGGTAGCGGGGGAAGTGGGAAGCGAACCAGGCCACCGCCCTGACGGCTCCCAACCGGGCGACGATCTCCGGGATCATCCGGGGGTGAATCCCCAGAGCCACTGGCACATCGTTCCGATCACGCGAGTGACGAGCCGATCGAGGCCACTGGTCGGCATCTCGAACTCCTCACGCTAAGTCACCCTGACATTACCGAAGAGTCCCGTTCGGAGATAGTCCGCCAGGCATGCGTGCGTCCGGCGGTCCTTTCGCGGTTGCCGTTGACGGTGCGTCAACCCCTACCGTCGGCGCCATGGAGATCATCGTCCACGACAGCCACTCGGCGATGCGGGAGATCCTCACGGCGCCGCTCGCGGAGCGTCCCGAGCTCCTGCGCCGGATGCTCGAGCCGGTCGCGGGCATGTACCGGTACTTCCCGGGAGAGCCGGACCTCGTCGCCCTGCACCACATGGGCAGCGGCTTCCGGGTGGACCGCGACGACGACCGCGCCCTGCCCGCCCTCGAGGCGCTGCACGCGGAGGCTGCCTGGCACCGCATCGAGGCCGCGTTGCACGACGGGCTCGCCCGGCAGCTCGAGGCGACGCCCGGTATCGCCACCCCCGACACGCTCCAGGCGATGATCGTCCTCGGCGACCCGTCTGATGCGCACTTCATGGACGTCAGCCTCGGGATGACGGCCAACGGCAGCGTCGGCGGATACCTCTGGTTCTGCTTCTCGCCCAGTGCGGAGAACCTCGCGCGACTGGAGGCCGTGGCGGTCCACGAGCTGAACCACAACCTGCGCTACAGCACGGTGCCGTGGGACCCCGCGACCGTCACCGTCGGGGAGCAGATCGTCAGCGAGGGCCTGGCGGACGCGTTCGCGCGCCAGCTGTACGGCGAGCTCGGCTACACCCGCACCGGGCTCCCGGCGCTGGACGACGACGCGGTGTTCGCGAAGGTCGTGGCGAACCTCGACGTCACCGGCATGCAGAACTTCGTGGCGTGGGTGCACGGGGGACGCGGCCGCGACCCGGTTCGGCGGCACACCCGTCGGACTGCCCACCGGCGCCGGGTACGCGGTGGGCAACCGCCTCGTCGACGCCTACCTGGCGAAGTCCGGCCGGACCGCGGCGGAGGCCCTGCTCGTCGACCGGGACGAGGTGATCAGCGCCGCCGTCGGATGAGGCAGACTGCCGTCGACCGAGGGAGGGCCGATGGCGGACGACAACGCGCTCGCAGCGCTGGGGGAGCGGCTCGTCGAGCAGATCGTGGACGTCGGAATCCGCGGCGGCGGCCCGCTCCAGGCCGCCACGGCGATCGCCGCCGAACACCTCGTCTCCGCCGGCGGCGACCCGGAGGAGGCGATCCGGAAGCTGGTGGCGACGCACGTGCGGCTCGCCGCCGCGTCCGGTTTCGTGACCGGGCTCGGCGGTATCGCCACCCTGCCCGTGACCGTCCCGGCGGCGACGGCGGGGCTCTACATCATCGCCACCCGGATGACGGCGGGCATCGCGGACCTGCGCGGCTACGACGTGGAGAGCGAGGAGGTCCGGAGCGCGATCCTCGTCTCCCTGCTGGGCAGCGCGGGCGCGGCGACGCTGAAGAAGGCGGGCATCGAGATCGGCCGGAAGTCCACCACGGCGGCCCTGCAGAAACTGCCCGGCCGCGTCCTCATCGAGATCAACAAGCGGGTGGGCTACCGGCTGGTGACCAAGGCGGGGGAGAAGGGCGTGGTCAACCTGACCAAGCTCGTGCCCCTGGTCGGGGGCCCCATCGGCGCCACGGTGGACGGGGTGAGCTGCAAGACGATCGCGGGCTACGCGATGCGCACCTTCCCACCGCTGCTGCCCTGGTCCACGCCGGCGGTGATCGACGCGGAACTGGTCGACGAGCAGCCGACAGGTCAGGGATGAGGGCGGCGAACGACCTCCTGGCGTTCGTACTGGAGCTGGCGGCCCTCGCTGCCCTCGCCGTCTGGGGCTTCACCGTCGGCCCGAACCTGATCGCCGCGGTCGTCCTGGGCCTGGGCGCCCCGGCTCTGTTGGCGGTCGGCTGGGGGACCTGGCTCGCCCCGAAATCCGCCCGCCGCGTCCCGATGCCCTGGCGGCTGGTCGCGAAGCTCGCGGTGTTCGCCGTGGCGTCGGCCGCGCTCGCCGCCGCCGGACACGCAGGGCTCACGCTGGTGCTCGCGGCGGTGGCGGTGGTGAACCTCGCGCTCGCCACGGTGTGGGGGCGGGCGTGAGGCCCGCTCGATCTCGGCGCTAGCCTCGGCGTGCCGGGGCGGTAGCTCAGCTGGTCAGAGCAGCGGACTCATAATCCGTCAGGTCGTGGGTTCGAACCCCACCCGCCCCACCAATGCCGCAGGTCAGCAGGTCCATAGCTCGTCGCAACCAAGATCGACGCCACGGGTTACCCACACTAAACGCCGCGCCGCATCGAACCCATCGCGTCGTCGAGGGCGTCCGCTGCCTGCCTGCCCTCGGCCCGCTTATCCATGTAGACGTCCTGGGTGATCGACGGCCGGGCGTGCCCGCTGTGGCCGGCGATGGCCCGAGCGGTCAGGCCGGCGTGGTCCAGGACCGTGATCGCGGTCTTGCGGAAGACGTGCGAGGTGACCCAGCCGTAGCCGGCGCGCGCGAACGCCTCCCGGAGCCGGCCCCCGGTGTTGTGGGGGTCCCGCCAGCCGCCCTGCGTGTTCGGGAAGATCATCGCGTCGGCGGGCGCGTCCCGCAGACCCCGGTTGATCAGGAGCTTGACGAGGAAGCCCGGCAGCGGCAGCACCCGCCGCGACGAGAACGTCTTGCCGTCGTGCCGGACCAGGCCGGCGCCGCGCACCCGGACGATGTTCGCGGCGATCGTGATCGTCGCGGCGTCCCAGTCGATCGCGCCGACCTGGGCGGCGATGGTCTCACCGATCCGGCATCCCGTACCGAGCAGGAAGACCACGAGGTCGGGCAGGTCGTGGCTCTGCGCGATGTCGTCGGCGTCCAGTTTGCCGAGCAGGTCGGCCCGTTCCTCGGCGGTGAGCGCGCGGACCTCCTTCCTGGTGCTCTCCATGGGGCCGGCGTCCCGCACCGGGTTGGACGGGATCGCGCCGAGCCGGGCGGCGTGGGCGAGCGTCCCGGAGATGACCGTGCGCACACTGCGGACGGTGTTGGCGCTCAGCGTGCGCTCGCAGGTCCGGAGGAAGGCGTCGACCCGTGACACCGTGACCTCCCGAGCGCGCATCTCGCCGAAGGCCGGCAGGACGTGGTTGCGCATGTGGAGGGCGTAGGTGTCGTAGGTCGTGCCCTGCCGCCGGCGCCTGACCTCGGCGAGGTAGAGGCCGGCGAGGACCTTGACCCGGGTGTCCCCGGTGATCTCGCCGGCCGCCGGGCCGGTGCGGTCCTTCAGGGCCTTCTTCAGCTCCCGCACGGCAGCCGCAGCCGACTTGCCCCGCCGCTCGACGGGCCGCGTCCGCCCGTCGTTGTCGCGGAACATCGTGGTGGCCCGGAAGCCGGCACCGGACGCCAGCGGGTAGGTCCTGATCTTCCCGTAGGTGCCGATCGGCAGCGGCGGGCGGCCCATCACGTCGACCTCCTCAGTCCTGCAGCGACTCGAACCAGCGCCGGACGTCCTCGGCGCGGTAGCGCACGTACCGGCCGACCCGCTTGCCCTCCGGCCCGTAGCCCTGGCTGCGCCAGGTGTAGAGAGTCTGGACCGGCACGCCCAGGTACTCCGAGACGTCCTGGACGGTCCACAGTCGTTCCTTGGTCAACATGGCGTGCCTCTCAGATCACGGGGTTGGTGGTGAGTTCCTCGCGAGCGGTGAGCCGGTGCTCGCGGGCGTTGGCGGCGGCGGTGTTGGCGAGCAGGGCGTCTGCGGTGGTGTGCCAGCCGATGCCGGCGAAGGCCAGGGCGCCGATGACGACGGTGGTCTCCTCGCCGGCCGAGTCGTCGTCGGCGCGCTCGTCGGCCGGCCGGTGCTCGTCGAGCTGGGCGCGGCGCCAGGCCCGGCGGGCTTCCCGCAGCGCGCCGAGGGTGGTCGAGTACCGGCGGGACTTGGTGGAGAAGTGGCCGCCGAAGCCGAGCATGTGCGCCCAGCGGCGCAGGCGTCCGTAGCTGGCCATCCACTCGGCGAGCGGGTCGCCGCCCTCTTCGGCGGCGTGCCGGCGTTCCCACTCGCGGTGGGCGATGAGGACGTCAGTCGGCGCCTGCCCGAGGTGCCAGCAGGCGGCGACGAGCCGGCCGGCGTGGGTGCGTGGGTCGGTGTGCAGCGCGATCGTGTCGTCGGTGAGCCGGGCGGAGGCGTGGCCGGTGATCTCGGTGGCCTTGGTGGCGTACTTGGCCAGGTAGCCGGCCACGGCGCCGGTGGTGATGTGCCCGGTGTCGTCGACGTCGCGGACGGTGAGCCGAACCTGTCGCGGGTCCAGCTGCGCTCCCCAGGCGATCGGCCACCCGGCCGGGTTCGTCGGGTGCGGCGGGGTCGTGAACGAGGTGGCGGCGAGGGCGTCGCGGAGCAGGACCGCGAGGTGTGCGGAGGTGATCGAGGCGGGCGGGGCGACGATGGCGTCGGGGTCGTCCGGGTCGACGGCGTCGAGACGCACCATGGCGTGGACGTGCGCGACCCCGCGCCGCTGGAACTCCGCCACCTTCGCGTAGGACAGGCGCAGCCGGCCGCCGGCGTGCCGGTCGGCGAGCGCGCGGAGGTGCCGGTTGGCGGTGTTCATCGAGCGGCGCCACAGCTCGCCGGCCCAGGCGTTCCACACGACCTGATGGGCGTGGTCGTAGCAGTCAAGGCACAGCGGCCGCCCGAGGGCCCGGTCGTCGTCGGCGTGTCGGGCGCGGCATTCCTGCACGACGCCGTGCGGGCAGGTGGGGGCGTCGCGACGAGGGCGGCAGGGGCGGCCGTCGCGGTGGTGGGTGTGCACCGCACCGAACGAGGGGGCGGTGCCGGTGAGGAACACGCACGGGTGCTCGGCGACCGTTGGGGGGACACCCTTGCCGCCGGCGAGGCCGGCGCGGACGAGGTGGAAGGTGTCGGCGCGGTAGGTCTCCGCGCAGGAGGGGCAGACGGTGGCGCGGCGGTTGCCGCACGGGACGTAGAGCACCCCGTCGGGCATCCCGTCCGTGCTCGCCGAGGTGACAATGCGGCCGGTGGCAGGTTCGACGGTGTGCAGGTCCCCGCGCAGCCGGATCGGGTGTGAGCAGCCGGCGGCGGCCCGGACGTGCCCCAGCCAGCGGTCGTAGTCGGAGGAGCCGGCCCGCTCGACCAGCCCGGCCACCAACCCGGGGTGCAGGACAGGCCCGCATCCCGGGTGGTCGGTGGGTCGGGCGGGCGCGGTGCTCATCACCGGCCGGCCACCTCAGCAGCGCGGGCAGTAGCGAGAGCGGCGGAGTCGCAGTCGTGGGCGTTGAGGGCGCGCATGTCCGCGCGGAACCGCAGCTCCCGCACCAGCTCTCGCCCCCAGTAGCCTGCGACGGCCAGGGCGAGGAGCCCGAGCAGGCCGGCCGTCGCCACCAGGTCGATGACCGGCCACACGCTCGAGGGCACCCCGACGACGGCCACCAGGCCGACGCCGGCCATGATCAGCCGGTACTCGCGGGCGCGGTTCACGACCCAACCCCGGCGAGCGGGGCGGCGGCGCGGGCCCGGTGCAGCAGCGACACGATCGTGCCGACGGTGGGGGTGTCCCAGCCGGCCACCCAGGCGATCATCCGGTGGTCGTAGGCGCCCAGCTCGACCCCGGCGAGCGGCTCGTGCACGGCGGCGAGGTAGTCCCGCCGGGAGGTTTCCAGGTCGTAGATCAGGGTCCGGCAGACGTCGAACGGGGGCCGGATGTTGATCGGTTCGACGTCCAGCGGACGCAGGTCTGGGACGTTCACGGCGTGGCCGCCTTCCGGGCGATGAGGTCGATGTCGTCGTCGGTGAGCCAGGAGCAGCGCATCCGGGCGGGGGTGCCGTCCTCGGCGAGCAGCCACCCCACGCCGGGCGCGGCCGGGTCGAGCTGGGAGGCGTCGTAGCCGCGGGCGTGCCAGCCGTGCCCGAGCACGATGTCGGAGCTGGTTTCGGTGGTGCAGCGGAACGCGAGCCGGTAGCCGAATAGGTCCCGCAGCGAGGTCGGGATGATGTCGTGCGACGGTCGCTGGGTGGCGGCGACGACGATCACCCCAGCCGCCCGACCGCGGGCGACGAGGTCGCGCAGCAGTAGGGCGAACTGCTCGCGCTGCTTCTTGTCCCCGGCGGTGGCGGAGTAGTAGGCGAGTTCATCGATCACCAGCACCACGGCGTGCACGGTGTCGTCGCGGACGATGTGCCGCCGCCGCGCGGCGCGCAGGGTGGCGTAGCGGCGCTGCATCTCGGCTTGGAGCTCGGCGAGGGTGTCCAGCGCCTCGGCCGGGTCGGGGCCGACGAACCGCTCCGCACACGCCCGCCACAGGCCGAGCTCAACCTCCTTGCCGTCCATCAGCCACAGCCGGCAGTCGCCGGCGAGGGCGGCGTGGGCGCAGATGTTGTTCAGCGCCCCCGACTTCCCCGACCCCGGCTCACCGGCCGTGAGCAGGTTCTTGTAGATCAGGTACGGGCGGACGGGGGCGGCGTTCTCGTAGATCCCCAGATGCACCGGGTCCCAGATCGACACCGGCAGCACCACACGGGCGGGGCGGGGCCGGCGCAGCAGGTCACGCACCCTGACCACCTCTGACCGGCACGAGCCGGCGCTGACGAGCCGGCGGGGCGGCGGGCCGGGCGACGGGCAGGGCGGCGGCGTGCGGGGAGGTGTGCGCGGTCCCGGCCAGCGGGTCGCGGCGGATGACCTCGACGGCGACGAGGGCGGTCATCGAGCGGACCACGGTGACGCGGGCGTCGCGGGCGAAGCAGCCGGCCGCGATGTGCCCGAGAGCGCGCTCGACGTCCACCCCGTCGATCCCCACGCGGAGCAGCACCCACACCCGTTCCCCGACCGCCGTCGGGCGGGCCCAGAGCAGGAGGGGGAGGTTGCCGGTCCAGTTCATCACCCGGCACTGGACGAACACCGCCCGCAGCCGATGCCGGGTCAGCACCGCCAGCGCCCGCCGCTGCACGAGCCGGCGCGAGGCCGGGACGACGGCGACCACGACCAGGACAACGAGCAGCAGCGCGGCGGCGACGGCGCCGGGCCAGTGCAGCGCCCACCACGATAGCGGCGGGTCCGCCAGCCCGACCGGGACCGGGTCGCCGGCCAGGGCGCGCAGCCGGCCGGCCACCCAGGCCCAGACGGAGAGGACGACGACGGCGGTGGTGATCTCGGCGCGCAGCCGCACGATCAGCCCGAACACCCGGGCCGGCCACGACCGCTGCGGGCGGGTGAACACCTCGAACGGCTCCGACCGCGCGAGCCGATCGCGCGAGGGGCGGGCGATGGTGGCGGCCATCAGGACGCCTTGGCCGCGGCGAGCGGGCGGACCTCGGCAGCGCGGTACGCGACGCCGTCGCGGCCGTTGCGCGCCCAGGGGATCGCGACGAGCTGCACGGGCGTGACCTGCTGGCCCTGCTGAAGGTGCGGCGGGTCGCCGGCCACGGTGACGTTGATCGTGGCGGCGCCCTCGTCGCTCATGACGACGAGCTGCGCGGACCAAAGCGGGGCGCGGGTCTTGCGGTCGAGGCGCTGCACGCCGTTGTCGTCGAGGCGGCGCTCGAAGGGGCGGCCGACGTGGAAGGCCATGTGCGAGGTGTCGATGAGCAGCTTCACGGTTCCTCCTGCTGATGAGGGATGCAGGAGGAAGGGAACCGCCGATCAGGAGCCGCACCGCGCACACGCGTACCACCCGCACAGAAGTGCGGGTTGGTGGTGGACGTCTACGAGCGTGGGGAAGGGCCTACGACGCGTGCGAGGGCGGCCGGGTCGAAGCCGGCGACCACCTCGGGGCCGGTGCCAGACTGCACGGGTTCGGGCTTCCCCACCAGCCCCGTGATCGGGTTTACGAACCGGGCGCCGGCGGCGGCGAGCGTGTCGAGGTGGCCGGACCACGCCGGGTGCGACCAGAGCCGATCACTGACCATCGGGACGAGCGTCAGCGGCAGGCCGGCCGCGAGCGCGTCGCACAGGACCCCGGTCGCGTAGGTGTCCATGATCGCGCTGGCCGCCTTGCTTCCCGAGTTCATCGTCAGCGGGCAGGCGACGACGGCGACGGGGCGCGGTCCGCGCGCCTGGCCGGCTTGTCGCTGCTCGAACAGCACGGGGCGGCCGGTTGCGCGCTCGACGCCGTCGAGGTCGAGCCAGCCTCGGGAGGCCGGCGTGCCGACGACGGTGACCGTCCAGCCGAGCCCGACGAGCGCGGCGGCGGCGTCGGGCGCGCGCTCCGCGAGCGGGGCGCCGCAGACGACGAGGGTCAGGGCGTCGGTCACGCGCCCGTTCTACTCCAGTGCGCCGGCCCGCGCCGCGAGGTCGGTGAGAGTGCGGGTGGGCTTCTTGCGCTGCCGGCCCAGCATCTCGCGCAGGGTCTCTCGCGCCATGACGTTGTAGCGGATCGATTCGGGCGCGGCCCGTTCCGCTTCCAGCAGGTGCAGAGTGGCTTCCGCGTCGCGCTTCCGCTGCGACTGCGCCCAGGCGAGATCAAGGTGCACCTGGGCCCGCCGGCTGTGCAGGCCGGGAGGCAGCCGGTCGACGTCCACGGCCGCCGCAGCCGCAAGCGCTTCTGTGGGATCGCCCAGCTCGGCCGCGACCGAAACTCGGTGAATGGCAACGTTCGTCGGCCCGAACGCCGTCCAGGCGTGGTTGGCGTCGGTCCCGAGCAACGCGGCGAGCGCGTCCGCCTGGTCGAGCCGGCGCCACGCCTGCGTGCGGTCGGTGTTCCTCCCGGCGATCACGGCGGAAATCAGCCAGAGCGCACCCGTGATTGACAGGAGCGACGGTTCATCGGAGCGGACGTGCGGCGTCAGTCGCTCCGCCATCGTGACCGCCAGCGTCTCGGCTTCCTCGGTGCGGTCGGACCGCAGCAGCGCGCACACGACCTGATAGATGGCCATGCCCTGCGCGGCTAGGGAGTCCAGCGCACCAGCCGTCATCGCAGCCCGATCGGCGGCTACGGCTGCGAGGTCGGCGGAACCGAGCTTGGTCAGTAGCTTCGCGCCGACCACATAGACCGATACATAGCCGAGCAAGTGCTCACGGTTTCCGTTTCCTGAGATTTGCACCCGATCGGCGGCGACGAGCAGCTCGGGCAGCTCGCGGATCACGCGAGTGTAGTTGGCGGCCTGGTACTGCGTGTGGATGTCAGCTGCCCGGGAGTGCAGCGCCTCGGGAGGGAGCGGATCGTCGATCGCGGCCGCGCCACCGGTCAGGGCGGTGTACCGCACGAGCACACGCCGAATGCTGTCGAGATCATCGACCAGCGTCATGCCGTTTGGGGCGTACTGCCATGGACGACCGGTCAGCGCCTCCACATCGACATGCAGCACCTTCGCCATGTCGAGCAGGATTGAAAGGCGGTCAACCGAGCGCACACCTCGCTCAACCTGCGACAGCCACGACTCGGATCGGCCAACAAGTCCAGCCAACGCGGTCTGACTCAAGCCACGTCGACGGCGATACGCTGCTACTCTCTCGCCTGTCGTTGCGTGCTGCATGTGGTCAATCATCTCGCATGCGACAGGACTTGACCACCTATTTCTTCCTGACTCGTCTCCTCTCTCCTCTTGAGAGCTACAAATCGGTCTTAGCGTCGAGCAGCTCGAACAGTTGTTGAGCGGCAACTACAAGCGACCAACCCTCGCTCCTGTCGATCGGCGTTCCCTTATGGACTATGTCGTTACGAAGGCGCGCCAGTCGTGAGAGTTTCTTATAGAGAACGCTGTCCTCCTGCCCAAGTGGCTTGCCAAAGACTGCGGAGTACGGCTTCTTCAATGAGGTGATCTCAGCAAGATTGGTTTCGGAGTTGGTGTTCGAAGTGGGTGAGCACGAGTGCTCCTGCGACGATCCGCCCGATTTTCGACGGGCTGGTAGTGATGCGCTGCAGCGCCCGCCAGCGGGT
>NZ_JAHKRK010000243.1 GCF_019396355.1 Pseudonocardia nigra
CCCGTGGCGCGTCTGCCCGAACCGGCGGCGGTGGAGCGGCCGGAGCTCGCCGGCGGCTCCACCGACCGCGCGGCCGGTCCGGCCGATCTCGCCGACCTCGGCGGGTTCCACGGCGCCCGCGGCGAGGCGGGTCCCGTCGCGTCCTTCGCGATCGGCGGATCACCTGGCGTCGACGGCGGCGACCCGGCGAGTGCGCAGGCGCTCGCCCGGCTCGACGGCGAGGGCATGGGTGCGCCCCGCGCCGACGTCCCGGTGGCCGAGCTGGGTGGGTCGGCGCTGCGCCGCGGGGCCGGCGCAGGCCGTCGCGGCCGGGGTGGCGAGCCGCGGTCGGGCGAGCGCGGTGCGGCGCGCCCGGGGCGCGGCTCCGGTGAACGTGCCTCCGGCAGACGTGGCTCCGACGGCGGGCGCGACTTCGCCACGCGCCACGCGAAGGGCCCGGATGATGGGCGCGCCATCGACGACGAGCGGGCCACGGGTGCCCCGCCGCCGGAGGACGGCGGCGGGGTCGCGCCGGAGGGTCGGCGATCCGGGCGACGCACCGGGCGCCGTGGTGCGGAGGAGCAGGACGGCGGGGGAGCGGGCCGGCGCGGCGGCGCCCGGCCCGAGGAGGACGCCGATCCCGAGAGCGTCGCCCGCAGCATCTGCCTGCGCCTGCTCACCGACCGGGCGCGCACCCGACAGGAGCTGGCGGAGGCACTGCGCCGCAAGGGCGTCCCCGACGAGGCGGCCGATGCCGTGCTCTCGCGATTCGGGGAGGTCGGGCTCATCGACGATGCCGCGTTCGCCGAGCAGTGGGTGCGGTCGCGGCACGCCGTGCGGGGGCTGGGCCGCCGCGCGCTGGCGGTGGAGCTGCGGCGCAAGGGCGTGGCCGACGAGGTCGCGGGGGAGGCCCTGACGGAGATCGACGACGACGCCGAGGCCGAGCGGGCCCACCGGCTGGTCGGCCGCAAGCTGCGCGGCATGTCCGTGAGCACGCGGGAGGAGCGGGCGGCCGCGGGGAGGCGCCTGGCCGGCATGCTCGCCCGCAAGGGCTACGGCGCCGGCGTGGCCTACCGAGTGGTGCGCGAGGCCCTCGCCGAGCACGGTGCGGAGGTCGAGGAGCTCGGCGACACCGATCCGGAGGAATGACGGCGGCCGCCCCGACCCGCCACGGGTCGGTGGCGGATCGGGGCCGGGCGGTCGGGTGGGCGGAGCGCCGGTCAGGCCCGGCGGGCGCGTCCGCGCAGGCTGTCGAGCGCGTAGCGGCCCGGTCCGATCGCGGCGATCGCGAGGAACACCCAGGCGTAGAGCGCGGCGGGCTCACCCATGTTCTGCAGGGGCAGGGCGCCCATCGGCTGGTGCACCGCGAAGTACGCAAAGGCCATCGCCCCGGAGGACACGAACGCCGCGGCCCGGGTGAAGAGCCCCACCAGCACCAGCAGGCCGCCGACGAGGTTGATCGCGCTGCCCCACCATCCCGGCCAGGACAGCACGGCGACCGCGCCGCCCGCCCCGTCGATACCGCCGAAGGCGCCGAACAGGCCCTGCGCGCCGTGGCAGGCGAAGAGGAACCCGACCACGATCCGCATCCCGGCCCAGGCGAGGTCGCGGGCGTTCCCGGTGGGCCGGGCGGCCGCCGCCGCGGGCCGGGCGGTGGTGGCGGTGATGTCGGTCGTGGTCATGGCGTCCTCCGCAGTTCTCCGTGTCGCTGTCGGAGGTGAGACCGCCGCCGCCGGGAGAACTCATCGCGGGCACGCCGTCCCGCGCCCCGGACCCGCTACTTCTTCTGGCGGCGGCTCCCGCCGTGCCAGTCCTCCTGCATGCCGGCTTCGCCCTCGGTGATGCCGAACGCGCGCAGCTGTGGCCGTTCGCGGAGGCTGCGCTTCAGCTCGGCGAAGCCGGGGAACCGGGCGAGCGCGATGACGTGGTCCCAGAGCTCCACGGCCTCGTCGTCGCCCGGCAGCCTGCTGATCACCGGCCCGAAGAACGCGACGCCGTCGGGCGGCTCGAACTGCAGGATCGGAGTGCCCACGTCCTTGCCGGTGAGCGAGAGCGCCTCGTCGGTCTCGGCCTGGATCACGTCGTCCCACGACGGCTCGTCGAGGGCGTCGGCCAGCTCGGCCGGCAGCCCCACCTCGGCGAGCACGGGCGTGACGAACTCCCGGGTGCCGCGCACCTCGCGGTGCTCCGCGTCGTCACCCGCGGTCTCGTGGTCGAACACCCGGGCTCCGAGTGACGCGTAGAGCGGTCCCATGGCCTCGCGCCCGTGCTCGGCCCTGGTGCGCGCAGCCACGCGCAGCAGCCGCAGGCCTGCGGTGTGCCCGGCCTCGTACTCCGGTGGGAAGTGCGCGTCGTAGTCGATGTGGGAGTTGAGCAGGCGCAATGAGATGAACCGCCAGTCGACGGCGTACTCGCGCCGGGCCTGGACCTTGCGCACCCATTTGCTCGTCATCCAGGCGAACGGGCAGACGGGGTCGAAGTAGAAGTGGACATCGGCATCGGCCACGGGGCGAGGCTAACTCCGGAACGGGCCGCCCGCCGGGTGTGTCAGGAGTCCGGGCGGTGCAGCACCTGCACGTCGCCCGGGAACCCGCCGCCGGCCGAGAGCTCGGCGAGGAACGACAGCAGCGTGGTGCGGAAGGCGCCCACGGCATGGGTGGGGGCGAGGTCGGCGCGCCGGGCCAGTGCCACGGTCCGGAACAGCGGCGGGGTGAGCACGGTGCGCCGCAGCCGGGGGCGCCCGGCGAACACCAGGTCCGGCACGACGGCCACGCCGGTGCCCGCCTCGACGAGCCGCAGCACGGCGTCCATCTCGCCGCCCTCCACGGCGAACCGGGGCGTGACGCCGGCATCCGTGTAGGCCTGCAGCGTCACCTCGCGGACGTCGTAGCCCTGCCGGGGCACCACCAGCGGTCGTCGGGACAGCTCGCGGATGCTCATCGAGCCCCGGGCGGACGGGGCGCTCCCCGCGGCGGGGGAGGCCACGGACAGTCGTTCCCGCAGGATCGGGGTGGTGTGCAGGGAGGGGTCGATCCCGGTCGGCGGGACGATCACCAGTGCGACGTCGAGGTCGCCGCGCGCCAGCGACCGCACCAGCGGCTGCGACCCGTCCTCCACCAGCTCCAGCCGGATGTCCGGGTACTGCTCGTGGAAGACGCGCAGCACGTCGGCCACCACGCCGATGCACAGCGACGGCGTGGCCCCGACCCGAACGCGCCCGCTGCGCAGGCCGACGATCTCGGCCACCGCGCTGCGGGCGCTCTCGGAGTCGGCGAGCATCCGGCGCGCCAGCGGGAGCACCGCCTCCCCGGCCGGCGTGAGCACCGGCCCCTCGCGGGCGTTGCGGTCCACCAGCGGGGCACCGAGCTCCTCCTCGAGGGCGCGCAGCTGCCGGCTCAGCGTGGGCTGCGCCACGCCCGTGAGTTCGGCCGCACGGGTGAAGCTGCGCACATCGGCGAGCGCGACGAAGTACGCGAGCTGGGTCAACGTCACTGCCATAGCCTACGTACATCGAAGGCGACATCTCGATGCATTGGACGTCCCCTGATCGCGGTAGGGAGGGTGTTCCCCATGGTGACTCTGCGGGAGCGCGCGGGCGGCGTCCCGGCTCCGGCCCGACGGACGCGCAAGAGGTCCTCGGTCCAGCTGAAGGCAGTGATGGCGGTTTCCGGCGCCATCCTGCTGCTGTACCTCGTCGCGCACATGATCGGCAATCTCAAGACGTTCTTCGGTGAGGAGTCGCTCGACGCCTACGCCGCCTGGCTGCGCATCGTCGGTGAGCCGGCGCTGCCGCACGGGACCGTGCTGTGGGCGGTGCGGATCGTCCTGCTCGTCGCGGTGATCGCGCACATCGTCTCGGCCACGATCCTGGCCCGGCGCGCCCGTCGCGCGCGTCCGGTCCGGTACGCGCACCGGCCGCCGGTGCAGACCAACTACGCGGCGCGGACCATGCGCTGGGGCGGGGTCATCATCGCCCTGTTCGTCGTGTACCACATCCTCGACCTGACCACGGGCACGCTGAACCCCAACGGCGTGCACGGCGAGGTCTTCGACAACGTCACCGCGGGCTTCTCCCTCTGGTACGTGACCCTGGTCTACACGCTCGCCGTGATCGCGGTCGGCTTCCACGTCCGGCACGGGCTGTGGAGCGGGCTGCAGACGCTCGGTTTCTCCAGCGGCGCCTCGCAGGCGCGCATCAAGGCCGTGGCCCTGGGCTTCGCGATCGTGCTGACCGTGGGCTTCCTGTCCGTCCCGTTCGCCGTCCAGTTCGGATTGGTGGCCCCCGCATGACTACGTACTCCGACTACACCGTCGGCAGTCCGGTCGCCGACACCGCGGCCCCCGACGGCCCCATCGAGACCCGGTGGGAGCGCCGCCGCTTCGGCCTGAAGCTGGTCAACCCGGCCAACAAGCGCAAGATGAAGATCATCGTGGTCGGGACCGGCCTCGCCGGCGGCTCCGCCGCGGCCACCCTCGGCGAGCTCGGCTACCAGGTCAGCTCGTTCTGTTACCAGGACAGCCCGCGCCGGGCCCACTCGATCGCCGCCCAGGGCGGCATCAACGCGGCGAAGAACTACCGCAACGACGGCGACAGCGTCTACCGGCTGTTCTACGACACGGTCAAGGGCGGCGACTTCCGCGCCCGCGAGTCCAACGTGCACCGGCTGGCGGAGATCAGCCGGCAGATCATCGACCAGTGCGTGGCGCAGGGCGTGCCGTTCGCCCGTGAGTACGGCGGCCTGCTGGACAACCGCTCGTTCGGCGGTGCGCAGGTGTCCCGGACGTTCTACGCGCGCGGCCAGACCGGCCAGCAGCTGCTGCTGGGCGCCTACCAGGCCCTCGAGCGCCAGATCGACGCCGGCACCGTGACGATGCACTCCCGCCACGAGATGCTCGAGCTGGTCGTCGTCGACGGCCACGCGCGCGGCATCGTGGCCCGAGACATGGTCACCGGTGAGATCGAGACCCACCTGGCCGACGCGGTCGTGCTCGCGTCCGGCGGCTACGGCAACGTCTTCTACCTCTCGACGAACGCCAAGGGCTGCAACGTCACGGCGAGCTGGCGGGCGCACCGCAAGGGCGCGCTGTTCGCGAACCCCTGCTACACCCAGATCCACCCGACCTGCATCCCGGTCAGCGGCGAGCACCAGTCGAAGCTGACCCTGATGAGCGAGTCGCTGCGCAACGACGGCCGCGTGTGGGTGCCCAAGCGCACCGGCGACGACCGCCCGCCCCGCGACATCCCCGAGGACGAGCGCGACTACTACCTCGAGCGGATCTACCCGGCGTTCGGCAACCTCGTGCCGCGCGACATCGCGAGCCGCGCGGCGAAGAACGTGTGCGACGAGGGCCGCGGCGTCGGCCCGGGCGGGCTGGGCGTCTACCTCGACTTCGCCGATGCCATCAACCGGCTCGGCCGCGAGGCCGTGGCCGCGAAGTACGGCAACCTGTTCCAGATGTACCAGCGCATCACCGGGGAGGACCCCTACGAGGTCCCGATGCGCATCTACCCGGCGGTGCACTACACGATGGGCGGGCTGTGGGTCGACTACGACCTGCAGAGCAGCATCCCCGGCCTGTTCGTGGTCGGTGAGGCGAACTTCTCCGACCACGGCGCCAACCGGCTCGGTGCGAGCGCGCTGATGCAGGGCCTCGCCGACGGCTACTTCGTGCTGCCGAACACGATCGGCGACTACCTCGCGAGCGAGAAGCCCTCGCCGGTCGACCCCGCCCACGAGTCCGTCCAGGAGGCCGAGCGGTCGGTCCGGGAGCGGATCGAGAAGCTCCTGTCGATCGACGGCACCCGCACCGTGGACTCGTTCCACCGCGAGCTCGGCAAGCTCATGTGGGAGTACTGCGGCATGGAGCGCACCGAGGAGGGCCTGCGCAAGGCCCTGGACCGCATCCCCGAGCTGCGCCGCGAGTTCTGGACCAACGTGAAGGTGCCCGGCTCGGGTGCCACGCTCAACCAGTCGCTGGAGAAGGCGGGCCGCGTCGCCGACTTCTTCGAGCTGGCCGAACTCATGTGCCTGGACGCGCTGCACCGCGCCGAGAGCTGCGGCGGCCACTTCCGGGCCGAGAGCCAGACCGAGGACGGCGAGGCCCGTCGCGACGACGAGAACTACTCCTACGTCGCCGCCTGGGAGTACACCGGCTCCGGGCAGGCCCCGGTCCTCCACAAGGAGGACCTGA
Source organism: Pseudonocardia nigra (assembly GCF_019396355.1). GTDB lineage: Bacteria > Actinomycetota > Actinomycetes > Mycobacteriales > Pseudonocardiaceae > Pseudonocardia > Pseudonocardia nigra. The sequence goes on from NZ_JAHKRK010000243.1 coordinate 6,172, forward strand.
ACTTCGAGTACGTCACCCCCAGCCAGCGGAGCTACAAGTGAGACTCACACTCAAGGTCTGGCGTCAGTCCGGACCCGACGACAAGGGCCGCCTGGTCGGGTACCAGGTCGACGACGCCGACGAGGACATGTCGTTCCTCGAGCTGCTCGACGTCCTCAACGAGAAGCTCATCCTCGACGGCGACGAGCCGGTGGCGTTCGACCACGACTGCCGCGAGGGCATCTGCGGCACCTGCAGCATGGTGATCAACGGGTTCGCGCACGGCCCGCAGAAGGCGACCACCGCTTGCCAGCTGCACCTGCGGCACTTCCGTGACGGCGAGACGATCACCATCGAGCCGTTCCGGGCCGGTGCGTTCCCCGTGGTCAAGGACCTGGTGGTCGACCGTGGCGCGCTCGACCGGATCATCGCCGCCGGGGGCTACGTCTCCGCCCCGACCGGGTCCGCGCCGGACGCCCACGCCACGCCGGTGCCGAAGCCGAACGCCGACCGGGCGTTCACGGCTGCGGCGTGCATCGGCTGCGGCGCCTGCGTCGCGGCGTGCCCGAACGGGTCGGCGTCGCTGTTCCTCGGAGCCAAGATCACCCACCTCGGCGAGCTGCCCCAGGGCCAGCCCGAGCGCAACGAGCGCGTCGTGACAATGGTCGAGCAGCACGACGCCGAGGGCTTCGGGGGCTGCACGAACATCGGCGAGTGCAGCGTGGCGTGCCCGAAGGAGATCCCGCTCGACGTGATCTCCCAGCTCAACCGCGACTACCTCGCCGCCACCACGGGCTCGCGCCGCAGGCGCCCCTGACCGGTCCCGTACGAGCGCTCCGCGAACGGTTCCCGCCGTCCGCGGGGCGCTCGCGCGTCCACGCGCCCCGTCCCGGTCGGTGCGCCCCGTCGACGGGGCGCACAGCCGGAGACGGGGCGCGTGGGCGGAGGAGAGTGCGGCCACGTGTTCCTCGTCACGATCGGCCATCTCACGGAACTTCTTCGGCCTGCCCCGGCCGTCGGGATCATGGGTTTCGTCGTAGGCTCCCACGAGATCCAGACGACCCGACGTCGTGGCGTGGCATCTCTCCGTAACCGGGGTGTGCCGTCTTCTGCCGACGCCGTCGGCATTGCAGAAGATGAGGACTCCCTGACGTGTCATCCACCACAGACGCGTCCGCAGGGCGGGCGCAGATCGCGGCACGGACCCTCCGCACGGACCGGTGGTGGCTTCCGCCGCTGGCCACATTCGTCGGCCTCACCGCGTGGGTCGCCTACGCGACGGTGCGGGCCTTCATGCAGGAGTGGTACTACGTCGAGCAGTACAACTACCTCACGCCGTTCTACTCGCCGTGCGTGTCGAACGGCTGTATCGAGGAAGCAGCGCACTTCGGACGGTTCCTGCCCGATGTCTGGTGGTTGCCCTACGCCGCACTGACGCTGCCGTTCCTGTTGCTGTTCCGGCTCACCTGCTACTACTACCGCAAGGCGTACTACCGGTCGTTCTGGCTGTCGCCGCCGGCGTGCGCGGTCGCGGAGCCGCACTCGCGGTACACCGGCGAGACTCGGTTCCCGCTGCTCGGCCAGAACCTGCACCGGTACTTCTTCTACGCCGCTGCGCTCATCTCGATCATCAACACCTATGACGCGATCTACGCGTTCATGACGGCCGACGGCGAGTTCGGCCTCGGGCTGGGCAACATCATCCTGCTGGTCAACGTGGTGTTCCTGTGGGCCTACACGCTCTCGTGCCACTCCTGCAGGAGCATCATCGGCGGCCGGTTGAACCACTTCTCGAAGCACCCGATGCGCTACAAGATGTGGCAGCAGGTCTCCTGGCTGAACACCAAGCACATGCAGCTCGCCTGGATCACACTGGGGACGCTGGCGTTCACCGACTTCTACATCATGGCGGTGTCGGCGGGCTGGATCCCCGACCTGCGGATCATCAACTGAAGGTGATGGCAGATGACTGAAATCGAGCGACACGAGTACGACGTCGTCGTCATCGGCGCAGGGGGTGCCGGGCTGCGGGCCGCGATCGAGGCGCGTGCCCAGGGCAAGCGCACCGCCATCATCTCGAAGTCGCTGTTCGGCAAGGCTCACACGGTGATGGCCGAGGGCGGCTGCGCGGCGGCGATGGGGAACGTCAACCCCAACGACAACTGGCAGGTCCACTACCGCGACACGATGCGCGGCGGCAAGTTCCTCAACAACTGGCGGATGGCCGAGCTGCACGCCAAGGAGGCGCCTGACCGCGTCTGGGAGCTCGAGACCTACGGGGCGCTGTTCGACCGCACCAAGGAAGGCAAGATCAGCCAGCGGAACTTCGGCGGGCACACGTACCCGCGGCTGGCGCACGTCGGCGACCGCACCGGCCTGGAGATGATCCGCACGCTGCAGCAGAAGGTCGTGTCGCTGCAGCAGGAGGACTACCGGGCGACCGGCGACTACGAGGCGAACATCCGCGTCTTCCACGAGACGACGATCACCGAGCTGTTCAAGGACGGCGGACGCATCGCGGGGTGCTTCGGCTACTACCGCAGCACCGGCAACTTCGTCCGGTTCGACGCGCCGGCGATCGTGCTGGCCACCGGCGGGCTCGGCAAGAGCTACCAGGTCACGAGCAACTCCTGGGAGTACACCGGCGACGGCCATGCGCTCGCCCTGCGCGCGGGCGCCACGCTCATCAACATGGAGTTCCTGCAGTTCCACCCGACGGGCATGGTCTGGCCGCCGTCGGTGAAGGGGATCCTGGTCACGGAGTCGGTGCGCGGCGACGGCGGCGTGCTGCGCAACTCCGAGGGCAAGCGGTTCATGTTCGAGTACGTCCCGGACGTGTTCAAGGAACAGTACGCCACCACGGAGGAGGAAGCGGACCGCTGGTACACCGACGCCGACAACAACCGGCGTCCCCCGGAGCTGCTGCCCCGCGACGAGGTGGCCCGGGCGATCAACTCCGAGGTCAAGGCCGGCCGGGGCAGCCCGCACGGCGGCGTGTTCCTCGACATCGCCTCCCGGCTGAAGCCGGAGGAGATCCAGAAGCGGCTGCCGTCGATGTACCACCAGTTCAAGGAGCTGGCCGACGTCGACATCACCAAGGAGCCGATGGAGGTCGGTCCCACCTGCCACTATGTGATGGGTGGGGTCGAGGTCGAGCCCGACTCGGCGATGTCGAAGGTCCCGGGGCTGTTCGCGGCGGGTGAGGTCGCGGGTGGGATGCACGGCTCCAACCGGCTCGGCGGCAACTCGCTGTCGGACCTGCTCGTGTTCGGCAGGCGGGCGGGCGCGGGAGCGTCGGCCTACGTCGACGGGCTCGCCGGGGTGCGCCCCGCGGTGGCCGTCGACGACGTGGCCGAGGCCGAGCAGCGGGCGCTGCTGCCGTTCTCCAGCGCAGGCGAGGGCGGCGAGAACCCGTTCGTGGTGCAGCTCGAGCTGCAGAAGACGATGAACGACCTCGTCGGGATCATCCGTAAGGCCGACGAGATGGAGATGGCGCTCAAGAAGCTCCAGGACATCGTGGCCAGGACCCGCACCGTCCGGGTCGAGGGCCACCGGGTGTTCAACCCGGGGTGGCACCTCGCGCTGGACCTGCGGAACATGCTGCTCGTCTCGCTGTGCGTGGCGAAGGCGGCACTGGAGCGCCAGGAGAGCCGTGGCGGGCACACCCGCGACGACTTCCCCGTGATGGACGCCGACTGGCGGCACGTGCTGCTCGTGCTGTCGGCGCTGGGCGAGGACGACGTCGAGCTGGTGCGCCAGGAGCAGGTGCCGATGCGGCCGGAGCTGCTCGACCTGTTCGAGCTCGACGAGCTGAAGAAGTACTACACCGGCGAGGAGCTGGGCGGCCACCGCGCCGATGCGGCAGGGGGAGAGGCATGAGTTACGACGCGCACTTCCGCGTGTGGCGGGGTGACTCCGAGAAGGGGGAGCTCGTCGACTACCCGGTGGAGGTGAACGAGGGCGAGGTCGTCCTCGACATCATCCACCGGCTCCAGCAGACCGAGGCCGGGGACCTGGCCGTCCGCTGGAACTGCAAGGCCGGCAAGTGCGGCTCGTGCAGCGCGGAGATCAACGGCAAGCCGCGGCTGATGTGCATGACCCGGATGTCCACGTTCGAGGAGAACGAGGTCATCACGGTCACGCCGCTGCGGACGTTCCCGGTGATCCGCGACCTGGTCACCGACGTGTCGTTCAACTACACCAAGGCCAGGGAGATCCCGAGCTTCGCACCGCCGGAGGACCTGGCGCCGGGTGACTACCGGATGCAGCAGGTCGACGTGGAGCGGGGCCAGGAGTTCCGCAAGTGCATCGAGTGCTTCCTGTGCCAGAACACCTGCCACGTGGTGCGCGACCACGAGGAGAACAAGGAGGCCTTCGCCGGTCCGCGCTACCTGATGCGGGTGGCGGAGCTGGACATGCACCCGCTCGACACGGCGCCGCGGCGCGCCGACGACGCCCAGGACGAGCACGGCCTGGGCTACTGCAACATCACCAAGTGCTGCACCGAGGTCTGCCCCGAGCACATCAAGATCACGGACAACGCGCTGATCCCGCTCAAGGAGCGCGTGGTCGACCGGAAGTACGACCCGCTGGTCTGGCTCGGCAACAAGATCTTCAAGCGCTCCGGCGCCTGAGGCAGCCCCCCGGATTGCAGCAAAGTCCCCCATGGCCTTCGGCCGCCACGAGGTATGAGAATCGGGTCGGGTCCGGCTGAGCTCGGTTGGCATTGGTGCGTCTAGCCCGAAGCAAAGTCTGAGGCCTGGGGGCCTT
>NZ_JAHKRK010000244.1 GCF_019396355.1 Pseudonocardia nigra
GCAGGTGCGGCAGCGGGCCCGCCGCGGTCGTAGGGCCACTGTGGTCGTGCCGTGGTCGCGCACGGTGCGGGCCCGGGCGTGCCCCCCAGGGCTGCAGCGGGCCGGTGCACGACGGGCAGGTCAGCGTCCCGCCGGCGAGGTCGGTCTCGGCCTGGCCGGGGTCGGCGATGCCGATCATCGAGTCGGGGTGGGGGCACGGCGCACGAGCGTGGTCTACCAGGCCCGCAGCCGCCAGGGGTCAGCTGGTGTGGGCCACGCCCCCGACGGTGCGCCGCGCCGACAGCGTTGGTCAGGTGGGCTCGGCACGCCACGATGACGACCTTGGGCGAGGAGCCGGCGTGCCCGATGCTGGGACGGGCCTGTTGATCGTCACGGTGGCGGCGCCGACGAACGCCGCGGAGGCGAGTCGTCCGTCGTCACCGTCAATGGCGGGAATCGCGCGCCAGGTCGTCATCCTCGGAGGCGGTCAACACCCAGGCTCGCCGCCGTCCGGTTCTTGTTGCCGCTGTTCTCGCGCAACGACTGGGTGATGGCCTCCCGCTCGATCTCCTCCATGCGGGTCAGCCTGCGGCGGCCCAGGCCGCACGCGCGGATGCTCTCGGGGAGGTGCGGCAGATCCAGATCGACGCCGCTCACGGCGGTGGCCTCCGCGATCGTGGCGACGAGCTGGCGGAGGTTCCCCGGCCAGTGATAGGAGATCAGTGCGGCCATCGCCTGGTGGGTCACCCGCCGGACGGGATGGCAGTGCAGCCGGATCGTCTCGTAGACGAGGTCGGGGAGGTCGTCGCGGCGCTCCCGCAGCGGGGGCACCCGCAGGACCTGGTGGCCGAACCCGTGGTCGAGCACCCGGTAGTCCGCGTCGGCGCCGCGCGCGCAGGTCGTGACGAACAGCGGCGGGTCGGGCGCGCCGTCCAGCAGTTCGAGGAGCCGACCGGCGGCGTCGGCCGTCAGCCGGTCGATCCCGCACACCACGAGGGTGCCGTTCGGGTCGCCCAGCCGACGTTCGACCGCTGCCCAAGTGTCCGCGTCGAGGTCCGGGGCCTCGCAGCGCAGCACGGTGAGATCCGGGGCCGGCCGGCCTGCCTCGGTGACGAGCCGGTGGTGAATGCGCTCGGCGAGGGTGGCCTTGCCGCTGCCCTGCTCGCCGAGCAGCCGAAGCCGGTCGCCAGGACCGAGGGCGAACGAGGCCAGTGCGCGTTCCAGCTCGACCCACGCCCCGCTGCGGAACGGCGAGACCACCGCAGTGAGGTGCGCACGTCGCCGGCGCGGCGCGGCCTCGTTGTCCACCTCGATCAGCGCGCCGACCACCCGGTTCGCGATCCGCACGGGCGTGCAGCGGGCGTGGGTCTCCTCCCCGGTGCCGAGGCGGAAGATCCGGGTGACCGTGGTCTCCTCGCTGAACGACTCGGCCGCCTGCTGCCACAGAAGAGCCTGGTCGCTGGGTTGCAGCAGGCTCGCCGCAGAGAAGTTGGTGAGCATGAACTGGCCGCCCAGGGCGACGAGCGCTGCCGAGGTCAGCCTGCTGCGGGCGAGGAACTCCTCGAACACCACCTGGTCGTGCAGCGACGACCGGCTCGTCAGCTCGTGCTCGATCTGCCTGCCCAGGTCGAGCACCGTGGGAAGCAGCAGCCCGTTGCCGTCGCCCACCGGGCACGACAGGTTCAGCACGCCCTCGACCCGGCGGGTCAGCGGATGGCGGATCGGCACCCCGACGCAGACGAACCGCTGCAGCGGTTCGGTGTAGTGCTCCGCGCCGCGGATCGCCACCGGGGTGAGCGTCTCCAGCGCCGTTCCGACGCCGTTCGTGCCCGCGTACTCCTCCGCGAGCACGGACCCTTCCTCGATCGAGGCCTTCGCGAGCCGCCGCAGGGGGCTGGTCTCCCCTGCCCACCGCCCGATGACCCGCGCCTCCCGGTCGGCGAGCACGATGGCGACCTGGGTGCCGCCCAGCTGCTCGGCGAACCTGCCGAGGACGGGTTCCGCGGCCAGCCGCAGCCGGTCGCCTGCGCCTGCCGCCTCCGTGAACGGGACGTCGATCCGGTCGCGGGGCACATGGGCGAGCCGGCTGCGCATCCACGAGTAGCGGATCGTCGAGGGCAGCTCGGACGGGAGGTCACCTCCCGTGTCGAGCAGGTGCCACGCGCGCGCGAGAACCCCGTCCCTGTCCGTGCCTCCGACCGCCATCGGCCTGTCCCTGCCATACGTCCGGTTCGATGCCCCCCCACGTATGGTGTCGGCCCGGACCTGCGCCGACGTGACTCACTCTGACACACTCCGCGCCCTCTCCGGGAGACGTCGCAACGCCCAGCGCTCGCCCTCCCCGGACGGTGCCCCCGGTCCCCGCCCTCCGCCATCGTGGGTCGGTCCCGTTCCGTCCGACGACGCACGTGGAGGAACCATGGCCGGAAAGCTGGAGGGCAAGGTCGCCCTGATCACCGGGGGTGCCCGTAGCCAGGGCCGCAACCACGCACTCACCTTCGCCCGGGAGGGCGCCGACATCGTGGTGTGCGACATCGCGGCCCAGACGCCCAGCGTCCACTACCCGATGTCGGGACCCGACGACCTCGCCGAGACGGTGAAGCTGGTGGAGGCACTCGACCGGCGCTGCGTGGCCGTCCAGGCCGACGTCGCGGACAGCGCGGCGATGGCAGGCGTGGTGGAGCGGGCGGTCGCCGAGCTCGGCACCGTCGACATCCTGCTGGCCAACGCCGGGATCGTCGGTCACGCCTCGTTCGCCGACATCACCGACCCCGAGTGGGACGACATGATCGCCACGGACCTCACCGGGGTGTTCAAGTCGATGCGCGCGGTGATCCCGACGATGGTCGAGCACGGCTCGGGACGGATCATCGTGACCTCGTCGATCGTCGGCCGCACCGCCGTTCCCGGGTTGGCGCACTACTGCGCGGCGAAGTGGGGCTGCATCGGGTTGATGAAGACCGCCGCGTTGGAGCTCGCACCGCACGGGATCACCGTCAACGCCGTCTGCCCGACCAACGTGGACACGGCGATGATCCAGAACGAGCACATGTACGGCGCGTTCGCACCCCACCCGGACAAGCCGAAGAAGGAGGACGTGCTCGACGCCTTCGTCTCGGTCAACGCCATCCCGATCCCCTGGCTGGAGATGCAGGACGTCTCCAACGTCATGCTGTTCCTCGCCTCGGAGGACGCCCGCTACATCACCGGCGAGTCCATTCACGTGGCGGCCGGCTGGAACGCCGCGAACGTGGCGTGAACCCCCGGTGGGGCCCGCGCCGCGCCGGGCGGGGCCCACCGGTCAGCCGCTGAGCAGCTCGGACAGGCGCAGCGGCAGCTCGTCGAGGCCGTCGTAGGAGCGGCAGGTGCCGTGGCCGGCCGAGGCCAGTGCCCGGCAGCGCTGCAGGGTCGCGGGCGAGCCGTCGGTCGCGAGCACGTCCAGCCGGGCGAACCGCGCCGCGACGCCGACCGGATCGGGCCCGGCGTTGGCCCGCCCGTCGGTCATCACGAGTGCCTGCCGCTGCGGGGTCGGCATCCGGTCCAGCAGCTGGGCGGCGCGGGTGAGGCCACCGGCGATGTCGGTGAGACCCCACGGACGCAGCGCCAGTACCCGGCTCACCACGGGCAGCGCGCCTGACGGCTCACCGGGAGCGAGCAGGACCGCGGAGCTGCGCCAGAACGCGACGACCGTGAGATCGTCCGAACCGGTGAGGGCGAGGGTCGCCGCTCCTGCGGCCGTGGCGGCGTGCAGGAGCGGCTCACCTCGCATCGAGCCGCTCACGTCGAGGATCAGCACCACTCCCCGGCGGCGCGGGACCCGGTCGCGGACCCAGATGTCGGACCAGCTCGGAATCGGGTTCGCCACGAGCTCCTCGACCGTGCGGTCGAGATCGAGGTCGTCGGAGCGGAAGTTGTAGCGCACGGCGGCCATCCGCGACCCGGCGGCGCGGACGGTGCGGGCTCCGGCGAGCTTGCGCACGACGACGCGGCTCGCGGCCTCGACGAGCCGGCGGACCTCCTGCGGACCCGGGGCGGCGCCGAGCGCCGCGACCTCGTCCGGGGCGGCCGACTCCGCGACGAACGCCGCGAGGGCCGCCTCGGTCTCGCGCAGCACCATCTCGGGGGCCTGCTCCTCGCCCCGACCGCCTCCCGGCGCGGCGCCCGCGCCCCCCGTACCGGTCGAACCCGCCGACGCACCACCGGCGTCCGGCATCGCCGGGTCGGCCGGGGCCGTGGAGCCGCCTGCGTCCGCCGGGGCGTCCGGGACGGTCGGCGGTGGGACCGGGCCGGTCGCCTCCTCCCCCGTGGTGAGCACGCTGGGCGGCAACCGGTGCCCGATGCCGGGCCGGGCCCGGTGCTCACCGAGCAGCACGTCGTCCCACAGCTCGTCGATCACGGCCTCGACCGGGCGACCGGCGTACGCGGCCAGATGCAGGCGGGAGGAGAGCGCCAGGCGCGCGGCCCGCCGCTGGTCGTCCTCCGACGACGCCCGTACCGCGGGTCCGGCCGGGGTGGGCCCCGGCGAGAGCGGCGAGCGCGCCCGCCACCGCGCACAGGTCGATCGCCCCCCGGATCGAGGACCCGATGGCGACCTCGGGATGCCGCCTGCTGGCGCGCACCACCGCGACGGCCCGCGCGACCAGCTGGCGCGCCGCGCCCGGTATCTGCGCGGCGACGATCCGCCGCGCGTCGGCGTCGCCGGGATGCCCGATCAGGATCCGCACCGCCCGTCCAGGAAGGCCGCGGGAATCGCTCCGGTTCCGATCCGGTCCTGCGGGTTCGCGACGGCCACGACGCGGAATCCCGCCGCGGCCGCCACCTGGCCGAGCCCCGGCACCGTGAGCTCGCCCTCGGACATCGCCGGCACGAGAACGGCGAACGCATCGGGAGCGAGGCGGTTCGCCTCGTCCAGGACGAGGACCGCCCCGGCCCGCATCGCCTCGACGAGCGCCCCCGGGAGGAATGGTCGCGCGCCGGCACGGGCAGGCCGATGCGCGGATGTCGCCGACACCAGCGCCCGCCCCGGGTCCGTCCGTCCCACGAGGCCGCCCGCCGAGAAGACCGTGGTCGCGTTCACCTCGACGACCCGCCGGTCCCGGCAGACATGGCGCAGCAGCAGCGTCTTGCCGGCACCGGCCGGGCCCTCGAGGAGGACGTGGCGGCCGGCCCGGAGCGCCGCCCGCAGCACGGCGGCGTCCTGTTCCCGGCCGACCACCGGCCCGCCACGCGATCGGCCTGTTCCGGGGTCGGGCGCAGCCGTCACGGCTGCGGCCCCGCGTCGGCCGGCGCACCGACCACCTCGTCGAGAACGCTGTCGATGATGTCCTCCGCCGTCAGACCGAACGCCTCGTCCACGACGATCTTGCTGGACAGCGCCAGCCGGGCCGCCGCACGCATGTCGTCCCCGTCCGCGGGCCGACCGCCCAGCTCGCGCAGGGCACGGACCAGGAGTACGAGGTCGATCGCGCCGCGCACCGAGCATCCCGACCGCAGTTGCGGATGCGTCCGGGTGAGACGCACGAGCCGCACCGCCGTCCGGGCGAGCTCCTTCTCCGCGGCCGTGCGCCGCAGCACGATCTCGATCTCCTCCGCCTCCGACTGGTAGCCGACCGACAGGCGGCAGAGGCGGTCATACACCGAGACGCTCACCCTCGTCGTGCCGATGTTGTCGTAGGGGTTCATGGCCGCGATGACCCGGAATCCCGGCTTCGCGGTCACCAGCCCGAACCGCGGCACCGTCAGCTCACCCTCTGACATCGCCGTCAGCAGGGTGTTGAGCGTGTCCTCGGGCAGCCGGTTGAACTCCTCGACGTAGAGCAGGCCACCGGCATCCATCGCCGCGGGCAGCGGCCCCGGGACGAAGTCCTCGGCCCGGTACCCGTGCTGCAGCACCGCGGCCGGGTCGTGATGGCCCAGCATCTTCTGCGGCGTCATCTCCGCGTTGCCCTCGACCATCGACAGCGGAACGCCGCAGTGGCGGGCGATCGCCCGCAGCGCGGTCGACTTACCCGTGCCCGGCGGGCCCTCGAGCAACAGGTTCCGACCGGCGACGAGCACCGCGAGCATCGCGCGCAACTGCTCCTCGCGCCCGACGACCTCGCCCGCGACACCCGCGTAGACCGTGGCGGGGTCGTCGCGCAGCGGGTCGGCGGGCGCGGTGTCGATGCCGGGTTCGGGTGCGGTGCCCGTCATCCTCGTCGCTCAGGCCGCGTTGAACGCGTTCCAGCCCGCACTCACGTGCAGGGCCTCCCCGGTGATGTAACGAGCCTCGTCGGAGGCCAGGAACATCATCGCGTTGGAGATGTCGATGGGCTCGATCCACGGGACCGGGATCGCGTTGAGCGACTGGAACCCCGGGATGACCTGTTCGCGGCTCGGGTTCTCGATGCCCGGGGCGAAGAGCGCGTAGAAGTCCGGGTTGTGGATCATGTCGGTGTTGACGTTGGTGGGGCACACCGCGTTCACCGTGACGTTGTTGGCCGCGACCTCCCGCGCGACCGACTTCACCAGGCCGATCACGCCCCACTTCGCCGCGCAGTAGTGCGCGACCGTCGGCAGCCCCACCCGCCCTGCCATGGAGGCGGTCACCACGATCCGGCCGTGGTTCTGCTCCACCATCTGCGGCAGCGCCCCACGTACGGCCTGAACACGCCGGTGAGGTCGGAGCCGATGACGTCGTCCCAGACCTGGTCGCTCATCTCCATGACCGACGACAGCGACAGCAGGCCGTGGTTGACCAGCAGGATGTCCAGCTTGCCGAACTGCTCGACGGCGGCGGACACCGCTGCGGTCGCCCCGTCGGTGTCACGGAAGTCGGCCGTGACCGCGACACATCGCTGGTCGAGCGCCTCGACGAGCTTCACCGTCTCGCACAGGTCCTCGTCGGTCGCCATCGCATAGGGCACCGTCTCGACCTGCTTGGCGATGTCGGCGACGACGATGTCGGCGCCCTCCTTGGCGAACTCCAGCGCGTGCGAGCGGCCCTGACCGCGCGCTCCACCGGTGACCAGGACGACCTTGCCGTCGAAACGACCCATGGCACTGCTCCTCTCACATCGTTGTGACTTCGGTCGGGCGGGTGCGGAACACCTGCCGACCGGGCGGGGCCGTACCCCGACGAACCGCGCTCCCAGCGGGCCGCGGCGCCGAGATCCGCGTGCCTCTCGGAGACCTCCACCGTCGAGTGTCGGCACAGCCTGGCCGCGGGGCCGGGCCGGCGAATAGGTCCGCGGAGGATCACGTCCGTCGGCTTTTTCGCCCCGCCGGACCAGCACCGGCCGAATGCGCCGCCGGGGACGGCTCGCAAGCCGGGATTCGTCCCCGTCCGAGCTATCGCCGAAGCGGGGCGGCCTCATAGCGTCCGTCCGCGCTGTTCTTCCGCGGGACGTGAGGAGCTTGATCGATGGCCGTGCTGCGTACCCCGGACGAGCGTTTCGCGGGCCTGCCGGAGTTCGACTTCGAACCCAGGTACCTGACGATCGAGGATCCGCAGCTGGGCCCGCTGCGGATGCACCACCTCGACGAGGGCAACCCGTCCGGACGCCCCGTCGTGCTCCTGCACGGGGAACCGACGTGGGCGTTCATGTTCCGCCACACCGTCGCCCCGCTGGTCAAGGCCGGCCTGCGGGTGATCGTCCCCGATCTGGTCGGCTTCGGGCGTTCCGACAAACCGTCCTACGTCGCCGACTACACCTACGAGCGGCACGTCCGCTGGCTCGTCGACTTCCTGACCGGTCTGGACGTGCGGGACGCCGTGCTGCTCGGCCACGACTGGGGTGGGCTGGTCGGCCTGCGCGCCGTCACCGCGGTGGAGGGGCTGGCCGCCGGCTACGTGGCGTGCAACCACGGGTACCCCACCGGGGACATGCCGGCCAACGAGGCGCTGCGGTCGTGGCAGGAGTTCGCCGCCACGACGGACGTGTTCGAGGTCGGCCCGATCGTGGCGAGGGCGTGCCGGGCACCACTGCCTGCCGAGGTCGTGGCCGCCTACGACGCGCCCTACCCGGACGAGTCGTACAAGGCAGGGGCCCGTGCCTTCCCCGCCCTGATCCCGGTGACCCCCGACGACCCGTCCGCCCAGGCGGTCCGCGACTCCCGTGCGGTGCTCAGCGGCTCGGCGATGCCGTTCCTGACCGTGTACGGGGAGCACGACCCCATCGCGGGCGCGGCGGACGCCATGTTCCAGCAGCTGGCGCCGGGCGCGGCCGACCTCACCCACGTCCGGCTGCCCGACGGCGGGCACAACATGCCCGAGGACTGCGGCGAGACCCTCGGGGAGATCGTCGCCGAGTTCGCCGCGCGACTCGGCTAACGGATTCGACAGCTCAGAGGGACGAACGCGGCGCCTGCTTCCGTCCTGCGCGAGCGCAGACCCGAACCGGTCCCCGCCCGACACTTCTTCCAGGACGACTCGTCCGTCTTTCCCGAAAGGATGACCAATGGTGCAGATCCGCGGTGAGGACGTTCTCCTCCCGACCACGATCGTGGGCTCCTACCCCCGCCCGATGTTCCTGCGCGGGAAGGTGTTCCCCCTCAGCGGTGTGCATTCCCCGGAGTTCCCGAGCTTCGAGATGCGATCCAACTACCGCAACGCGGTCGCCCTCGCGATCAAGGACATGACCGACGCGGGCCTGGACGTCGTCACCGACGGGTGCCAGCACTACGAGAGCGACAGCGACTACGAGCAGGGCGAGATCTTCCACTTCTACATGGACCGACTCGAAGGACTGCGCCCCTACGGCGACCCGCTCAGCGCGGGGCACTTCGAGAACGTCCCGGTGTACAAGCCGACCTGCGTGGGCCCGATCAGCTGGGAACGTCCCATCTTCAAGCCGATCGTCGAGGCGGCGGTGGAGCAGACGGACAAGCCGGTCAAGATCCAGGCCGCCGTCGGGCCCGCGACCATGTCGGCGCTGATCACCGACAAGCACTACGGCGACATCAAGGCCCTCTCGCAGGACTTGGCCCGCGCCCTGAACGCCGAGCTGCGCGACATGGTCAGCCGCGGGGTCGAGATCGTCCAGTTCGCCGAGGTCCTCACGTTCTTCGACCCCGCGGACTGGGTCGTGGAGGCGATCAACACCGCGTTCGAGGGCGTCGACGCCTACAAGATCATCCACATCTGCTACGGCCAGCAGGAGGGTCAGCCCGGCGTCACCGAGCTGTGCGGGGCGAAGCTGTTCCCCTGGCTGTGGGACCTCAACTGCAACCAGATCCAGTACGAGATGGCCAGCCACGGGTTCCACCAGACCGACATCGACGCGATCTCCTCGATCCCCGACCACATGGACTTCGGCGTCGGTGTCGTCAACGGCAAGAGCCTGGTGGCCGAGACCCCGGAACAGGTCGCTGCCGGGATCCGCCGGGTGCTCGACGTCGTCCCGGCCGAGCGCGTCATGGTGCACACCGACTGCACCCTGACCGGAGTCAAGCACATCGTGGCCAAACGCAAGATCCAGTCGCTGGTGGCGGGCGCCCGGATCGTGCGCGACGAGCTCACCCGGGCGTGAGCGGTCCGCTCCCGGAGGTCGAGCCGGGGGAGGTCGGCCTCGACGCAGGCCGCCTCTCCCGGCTCGACCGCTTCCTGCGGACCCGCGTGGACGACGGGCGGATGCCCGGTTACCAGCTCGCCGTCGCCCGGCTGGGCATGCTGGCCCACCTGAGCTGCTACGGTCGACGGGATACCGAGCACGATCTGCCGGTCGAGGCCGACACGTTGTTCCGCATCTACTCGATGACCAAACCGATCACCTCGGTCGCAGCGATGCTGCTCTACGAGGAGGGCGCGTTCGGGCTCGACGACCCGGTCGGCGACCACCTGCCCGCCTTCTCGAACCAGCGCGTGTACGTCGGCGGCAACGAGTCGGCACCGGTCACGGTCCCCGCGACGCGCCCGGTGCGCGTCCGTAACCTGATGACCCACACCTCGGGCCTCACTTACGGCTTCCACCGCGTGCACCCGGTCGACGCCCGCTACCGGGCAGCCGGGTTCGGTCTGGGGCTGCCGGCCGACACCACGCTGGAGCAGGCCTGTGACCGGCTCGGCGAGCAGCCCCTGCTCTTCGAGCCCGGAACGGAGTGGAACTACTCCCTCGGCACCGACGTGCTCGGCAGGCTCGTGGAGACCGTGTCCGGGATGCCGTTCCCGACGTTCCTGCAAGAGCGCGTCTTCGGCCCGCTCGGCATGGCCGACACCGGCTTCCACGTGCCCGCCGACGGCCTCGACCGGCTCGCCCGCCTGTACGTGGCCGGGCCGGACGGGCCCGCGCCCGACGACCTCCTCGGTGCACAGGTGCACCAGCCACCCCTCGCCCCGTCCGGCGGCGGCGGCCTGGTCTCCACCATCGGCGACTACCTCCGGTTCGCAGAGATGCTGCGGCGGGGAGGGGAGCTCGACGGCGTGCGCCTGCTCGGGCCCCGCACGCTGGCCCACATGACCAGCAACCACCTTCCGGGTGGGGCAGACCTGGCCGCGTTCGGCCGCCCGCTCTACGCCGAGACCCCGTTGAAAGGAGTGGGCTTCGGCCTCGGGTTCGCGGTTGTCCTCGACCCGGTCCGGTACGGCGCACCCACTGGCCGCGGCGAGTACGGCTGGGGAGGGGCGGCCAGCACGGTCTTCTGGGTGGACCCGCAGGAGGAGCTGGTCGTAGTGCTGCTGACCCAGCTCACTGGTGCACCATCCTTGTGTCGGTAGCCGCCAGGCTGCTGATGCACCCGAGGTGCCCCTGGGTCACCGCCCTGCTCGCTCGACGCTGCGACGTCCAGCATGAGTTTCGCGGGGCCCGGTGGT
>NZ_JAHKRK010000245.1 GCF_019396355.1 Pseudonocardia nigra
TCGCGGTGTCCGGTCGGGCAGCAACGGCTCCAGCCGTGCCCACTCCGCGTCGGTCAAGTCGTGGCGATCAAGCACAGAAGAGATCTACCGCAGCCCACCCGCATGATCCACGGGACACGCTCTAGTCCAGCAGCACGGTGCGCAGGTCGAGCCGGCGCAGCACCCGGTCGGCGGCCTCCGGGTCGACGCCGGGCTCGCGGCGCGCGGCCAGCACCTCGGCGCGGGTCGCGGCGAGCGCGTCGGCCTGGACCCGGCGCAGCCCGGCCCAGCCGGCGCGCAGGGCTTTCAGCCGCTGCCGCTCGTCGGCGCTCACCGGGTCGCCCGCCAACACGGCCTCCAGCCGCCCGATCCGGTCCCGCAGCGCGGCCGCGACGTCGTCGGGCAGCTCGGCGTGCCGCTCGTCCTCCGTCATCCGCCGCAGGGCCGCCCGTTGCGCGCGCCGCGCCACCGTCCGCTCCGCGGCCTCCTCGCTCACTGCGTCCGCCGCCACCCCGAGCATCCGGACGACGGTGGGCAGCGTCAGCCCGGCCAGCAGCAGCGTCACCAGCAGCACGGCGGAGGCGATCACTGTGATCTCCGCGCGCGCCGGGAACGGCGTGCCGTCCGCGGTCACGGCGGGCACCGACAGGGCCAGCGCGAGCGTGGCGAGCCCGCGCATGCCGCACCAGCCGAGGACCGTGACCTCGCGCCCGGTCCGCGGCGCGCTCGACGGGTCGCGCGAACCGCGGACGAGCAGCCACACCCCGAGCAGCCACAGCACCCGCACGGCCACCACGACCGCGCAGACGACCGCGGCGTGCCCGAGCATCCGGCCGAGCTCGGGGCCCGCCTCCTCCGCGACCTGCCGCAGGTCCAGCCCGATCAGTCCGAACGCGACGCCGGTGACGAGCAGCTCCACCACGTCCCACAGCGAGCGCTGGGTGAGGCGTTCGGCGGCCTCGTCGGCGTCGCTGTCACGGCGCAGCTGCAGGGCGGTGACGACCACGGCGACCACTCCGGACGCGCCGAGCTCGTCGGCGGCGATGTACACCGCGAACGGGAGGACGAGGCCCCGCCGGATGCGGGGAGCGCGGCGGCGCTGGTCGGGCCGAACGGGGCGGGCAAGACCACGCTGCTGCGCTGCATGGTGGGCGCCGACCGGCCCGACGAGGGGCGCGGCCGTCCTCGTCGCGACGGGCGCGGCGCTGCGGGCGGCCCTGGCGCTCGGGCCGGTGCTCGCCGGGCCCGCGGTGCGGCACTGGGTGCTCGCCACCCCCGTCGACCGGCGGGGGCTGACGGGTGTGCGGTGCTGTTCGCCTCGCACGAGGCACGACGCCAGCGCGAGGCGCCGCCGCGCCTCGCCGCGGCCGTCCAGGTGGCCGGCACGTTCCTCGACCCGGGGCTGCTGCTCGAGCTGCTCGACGAACGGCGCTGGCGGGCCGCCCGGCGGGGGCGGTCACGTCCGGGCGCCGGGACGGGCTGGGCGGCGCCGCTGCACGCCGACGTCCGACGCGTGGTGCGGACCCCGGGCCTCGCGGTGTTCGCGGTGGGGCTGCTGCTGGTGCCCTATGTCGCGGCCGTGGTGGTGCCACCGGCGGCGCTGCCCGCGATCGCCGCCGTCGTCGCGTGCGCGGTGACGGGCCGCGCCGCGGCCGGGCTGCGGACGGTGGCCCGGTCCGCACCGCTGCGGCGCGCCATGGGCGGCACGGACCGCGTCCTGCTCACCGTGCACCTCCTCGCGCCGCTGGCGCTCGCCGCGGTGTGGACGGCCGCGGTCCTGCCCGCCATCGCCCCGGTGCACCCGGTGGCGGTGGCGCTGCTGCCCGTCGGCGCGGTGGCGGTGGTGCTGTGGCGTACCACCCGACCGGCCCCCGACTACGGGGCCGCGGTGTTCGAGACCGGGTTCGGCGCCGTCCCGATCGACCTGATCCGCGGCCTCGTCCGCGGCCCCGACCTGCTGGCCGTGCTCGTCGCGGTGCACCTGCTGCTGGCGGCGTGAGGCGGCATCGGCCGAACGGCCGACCCGCGTCGGCGGATCCGTACCTCCGGCCGAGGTCGGCCCGGGGTCCGCGCGCGCAGAGTGGGGCCATGACGAGCTTCGGGGACATCCTGACGGTCCTGGCCGCCGCCGCGGGGACCGCGGTTCTGCTGATCATGGCGGCGGTGCCGCTGCTGGTCGACCACCACCGGCCGGCGGAGCGCGACGAGCACGCGCCGGTGCCGGTGCCCGCCCAGCGGGGCCCGGTGGACGGGCTGGTGCGGCGGCCTGCACGGGCTGTCGGACCCCGCGCCTAGACTCCGTGCCGTGGCGGGACGGATCCGGGACGAGGACATCAGGGAGGTCCGCGACCGCACCCGGATCGACGAGGTCATCGGCGAGTACGTGGCGCTGCGCCGGGCCGGGGCGGGATCGCTGAAGGGGCTGTGCCCGTTCCACGACGAGAAGACGCCGTCGTTCAACGTCCGGGCGTCGCACGGCACGTTCCACTGCTTCGGCTGCGGTGAGGGCGGCGACGTCGTCGCGTTCATCATGAAGATCGAGGTCGTCGGGTTCGTCGAGGCCGTGGAGCGGCTCGCCGATCGCATCGGCTTCCGGCTCACCTACACCGGCGGCGGCAGTTCCGTGCAGCGCGACCGCGGCACCCGCTCGCGACTGCTGGAGGCCAACAAGCGCGCCGCGGAGTTCTACGCCGCGCAGCTGCGCACGCCCGAGGCGGCCACGGCGATGCAGTTCCTCACCAGCCGCGGGTTCGACGCGGCCGCGGCGGCGCAGTTCGGCTGCGGCTACGCCCCGGCCGGCTGGGACACTCTCACCAAGCACCTGCTCTCCGCCGGCTTCTCGCTCGACGAGCTGATGAAGGCCGGGCTGTCGAAGGAGGGCCGCCGCGGGCCGATCGACCGCTTCCACCGGCGGCTGCTCTGGCCGATCAAGGACCTCGGCGGCGACGTCGTCGGGTTCGGCGCGCGCAGGCTGTTCGACGACGACGGCATCGAGGCCAAGTACCTCAACACGTCCGACACGTCCGTCTACCACAAGACGAAGGTGCTGTTCGGGCTCGACCTGGCCAAGCGGGAGATCGCCAAGCGGCGCCAGGTCGTGGTCGTCGAGGGCTACACCGACGTGATGGCGATGCACCTGGCCGGGGTGCCCACCGCCGTGGCGTCCTGCGGCACGGCGTTCGGCTCCGACCACGTCGGAGTCATCCGCAGGCTCATCGGCGACGACTCGTTCGACCTCGGCGAGGTGATCTACACCTTCGACGGCGACGCGGCCGGGCAGGCGGCGGCGCTCAAGGCGTTCGAGGGCGACCAGAACTTCGCGGCGCAGACGTTCGTGGCGATCGCGCCCGACGGGCAGGATCCGTGCGAGCTGCGCCAGACCCACGGCGACACCGCGGTGCGCGACCTCGTCGCAAGGCGCGAGCCGCTGTTCGAGTTCGCGATCCGGTCCATGCTGCGCGAGCACGACCTCGACACCGCGGAGGGGCGGGTCGCCGCGTTGCAGCGCACCGTGCCGCTGGTGGCCCGCATCCGGCGGGAGGAGCTGCGCGACGAGTACGCGCGCAGGCTCGCCGGCTGGGTCAGCTGGGACGACATCGCCATGGTGGTGCGCCGGGTGCGGGAGTCGGCCGGGGTGCCCGCCGAGCCCGTCCGCGGGGCGCGCGGCAGGCAGCCCGACGTGGTGGCGCCGCCGAAGGACGACCCGCGGCTGCACCTGCAGCGCGAGGCGCTCAAGGCGGCGCTGCAGGTGCCCGCCATCGCGGGGCCGAGCTACGACGAGCTGCCGGAGCAGGTCTTCACGCACCCGGCGTTCGCCGCCGTGCACCGGGCGGTGCAGGCCGCGGGCGGCGTGTGCGGCGGGAGCGACGGCCACACGTGGCTCGAGGCCGTGCTCGCCGAGTGCACGTCCGAGGCGCGCTCGCTCGTCACCGAGCTCGCCGTGGAACCGCTGCGGCTGCCGCGCAAGCACGCCGGGCGCGCAGGCGGCGGCGACACGGAGGAGGCGCGCTACGTCGCGAGCGTGGTCGCCGGGGTGCGGCTGGCGCTCGTCGAGGCCCAGGTCGCGGAGCTGAAGTCGCGGTTGCAGCGCATCAACCCGGTGGAGGAGTCCGACGCCTACCATCAGCTCTTCGGCGACCTGGTGCCGCTCGAGCAGTACCGGATCGCGCTGCGGGAGAAGGCCGTCCGATGAACCTCATGGCAGCGGTGCGCAAGCTGCTCGGGCGCGGTGAGCTGCCGCCGGGGTTCCCCGGCCGCCTTGACGCCGACGAGGCGGTGCTCGCCACGGCCCGGCTCGCGGGCGGCGGGCACCTGGTCGTCACCTCGCGCGGGCTGTGGCTGCCCGAGGGGTCCGACGCCGTCCGCAGGCTGGGCTGGCACCTGGTCAGCAAGGCGTCCTGGCAGAACGGGGCGCTGGCGCTGGTGGAGGCGCGGGAGCGCGAGGTGCTCTCCGGTGCGGTGCTTCTCGAGGATCTCCCGGTGCAGCGGCTGCGGCTCGCCGAACCCGGCAAGGTCCCCGAGGTGGTGCACGCGAGGGTCACCGGGTCGATCAGGAGCAGGCACCACCGCGAACTCCCGGGCAGTGCCGATGCGCTCTCCGCTGGCGCTCCGCGCGGTGGTGCGTGGTTCGTCCAGCGCAAGGTGGCGGGCCGCGACGGCATCGTGCTGCAGGTGCGCCCCGATCCGGGCACCGACGACGCCGCGGTCCGCCAGGTCGCGGGGGATGTGGCCCGCACGCTCGGGCTGCGCCCGGAATGACCACCACCTGGGATCCGTCGCTCTACCTCGGCTTCGACGACCACCGCTCACGGCCGTTCCACGATCTGCTCGCGCGGATCGGGGCCCCGTCGACCGGCGAGGGGGCGCCGCGCCGGGTCGTCGACCTGGGCTGCGGGCCGGGTCACCTCACCGCGCTGCTCACGGCCCGGTGGCCGGATGCCGCCGTCACCGCGCTCGACTCCTCCGCCGAGATGGTGGCCGCCGCGCGGGAGCGGGACGTCGACGCCGAGCAGGCCGACGTCGTCGACTGGGCGCCCGCACCCGACACCGACGTCGTGGTCACCAACGCCGTGCTGCAGTGGGTGCCCGAGCACCCACGGCTGCTGCCGCGCTGGATCGCCGCCCTGCCGTCGCGGGCCTGGTTCGCGCTGCAGGTGCCCGGCAACTTCGCGGCGCCGTCGCATGCGCTCACCCGGGAGTTGCTGGCCGAGCCGCGCTGGCGGGGGAGCGTCGCCCTGCGCGACGAGCACGCCGTGCCCGAACCCGCCGACTACGCCGACCTGCTGGCGAGCACCGGCGCCGACGTCGACGTCTGGGAGACCACCTACCTGCACCGGCTCACCGGCGCCGACCCGGTGCTGCAGTGGATCAGCGCCACCGCCCTGCGGCCGGTGCAGGCCGCGCTGGACGCCGAGGCCTACGCGGCGTTCCGGGCCGAGCTCGCGCCCCGGCTGCGCGCGGCGTACCCGCAGCGTCCCGACGGGAGCACCTGGTTCCCGTTCCGGCGGATCTTCGCTGTCGCCCGCACGCGCTGAGCGGAGCTTGCGGAGCGCAACATCGGTGCTGCGAGCCGGTCACTCCCGGGGCACCGGGTCCAGCGCCTCCGCGTGGTAGCGGCAGCCGGCGTTCCAGAGGATGAACGAGTCGATCCCGTTCGCCTCGGCCGCCTCGATCTGCGCCCGCACCTCCTCCGGCCCGTACGGGATGCGCAGGCTGAAGTCCTGAAGCCACGGGATGACCGTGGTGGAGCTCTCCTCCGCCAACGTGACGAAGTCGGCGAGCGAGCGCGCGGTGATGTCGTAGGGCTGTGCCTCGGGGTTCGCCACGCCGTACTCGCCGCTGCCCCAGTGCGAGGGGTAGGTCATCGGTGAGACGTAGTCGACGTACTTCGACATCGCCGGGATGTCCTGCGCGATCTGGGTGGGCCGCGTGGCCGCTATCCCGAAGACCGACACACCGAGCAGCGCGCCGTGCTCGCGCACGAGCGGCCTGCTCTCCGCGAGGAACGAGGCGATCGACTCCTCCGGGGTGGTGGTGAGGCCGGGGAACTGCATCTGCTCGATGTGGCCGTCCGGCCGGCGGATGTAGTCGTAGAGGATCTCGTCGAAGCCCAGTGCGGCCGCCTCCCGGGCGATGTCCAGGTTGTACGCCCGCACGTCGGGGTTGGCGAAGTTGGTGAAGGCGTACTCGCCGTAGCCGCCCGTCCACGGGTTGCCATTGGTGTTCTGGACCAGCCAGTCGGTGTTTCCGCTGCTCCAGGCGGCCTCCCCGAGGACGGGGTCGCGGAAGACGACGATGCGGCCCGCCACGCGCAGCCCCGCGGCGTGCAGTTCGTCGAGCGCCGCCCGCACGTCGTAGTAGTCCTTCGCCGCGCCGATCTCGTTCGCGAGCGGCACCTCGGAGAGGTAGCCGATCTGGCCGCTCTCGTCCTTGATGTCCAGCTGCACGGTGTCGATCCGGCCCTCCCGGGCCATTTCCATGATCGGTTCGCGCAACGCCTTGGAGGCCCAGGCGTGCGCCGTCATGTGCACGGCCCGCATCCCCGGGTGACGTACGGGGATCGAGACGTCCTCGGTGGTGACGTTGCCCGCCTCGTCGCGGGCCTCGAGCGTGACCATCGGGGTCCCGGCGGGCACCGGCACCGAGAACGAGCCGTCGTCGGCCACCTCGACGGGCTCTCCCTGTGCCAGCACGCTGCTCTCCTCGTGCACGGTGCCGTGCACGGTGGCCGCCGTGTCCAGTTCCGTGGCGGGGACCGGGGGCGCCGCGAGCGCGGGTGGGGTGCCGTCGACGGTGAAGGTGAGCTCGGTGGTGCGGCCCGGCAGCACCGATGCCGTGTTGGGGGAGCGGACCTCCAGGGTGTGCTCGCCCTCCGCCGGCTCGGGCACGTCGAGGTGGATCCGCTCGCCCTCCCAGCGAGTGGGTACGGGCGCCCCGTCGAGGAGTACCTGGATGCGGTCGGCGTCCCCGTTCGTGGTGATCTCCACCTGGCCCAGCGCCGCCGGCTGGATCGCGCCCCCGTCGGTGACCCCGGCGACCCGCACATCGGGTCGGACGAGGTACGCCACCATCACCAGCAGTGCGATGGGGACGAGCGCGGCTGCGACGGGGAGGACATACCTCCTCGCAAATGCTGTCTCCAGCATGGAGTCTCCTTTGTGCAGGGCGGCTCACGCACTGTGCCAGAAGTGCGTCATGACGCGCGACTGGATGACACCTTCGTGTGAGAAATGTGTGACTCTGAGCGAGGGCGTCTACATTGCCGCCATGGCCTGGCGACGCCTCATCCCTGCAGGGATCGCATTGTTGACGGTGGCCGGATGCGCCGGCGGCCCATTGCAGTCCGTGTTCTCGTCACCCGATTCGGGGAATGCGGTGGAGGCTCCACCGCCCGCCCCCGCGCCACCGGTCGACCCGGCGGAGGTGCAGGCCAACGAGCTCGGCTCGGTGCCCGTGCTCATGTACCACCGCCTGGTCGACGACCCGGTCTCGGTGTACGACCGGACCCCCGAGGGCTTCCGGGCCGAACTCGAACGGCTGGCCCGGGAGGGTTACGTACCCGTGACCACCGCCGAGTTCGCGGCGGGGGAAATGGACATTCCCGCCGGAAAGCATCCGGTGGTGCTGACGTTCGACGACGGCGATCCGAGCACGATCACCATCGGCCCGGACAATGCGCCGGCCGAAGGCACCGCGGTGCAGATCCTGCAGCAGGTGGCGGCCGCGAACCCCGGTTTCCGGCCGGTGGCCAGCATGTACGTCAATGCGGATCCCTTCGGTGGCGGTGCGGCCGGTGAAAAGGCGCTTCGCTGGTTGCACGAGAACGGTTTCGAGGTCGGCAACCACACGTTCGGCCACACGAACCTGCGGTTGGCGTCGGCCGCGGAGGGCGAGCAGGACATCGCCCGCGGCGACCGGTTCATCCGCGAGGCCGTCCCCGGCTACGAGCCGACGACGCTCGCGTTGCCGTTCGGGGCGCGGCCCCGGGACGCGGAGTCGGCGCTGCGCGGCAGCGGCTACGACTACACGGGCGTCCTGCTCGTCGGTGCGAACCCGGCGCCGTCGCCGTACTCCGAGAAATTCGAGCCTGCCGCCATCCCGCGGATCCGGTCGCAGGGATACGACGATGACGAAGCCGAGTACGGGTCGTCGGTGTGGCTCGACGAGCTGGCCGCGAACCCGGAATCGCCCTACACCTCCGACGGCAACCCGGACGTGATTTCCTATCCGGCTGGGAGCGGGTCGCCCGCCGACCGGTTCGTGACGACGGCGGCGGCGTACTGACTGAGCCCGCGGTCGAGGACGGGATACGCGGACGAGGATTCGAGCGGGTGTCAAGGTGCCGAACCCATCGACGCGTTCGCGGAGAGGCGCCAACGGCGGATTGAGATGGAAGCAGTGGTGCGGTTGAGCAGTTCGGCTGCCTCGCGGTTGCTCGGTGTCTGCAGGAGCACCCTGTCCTCGTCCTCGGTCCAGTTGCGACGAATCGCACGAGCCCGCATGGACGGTGGTCGAGACCAGGCGGCAACAGTGGCCGCCGTCTTCTGCTTCCGTTTCAGCGCCAGGTCATCCGGCGTGTACAGGTAGGCGGCGATGGCAGCAGCGGGTTCGCAGGTGACCATCACGTTGAAGGCTCGGTCACGTCTGTTCCGTCCGGGATGGCGCTGTACGCCGGTCAGTCGAGCAACCTCGTCACAGAAATAGTGTGCAAGTGCCGGGCTGAGGGTAGCTCGGGCGGACCGCGGCGACGGTGATCGCTGCGAGAGGTGCTTCGTCGTGGTTCCGGCTACAGGGGTACGTACCTCGCGGTGATCTTTGCTGGTGTGATCGTCGTGAGAGTGCCGTCGACGTCGTCCCAGCTACGCGCATGCGTATCTCACGGCGATCACTCCGCCCGCGCACTCCGACCTGCGCGTCGATCAGCGGCTCGCGCTCTGCCGGCTGGGCAGTGGAGTAGCCGACCGGGTCCCAGGGGTGGCACGAGCAGGTGACGCCTGTCACCCTCGTTTCGATCTGGAGGCGAGGGCCGATCGGGGGAGGGACCATGACCGCGGAGAACGCGAGCAGGCGGACCGACGTGGACAAGGCCCTGCTGGGCCACGCCACCTACCGCAGCCTCGGTGAGCAGCGACTGTCGCCCGCGGAGGAGCGGTTCGAGAAGGGCCGGCGGACCATCGGGCTGTTCCTCGCGCCGCTGGTCACGATCGTCTTCCTGCTGCTGCCGATGGGGATCGAGCCGCAGCAGCAGGTGCTCGCCGGGGTGCTGCTCGGGGTGATCGTGCTCTGGGTGACCGAGGCGGTGCCGATCCCGATCGGCGGACTGATCGGCGTCGCGTTCATCGTGATCCTGCAGGTGGTGCCGGCCGACGATGCGCTGGCGCCGTTCGGATCCTCGACGATCTTTACGTTCATCGGGGCGTTCATCCTCGCGCAGGCGATGCTCAAGCACGGCCTCGCGCGTCGGTTCGCGTTCCGGATCCTCGCGCTGCCCCGCGTCGGGCAGTCGACCACCGGGGTGATCATCGCGTTCGGCGGGATCACCGCGGTGCTCTCGGCGTTCGTGTCCAACACCGCGACCGTCGCGATGCTCCTGCCCACCGCGCTCGGCATCCTCGCCGTCATCGCGAAGCTGCTGCAGGAGCGCGGGCTGGTGGCCGAGGACTTCGACCCGCTGCGGCTGCGGGTCGGGGCCGCGCTGATGCTGATGCTCGCCTACGGGGCCAGCGTCGGCGGCCTGCTGACGCCCGTCGGCAGCCCGCCGAACCTGATCGGGCGCGGGCTGATCGAGGAGGCCACCGGCGAGCTCATCACGTTCGGGCAGTGGATGGTGATGGCGATCCCGATCTGCCTGCTGATGTTCGTGGCGCTCGCCATCGTGCTGCTGCTGCTCAACCGGCCCGAGATCCGCCGCATCGAGGGCGTCAGCCAGTACGTGGCCGACCAGCGCGCGGCGATGGGCCCGCTGTCGCGGGCGGAGAAGAACACGCTGATCGCGTTCGGCGTCACCGTGACGCTGTGGATCCTGCCCGGCGTCATCGCCGCGTTCGCCGGCAACGACTCTGCCGTCTACGAGGCGGTCAGCGCCCGGCTCGACGAGGGCGTCGTCGCCGTGCTCGGGGCGTCGTTGCTCTACCTGCTTCCGGTGGACTGGGACAAGCGCGAGTTCACACTGCGCTGGCGGGACGCCGCCGAGATCGACTGGGGCACGATCCTGCTGTTCGGCACCGGCATCATCTTCGGCTCGCTGCTCGCCGACACCGGCCTCGCCGAGACCCTCGGGAACGCGGTGGCGACCGGCCTCGGCCTGAGCAGCGTCATCACGATCACGATCTTCGGTGTGCTGCTGGCGATCATCGTCTCGGAGACCACGAGCAACACCGCGTCGGCCGCGGTCGTGGTGCCGATCATCATCCCGGTGGCCGTCGCCGCGGGGGTCAACCCGTTCGTCCCCGCGCTGGCGGCGACGTTCGCGGCGTCGTTCGGGTTCATGCTGCCGGTGTCGACGCCGCAGAACGCCGTGGTCTACGGCTCGGGCGCGGTGCCGATCACGAAGATGATCCGGTCCGGTGCGTCGTTCGACGTGCTCGGCGCGATACTCATCATCGTGTTCATCCCCTTGATGGTGGCCGTGCTCGGGCTGGGTGCCGCATGAGTAGCCCTGTGTCAAGCCGCCGCCGGTTGATCTTGGTTGAGGAGTCGTTGGAGGGCTCCGTGGCGGGCGGGGTCGTAGGTGGTGTGGTCGTGCCAGCAGTGCCAGATGACGTAGAGCCAG
>NZ_JAHKRK010000246.1 GCF_019396355.1 Pseudonocardia nigra
GCTGTTGCGCTTCTCGCGCGACACGCGGTCAAGCACGAATTGAGACCGACTCGTGATCAAGTGCTCGACGTACCCCTCATGTCACGAAGAGCAGTCACCATTCAGACTTGTGAATAAGCCCCCGGGCCCTGTGCTCTCCGCGTTGCATTCCCGGGCGAGCTCGCCGAGCCCAGGGAGAGCGCGGCGAGCGAGCGCGATACCGCGTCCGTGACGTGTCAGCTCGCAGATCGGACTCCGATCACGACGGTGGCGTCGGCCTCCTCGGACGTGACCACCCGCGGCACCAGCCCGGCGGCGGCGATCGCGGCGACGGTGAGCGGGGCCTGCCGTGCACTGGTCTCGATCAACAGCGACCCGCCGGGGGCGAGCCACCGGGGCGCCGCGGCGGCCACCCGGCGCTGCACGTCGAGCCCGTCGGCGCCGCCGTCGAGTGCCACGCGGGCCTCGTGGTCGCGGGCCTCCGGCGGCATCAGCCGCACCGCCTCGGTGGGGACGTAGGGGGCGTTGGCGACGAGGACGTCGACACGGCCGTGCAGCGACGGCGGCAGGGGCTCGTCGAGGTCGCCCTCGTACACCAGGCCGCCTCCGGCCTCGACGTTGCGGCGGGCGCACCGCACCGCGGCGGGGTCGATGTCGGCGGCGTGCAGCTCGGCCCGACCCAGCGCGGCGGCCAGTGCGACGCCGAGCGCGCCGGAGCCGCAGCACAGGTCGACGATCACGGCGCCGGGCCGGGCGAGGGCCGCGGCCTCGCGGACGAGGAACTCGGTGCGGCGGCGCGGGACGAAGACGCCGGGATCCACGGCGATCCGCAGGCCGCAGAACTCCGCCCAGCCGAGTACGTGTTCCAGCGGCAGCCCCGCGACGCGGCGCTCGACCATCGCGGCGAGGTCGCCGGGAGTGCGGGCCTCGGCGAGGAGCAGGCGAGCCTCGTCCTCGGCGAAGACGCAGCCCGCCGCGCGGAGCCGGGCGACGACGACGGAGGGGGAAACGGAAGAAGGAGGAGCTGACATGGGAGCCTTTCGCGATGCCCGAAGGCGCTCCCGCGGTCGCCCCTAGCTCGGGGTGGCCGTACGGCCGTGAGGTGGGAGCGCCCAGCCTGAACCAGCGGTAATGGGGCTCACCTCCTTCGGTCGATACGGCTGCAGCCGCATGATCGCCACTCTACCCGAGCCCGGACGCGCGCCGCGCCACCGCTGCCGAAGATCCGAACTTACGGCAGAAGGGTGAACGCGGTGACATGGCGGGGCCGCACGATCCCGAAATGCCGGTGATCCAAAGTGGCGACTGCGGGCAGGCCGAGCCGCTCGGCCAGCGCGATCACGGACGCATCCACCGTGCCGAGCGGCAGGTCGGCGTACGCCTCGACGAGTTCGGCAATGCGGTCGAGATCTGCAGAAGTCGTTTCGAGCATCGTGAACAAGCCGGCCCTGACATCGGTGAGGAAGGCCAGCTCCGCCCGCGTGCCGCGGCGACGCTCCAGGAGGAGACACACCTCGGTGAACACCGTCGTCGGGACCAACAGCGGACCCGGATGGTTGGCCAGGAGATCCCGACAGCGCTCGTGGTGGTCGTCCCGATCGTTGACCAAGGCCACGATCGGACCGGTATCAACGACGATCACCCGCGCGCGCGCTCACTGTCGGCCGCGGTGTCACCGTCGTGCTCGCGGAGGATCTCCTCGGATCGTTCCGCGAAATCGTGCTCAGCCGACAGTGCACCGGCGCTGGCGAACTGGCGCGGCGCAGTAGGCACGGGTCCGCCGAGGGAGGCGCGCAGCACTTGCTCCACCGCAGGCAGCCGTGCCTCGGGCACCGCATCGACCAGCCGGTGTACATCCTCCCGAGTCGCCATGCATCCAGTCTCCCATGTCGCCGGTGGCTCACCCCACCGTCGTGGCCGTCCCGTCCGCGTCGATCCGGACGGCGTCGGTGGTCCAGGCGCGGGCCTGCTCGCTGAGCGAGAAGCCCAGGCCGGGGCGGGCGGGGACGAGCATCCGGCCGTCGGCGATCTCGAGGCGCTCGGGGAACAGCGGCTGCAGCCAGTCGAAGTGCTCCACCCACGGGTCGATCTCGTAGGCGGCGGCGAGGTGCAGGTGAATCTCCATCGCGAAGTGCGGGGCCAGGCGCACACCGGCCTGCTGCCCGCGGGCCATGATCTTGAGGAACGGGGTGATCCCGCCGACGCGCGGGGCGTCGGGCTGCAGGAAGTCGACCGCGCCGTGCCGCAGCAGCTCCTCGTGCTCGGCGGGGCTGGTGAGCATCTCGCCCGTCGCGATCGGGGTGGCGAGCTCGCGGGCGAGCGCGGCGTGGCCCTCGGCGTCGTAGGCGTCGAGCGGCTCCTCGATCCACACCAGGTCCAGGTCCTCCAGCGCCCGGCCCATCCGGATGGCGGTGCTGCGGTTCCACTGCTGGTTGGCGTCCACCATCAGCGGGAAGCCGTCACCGAGCGCCTCCCGGACGGCGGCGACCCGGGTGAGGTCGATCTTCGCGTCCGGCTGGCCCACCTTGATCTTGATGCCGCCGATCCCGGCGGCCACGGCCGCGCGGGTGTTGTCGAGCACCTGCTCGATCGACATCGACAGGAACCCCCCGGAGGTGTTGTAGCAGGACACCGCGTCCCGGGCCGATCGGCCATCCTGGAACCGTGACGAGCCCTGAGATGAACCCACCCGACACCGCGCCGACGCACCTCGTCCCCGCCGCCGAGCTGGAGGAGCTGGTCCGTGCGATCTTCGCCAAGGCCGGTTGCTCCGACGAGGAGAGCGCGCTGATCGCCCGGGAGCTCGTCGGGGCGAACCTGGCCGGGCACGACAGCCACGGCGTGGTCCGCGTGCCGCTCTACGTCGACTGGATGCAGGCCGGCTGGGTGCGGCCCGGGCGGACCGCCGAGGTCGTCACCGACGGGGGCGCGTTCGTGCTGCTCGACGGGCACCGCGGCTTCGGGCAGACGATCGCCGCCCAGGCCGTCGCCCTGGGCGTGGAGCGGGCGGCGGCGAACGGCAGCTGCATCGTCGCGTTGCGCGGCGCCGGGCACATCGGCCGCGTCGGCGCGTACGCCGAGACCGCGCTCGCCGCCGGGCTGATCTCGATCCACTTCGTCAACGTCGCCGGGTCGCCGTTGGTGGCGCCGTTCGGGGCGACCGAGCGGCGGTTCTCGACGGCGCCGTTCGCCGTCGGGCTGCCGCTGCCGGAGCGGCCGCTGGTGCTGGACTTCGCCACGTCGCTGGTGGCCGAGGGCAAGGTCCAGGTGGCGTCCTACGGCGGCAAGCCGCTGCCCCCGGACGCGCTGATCACCCCGGAGGGGCGCAAGTCCGACGATCCCCATGTCCTCTACGGCGACTACGGCCCCACGGACATCCGCAGGTCGGGAGCCGGCGCGGGGGCGATCCGCGCGTTCGGCGAGCACAAGGGCTCGGGGCTCGCGCTGATGTGCGAGCTGCTCGCCGGCGCGTTCACCGGCGGTGGCTGCGCCGGGCCCGTCGAGGGCGAGCGGCGCGGGATCGCGAACGGGATGCTCTCGATCTACCTCTCCCCCGCGCACTTCGGCACACAGGCCGAGTTCGAGCGGATCGCCCGCGAGTACCTGGACTGGGTGCTGTCGGCGAGCCCGATCGACGCCGCCGAGCCCGTCCTCGCGCCCGGCGAGCCGGAGGCCCGCAACCGGGCGGCGCGGCTGGCGAGCGGGGTGCCGCTGCCCGTGAACACCTGGGGCGCTCTGCAGCGCACGGCCGAGGGCCTCGGCGTCCACTCGGGCTGACGGGTGGTGTGGCGGGCATCCGCCCGCCACACCACCCTCCTAGACCTCGTCGAAGATCCGGCCCATGTCGGCCCACACCGTCCGGCGGTAGCGGCGGGTCCAGGCGGCCACCGCCAGTCCCACCGCGGCGACGGCGAGGCACACCCACGGCACCATCGCGATCTGCAGCGGGATCTCCGCGCCCGGCGCGGCCGGCACGAACGAGTAGTACAGCCCGCCGAACATCGCGAGCGCCCCGACGAGCGCCGCGAGCACGGCCGTCACCGTGAAGCCGGGCCGCCCGGTGCGCCTGCCCTGCGCCGCGCCGGCGATCCCGAGCAGGAGGTACACGCCCATCACCAACGGCGTCCCGATGCCCGCGAGGAAGGTGAACAGGAAGACTCCGCCGGTGAGGCCGTCGTCGATCCCGCCGGCCAGCGCGACCTGGCTCTCCCGAGTGGTGAGCAGCACCGACGCGGCGGCGAGCACCACCCACACCGCGAGGTCGAGCCCGATCGCGCGCCACGGCGTGCCCCAGCGCGGGTGCAGCACGCCCAGCCACGCCGGCAGCACGCGCTCGCGGCCCATCGCGAACAGCACCCGCGAGACCGCGATGTGCACCCCCAGTGCGCAGAACAGGCTGGCCAGCGCGGCGCAGGCCAGCACCACCGCGGCGACCCTGTCGTCGGGCGCAACCGCGGCGAGCCCAGCGACGGATGCCGGCCAGTCCGTCGCCGCCTGCTGCACGCCGAACCCCACCGCCGTGGCGTAGGTGATCACGAGGTAGAACAGCCCGGCCGCGACGATGGACCCGATGATCGCGCGCGGGATGGCCCGCCGCGGGTCGCGCGTCTCCTCCGACAGCACCGCGCTGGCCTCCGCGCCGGTGAACGACAGCATCGCGAACGACAGGCCGAACAGCACGCCGGTCCACGACACGCCCGCCGCCGACGGCCAGAAGGCCGCGAGGTCGAGGCTGCGGCCCGGCTCGGCCACCGGCGTCGTCCCGTCGATCACGCTGACGGCAGGAGACCCGATCGCGATCACCACGACGGCGACGACCAGCAGGGCGAGCATCGTGACGAGCAGGATCGCCAGCTGGGTGCGCGTCGATGCGCGGATGTCGAACAGGCTCATCAGCGCGATCACGACGAGCCCGCCGAGGGAGAACCAGTACCAGGCGGGGTCCGCGCCGGTGAGCAGCGCGACGAGGCTCGCGGTGAAGAACCCGAATCCGCACAGCACCGCGCCGCCGAGCACGAGGAACGCCGCGGCGTAGCACCACCCGCCGAGGAAGCCGAGCGCCTTGCCCCCGCCGCGGGTGATGTAGGTGTACATCGACCCAGCCGAGGACAGCGACCGCGCGAACATCGCGACCGTCCCGCCGACGGCGAGCATCGCCAGCGTGCCGAGCAGGTACGCCAGCGGCGTCGCGCCACCCGCCTTGGTCGACGCCAGGTAGGTGAGGAACGCCCCCGACATCGCCGGAGCGATCACCGACAGGCTCTGCGCGATGACGTCGCGCAGGCCCAGCGTCCGGTGGAATCCGCCGCTCGCCCGGACGGCAGCGGTGGGGCCGGCCGTCGCGTCAGTCGTCATCGCCGCCGCGCTCCTTCGCCGGGCCGTGCACGTCGTCCCCGCCGCCCCCGTGGCAGTGCGAGCCACGGGTCGGGGGCACGTCCAGCGCCGGGTTGCGGTCGAAGAAGCCGACCGGCTTCAGCGTGAAGCCGGTGTAGTCGACGGGCATGATCGGCCAGTCCTCCGGGCGCGGGAAGTGCGTGGTGCCGAAGGTGTGCCACACGACGACGTCCTCGCCGTCGATGTCCCGGTCGGCCTGCACCCATGCGGGCAGCCCGGCGCCGCCGGGGTTCTGGTTGACGAAGTCGCCCGCGGGGTAGCGCTCCGCCGGGTCGTAGCGGGTGACCCACAGGTGGTTCGTCGCGAAGGTCGCCCGCGCGTGGATGGACGACGCCTCGTCGGCCAGCAGCGCCGCCTTGCCCTCGGCCAGCAGCGCGTAGCCGACGTCCTGGCCCAGCGCGTTCTGCTTCTCCGGGTTGACGATGTGCCAGGTCCGCACCACCGACCCGTCCGCGCGGCGCTGCGCCTGCGACTCCCGGGTGAGCCGGGTGCGCCGCTGGCGGAACGCATTGCCATACGGGTTGTCCTCGCCCATCGGCACCCGCTGGGCCTCCACCTCCTCGACGGCGTTGCGCACGCCGTCGACGGTCATGTCCAGGCGCGCCGAGAACAGGTGCTGGTGGTAGGGCGCGCCGAGCCCGGGCGCGACCTCGGTGGCGTAGTCGTTGCCACCCTCGGGGTAGGCCGCGGTGAACACGATGCCGGTGGCCTTGACCTCGAGCTGGATCGTGCCGTCGAGGTAGAGGTACCAGTAGAAGCCGTAGTCGTAGTTGCCGATCGGTGTGAAGAACGAGATCACCAGGCGGCGCTGGCGGCGCACCTCCCGTGCCCCGGTGAACATCTCCGAGTGCTTCCAGAGGACCCCGAAGTCCTCCTCGTGCATGCAGATCGCGTTGGTGATCGTCTTGGGCCTGCCGAGGTCATCGGCGATCACCGCGTCGAGGTAGTGGATGTCGCCGAGGCAGTCGCAGCCCAGCTGGAGCGAGTCGGCGTAGCGGGCGAACATGTACTCGCCGCAGTCGAAGTAGTTCTGCCAGAACCGCACCGGCGCCGGGTCGGCGTAGGGCACCACCATCTCCGCCACCGAGGCGCGGTAGCAGATCGGCCGCCCGTCGAAGGCGATCTGGTGCAGCGTCAGGCCCTCGCGCTCGTTGAACCCGACGCGCAGGTCCCACTTGCCCCAGCGGACGCGGCCGTCCGCCACGGTGAAGCTGCGGCCCTCGGGCTGGGTGATCTCGATCGGCTTGAGCGAGTCGAGCGGCGGGCCCTGCACGTCGGGGTCGTCGAAGTTGCCGGACGTGGCCGGCACCGGCAGCTCGGCGACGTCGACGAGCCGCGTGACGCGCCGGTCGGTGAGGTCGACGTAGGCGACGAGCCCGTCGACGGGGTGCGCCCACGGCGAGTCCTTCTCGTGGTCCTGGCGGAACCCGAAGGCGCGCACGAGCCGGCGGCCGACCTCCTCGGGGTGATCGTACACGCCCGCCGAGAGCGGCACCGCTCGCACCGACCCCGGCTCGATGCCCCGCGTGCGCAACGCCGCCGTCCAGCCCTCGTCGGCGCCCAGGATGTCCTCGATCATCTCGAACTCGGCGTCGATGATCGGGGGCTGGCCGTCACGCGGCGGGTCGAGCTCCCGGGACGACACGACGTCCCCGCTGGTCGCCGACACCACGGTGTCCCAGGACCGGCCGGTCGCGAGGTCGAGCAGAACCGCCCGGAACCGGCGGTCGAGCGGTGCGCCGTCGGAGTGCGCCAGCACCTCGGCCTTGGGCGGCTCCTCCGGGGCGAAGAACGCGAAGCGGACGGTGTCGGTGAGCAGGCCCGCGGCGGCCAGGGCCTCCCGGACGCGATCGACCTCGGCGGTCGTGGTCATGGCGAGCGGATGTGTTGCGGTGGTGGCCTCGCGCCGGTCCTCGACGGTGGTCATGGCAGATCCTCCTTGATGGGCTGGCGAGCGCGTGGTCAGCGACGGTCGCCGCGCGCGGGCCGCGCCGTCAAAGGGCGCTCTCCCCTTCCGCGAAAGCCCGCTGTGACGGCTCTCATGAGGCGAGAATCCGGCGGCGGCGATTCTCGTTCGACCCGTTCCCGCCTGTCGCGCCGCCGCGCACCGGGTTAGCGTCCCTCCGCGATCGTCGGGGGTGTGGATCGTCGGAGGTGTGCCATGCGGAACGGGGGCCTCGCCGGGCTGCGGCGCCGCTCGCCCGTGCACGGCCTGGACCGGCGCGGGCTCCGCCCGCTCGAGGTGCTCGCCCAGTCGGTGTCCAGCGCCGCCCCCGCCGCCGGGATGGCGACGGTCCCGGCGATCGTCGCCGCGACGGCCGGCACGGCCACCGTGTGGTCGTTCGTGCTCGCGACCGCGGTGGCGCTGCTGGTCGGCGCCTGCATCGCGACGTTCACCCGCCGGATGGCCGCGGCGGGCTCGCTCTACAGCCTCACCGCGAAGGGGCTCGGCCCCGCGGCGGCGTTCGCGTGCGGTGCCGCGCTGCTCGCCGGCTACGCGGTGCTCGTCATGGCCGCGCTGACCGGCGCCGCGATCTACACCGACGCCCTGCTGGGCCGGCTGGGCTGGCGGGCGCCGCCCGTCGTGGGGGCCGTGGCGGTCGTGCTGCTCGCCGCCGTCGCGGCCGGGCTGGTGCTGCGCGGCGTGCGGCTGTCGGCCCGGATCGTGCTCGCCGTGGAGGCCGTCTCGATCGCGCTGATGGTCGTGATCTTCACGGTGCTGCTCGCCGGACCGCAGGTGCCGGCACCCGCCGCCGGCACCGCGGGCGGGAGCTTCGCCGGGGTCGCCGCCGGGGTCCTGCCCGCGCTGGGGGCGTTCATCGGCTTCGAGGCCGCCACCACACTCGGTGTGGAGGCGCGGCGACCGTTCGTGTCCGTGCCGCGCGCGGTGCTCGGCACGGCGGGCGTGGTCGGGCTGCTGTCCCTGCTCGCCGCCCACACCCAGGTCGTCGGGTTCGCCGGGGCGCTCGGCGGCCAGCCCGAGCCGGTGGTGAGCCTCGCGGCGGCGCACGGCACACCCTGGCTGGCCGTCCTGCTCGACCTCGGCATCATCACCTCCTTCGTGGCCTCCACGCTGGCGACGACGAACGCGCTGGTGCGCGTGCTGTTCTCGATGGCACGCGACGGGATCGTGCCGCGCGCGCTCGGCGCCACCCACCGCCGCTACCGCACCCCGCACGTCGCGATCGCCGTCGCGCTCCCGGTCGCCGGCGCCGTCCCCGCGGCGCTGCTGGCGGCGGGCGTGCCCGGCCTGACGGTCCTGCGGGGCATGCTGACCGTCGCGACGGCCGGCTACCTCGTCGCCTACCTGCTGGTGTCGCTCGCCGCGCCACTGTTCCTGCGCCGGATCGGCGAGCTCACCGTCGCCCCGGTGGTGGTCACCGCGATCGTGGTGCCGGTGCTCGCGGGGGTGTGCGGCGCGTTCGTGGTGTCCGCGCTGGGCGGGGCGGTCCCGGTGGTGCTCGGGGCGCTGGTGCTCGCCGCGGTGGCCTGGTACGCGGTGCTGCGGGCGTGGCGCCCGCGCGAGCTGGCCGGCATCGGCGTCTACGACGAGCCGTCGGTCGCCGACGTCCATCTCGGGCGGACGTCGTGAGCGGCCTCGACCCGCTCCCGCTGTCCGGGCGCCAGCCGCGCGCGGTCCGCAGCGCGCTGGCCGTGCTCGAGGAGGTCGTCGCGACCGGGCCGGGAGTCACCGCGAAGGAGATCTCGGCCGCCCTCAAGCTGCCGCAGGCCACCACCTACCGGCTGCTCAACCTGCTCGTCGCCGAGGAGTACCTCGTGCGGCTGCCCGACCTGCGCGGCTTCGCGCTGGGCCGCCGGGCCGCGCGGCTGGCCCTGCCCGTCGTCTCGACGCCGTGCACCGCGGCCCGCGCCGTCGTGGACCACCTGCGCGGGCTGGTCCGCTGGGGCGTGCACCTCGCGTCGTTCACCGCCGGACAGGTCACGCTCGTCGACGCGGATCCCGACCACCCACCCGCCGAACCCGCCCTCCTCGCCCGCTACCCGCACGCGTGCGCGCTCGGGAAGCTGCTGCTGGCCGAGCAGCCGGACTGGCGGGCCGTCGCGCGGGACCTGCGCCGGTTCACCGAACACACGCTCGTCGACGCAGCCGCGCTGGACCGGGAGCTCGCGACCGTCGCCGCGACCGGCCTCGCCCGCCAGTGCGGCGAACTGCGCCCGGACCGGGGCTGCCTCGCCGTCCCCGTCCGCGCCCCGGGCGACGGCTCCCTCGTCGGCGGACTCGCGCTCGCCGGTCCGCCGCACCGCGTGGCGGAGCCGAACGACGAGCTCGTCGGGCTCCTGCGCGAGCACGCCGAGCGCCTGGCCCCGCTGCTCGCCTGACCCCGCCCTCAGGTCCGGGGGCCGTTGCCGCCCCGGAACGTCTCGGCGGACGGTCTGTCCAACTCACATCTGCAGGAGTAGAAGCGACGACACGGTCCCCAGCCGGAAGGAGCGGCAGATGCGAAAGGTCGTGCACTTCGAGATCCCGGCGGATGACGTGCCCCGGGCGAAGGAGTTCTACCGGTCGATCTTCGGATGGCAGGTGCAGGACATGCCCGAGATGGACTACACCATCGTCCGGACGACGGAGGTCGACGAGCAGACACAGATGCCGACCGAGCCGGGGGCGATCAACGGGGGTCTGATGCGGCGCACCGGGGAGACCCCGGCACCCGTGCTCACCATCGATGTCGAGTCCGTGGACAAGGCACTCGAGCAGGTGCAGGGGGCAGGTGGCCGGGTCGTGCAATCCCGGACCGAGATCCCGGGTATGGGAGCGTTCGCCTACTTCACCGACACGGAGGGCAACACCCTGGGGCTGTGGGAGAACGCCTGATTGGACGGCGCGACGGCCCCTCGGGAGAGAGGTTGCGCGACGCTCGTGGCCGCGAGCACCGGGCATCGCGTTCCGCGGAACGCGTACGAACGGTCGGGCGGCAACCCGTTCTTCCTCACCGAGATCCTGCGGCTCGCCCCGCGGCGCGACGCGCCCGTGCCGGCCACGGTCGACGCCGCGATCCGGGCCCGGCTGTGCCGGCTGCCCGACGACACCCGCGAGCTACTGGCGCTCGCCGCGGTCCTCGGCCGGGACGTCGAAGTGCCGCTGCTCGCAACACTGGCCGGGCGGCCGCCGCTGGAGGTCGTCGCCGGGCTCGCCCCGGCCGTCGGCGCGGGGCTGCTGGCGGCGGCCCCGGACCCGGCCGGGCACCGCTTCGTCCACATCCTGGTCCAGCAGGCGCTCTACGCGGGGTGGTCGGCACCGCAGCGTGCCGAGGTGCACGACCGCGTCGTCACCGCGATCGCCCGTCGCGGCGGGGGCGCGGCCGACGACGCGCGGCTCGCCCCTCACGCCGCCCGC
>NZ_JAHKRK010000247.1 GCF_019396355.1 Pseudonocardia nigra
CCCCGGGCAGCCTCCCCGCACGGCGGTGGCCACCGTCGTGCGGGGCATCGGGGTGAGCGGCCTGAACCCGAAGGGACTGCTCGTCCTCGTCGCGATGCTGCCCCAGTTCACCACTCCGCAGGCGGAGTGGCCGGTGGCGGGCCAGATCACCGCCCTCGGCGTGGTATTCACCCTGACCTGCGCCGTGGTCTACCTGATCGTCGGCGCGTCGACCCGCCGCATCCTGCACTCCCGGCCACACACGGCCCGTGCCGTGTCCCGGGTGTCCGGCGTCTGCATGATCGCGATCGGCGCCGCCCTCCTGGCCGAGCACCTCCTCACGTGACCTATGTCCAGAGCCGCGCGGGCTCACGGGCCGCCGGTCCGTGCGACGGCCCGTGAGCCTGGTGCGGTGGCTACCCGCGCTGCTCGGTGACCGGCTCGTCGTGGTTGTGCACGTGCGCCTCACCGGCGTGCTCGCTGCCGAAGTCGACGTGCGGCACGTGGGCGTGGGAGAGCTCGGCGTGGTCGTGCTCGTGCGAGTGCCGCGCCGCCAGATGCTCGAACGTCCCGGCCGTCTCACTCCAGTTGTGCGTGACGTGCCAGTGCTCGTGTTCGTGGACCGTGGCCTCGTGGGTGTGCTGTTCGAACTGCTGCCCGGTCATGCCTGCCTCCTCCACTCGAGAGGTGCGAGTTTCCCGCTCGTCGACGCGTGAAACGCCATGCGTCACTCCGCGGGGCAAGGCGCCGGAACGCCGTCCATGTTTCACCCGGCGACGACCACGATGGGACGGCGGCCGACCGGATGCGGAACAGCGGGTCGCCGGTGGCGGCTCGGCGGCGCGGCGATCGACAGCCGTCCCGGGATCGAGCGAGCGCGTCGACTACCGACCGTGACCATTTCGAGCGGGTGGACGGCAGTCGCCGATGAGCGCCCAACCCGGGGCCTCGCGCCACCGCTGCCCCCGTGACCTGGGGAGACCCGGGAAAAGGGGTCGACTCCTGGCGGGACAAGCGGCGGGACCGACGGTGCAGCAGCAACTCACCGTGCTGCTACTTTGCCACCCGTGACCAGATTCGGCCGTCGGGCCAGCGTCGTGTTCCTCAGCATCGCGGCCGGCGGGGTGCTCTTCGGCAGCGCCGCCCTCGCCGCGTCCCCCGACGGGACGTCCGCCGAGACGGTCCAGCGGGCCCAGGCCGACCTCGTCGCCGCCACCAACGCCGCGCGCGAGGCGGCGGGGTGCTCACCGGTCGAGGCCGACGCCGAGTTGCACGGTACGGCGCAGCGGCACGCCGAGGAGATGGCCGAGCGCGGCTACCTCGAGCACACCGGTCGCGACGGTGCGACGCCGTCGGACCGCATCGGGGCGCACGGCTACGCCGACGCGTACGGCGAGAACCTCGCCCACGGCTATCCCACGGTGCTGGAGGTCATGGAGGTCTGGATGAACTCCCCGGAGCACCGCACCAACATCGAGAACTGCTCGTTCACCTCGATCGGTGTCGGCTACGACGGCGCCGGCCACTACTGGGTGCAGGACTTCGGGGCCTGACCCCGCGCACCCCCGTCGACAACCGGCGCCGGGGGAACGGGCGATGTCGACGGCAGCGGGGCCGGGACAAGGGCCATCACCGCCTTCGGTCCGCGGTTGCGACCCGGCTGGACAGCGCGTAGTAGAGGCCTGCGACGTCCTCGATCGGTAGCCGCTGCCGCTTGCGCTCGTCGAGCGCCGCGACCTCGATGACGTCGAGCAGACCGGACCCGTGCACCAGCACGGCTGCGCGGGCCGCCAGGCCGCTCGGCACCCCGCGCTCGGCCAGTTCCGCGGCCCGCTCGCCGAGGGCCTTCGTCTCCCGCCCGCGCAGCAGCGACGGCAGCCCGGGCATCAGCCGGCGGACCTGCGGAGCGAAGCGGTCGATCTCGGCTGGTACCGACAGCGGCTGCGGGCGGTTGGTGAGCAACCAGCGCGCCGCACCGTCGAGCAGGCGGCGCGACTCGAGCACGACCTCGTCGGCCGGCGCGGTGGGCACCGAGGCCGGGAGTGCGGCGACGTCGTTCCACAGGTCGGTCAGGTCGAAGACGGCGGTGGCCACCCGGAACGCGCGCATCGCGTCCGCCGGCGTGGCCCCCGAGTCCTCGGTCAGCCGGAACCCGTAGGTGATCCCGCCGCCGGCGACCATCTCGTTGACGAGCGCAGTGGCGACGATCTCCCGCCGCAGCGGGTGCGCGGCGACGGCCGTGGGGAACCGCTCGACCAGCACCGCGGGGAACGCGTCGGCCACGCAGCAGGCGAACTCGGGCAGGTCGGGCACGCCGCTGCGGAGGATCTCCGCCTTGAGGTCGAGCTTGGTGTGTGCGAGCAGGACCGCCAGCTCCGGCGAGGTGAGCCCCTCGCCCGCGCGCTCCCGCTCGGCGATCTCCTCGGGGCCGGGCGCCACCTCGAGCGCGCGGTCCAGCCCGCGGCGGCGCTCCAGGTCGTCGATCATCCGCGCGTGGACCGGCAGCCGGGCAGGGGCGGACATGCGGGCGAGGCCGAGCTCGGCGTTCTGGGCCCGGTTGTCGGCGAGCACCAGCCGGGCGACCTCGTCGGTCATCTCGGCGAGCAGTGCGTTGCGGCCTGCCCGGTCGAGCTCGCCGGCCGCCACCAGGCGGTCCAGCATGATCTTGATGTTGACCTCGTGGTCGGAACAGTCGACGCCCGCCGAGTTGTCGATCGCGTCCGTGTTGATCCTGCCGCCGCCGCCGGCGAACTCGATCCGCCCGCGCTGGGTCGCCCCGAGGTTGCCGCCCTCGCCGACGACCTTCACCCGCAGCCGGGCGCCGTCGACCCGGATCGCGTCGTTCGCCTTGTCGCCGACCTCCGCGTGGGACTCGCCCTCCGCCTTCACGTAGGTGCCGATCCCGCCGTTCCACAGCAGGTCCACCGGTGCCAGCAGGATCGCCCGGATCAGCTCCGGTGGGCTCAGCACGCTCACCTCGTCGGCGAGTCCCAGCGCGGCGCGCATCTGCGAGCCGACGGGCACCGCCTTCGCCGTCCGCAGCCACACCCCGCCACCCGGGCTGATCAGGCCGCGGTCGTAGTCGTCCCATGACGAGCGCGGCAGGTCGAACAGTCGGCGGCGTTCGACGTGACTGCGCGCCGGATCGGGATTCGGGTCGACGAACACGTGCCGGTGGTCGAACGCCGCCACCAGCCGGATGTGCTCCGACAGCAGCATCCCGTTGCCGAACACGTCGCCGGACATGTCGCCGACCCCGACGACGGTGACGTCCTCGGCCTCGGGATCGGTCCCCAGCTCGGCGAAATGGCGCTTCACGCTCTCCCAGGCGCCACGGGCGGTGATGCCCATGGCCTTGTGGTCGTAGCCGACCGACCCGCCGGAGGCGAACGCGTCCCCCAGCCAGAACCGGTGCTCCGCGGCGACCGCGTTGGCCAGGTCGGAGAAGCGGGCGGTGCCCTTGTCGGCGGCGACGACGAGGTAGGAGTCGTCGCCGTCGTGGCGCACCACCCCGGACGGCGGCACCGTCGTCAGCGCGCCGTCGGGCCCGGTCACCACGTTGTCGGTGATGTCGAGCAGTCCCGCGACGAACGTGCGGTAGCAGTCCTGCACCTCGTCCGGACCGGGTGCGGGCGCCCGGACGACGAACCCGCCCTTCGCCCCCACCGGCACGATCACCGCGTTCTTCACCGCCTGCGCCTTGACCAGGCCCAGTACCTCCGTGCGGTAGTCGTGCGGCCGGTCCGACCAGCGCAGCCCGCCCCGCGCGACCCGACCGAACCGCAGGTGGACCCCCTCCACCTGCGGCGAGTACACGAAGATCTCGAAGCGTGGACGCGGCGCCGGCATGTCCGGCACGGCCGTCGGATCGATCTTGAACGAGATGTGTCGCCGTCCGGTGAACCAGTTCGTCCGCACCGTCGCGTCGACCAGGGCGAGGAGGCCGCGCAGGATCCGGTCCGCGTCGAGCCCCGTGACCTCGTCGATCAGCGCGGTCACCGCGGCCATGGCGGCCGCCGAGCGCTGCGCCCGCTCCTGCGGGGACGGCTCCGGGTCGAACCGGGCGTGGAACAGGTCGATGAGCGCGCGGCTCGCCGGCGGGTGGGCGAGCAGGATCTCCGCGACGTACTCCGGTCCGAATGGGCCCCCGAGTTGGGCGGCGTAGCGGGCGTAGGCCCGCAGCACCGCCACGTCCCGCCAGCCGAGACCGGCCCGCAGGACCATGGCGTTGAACCGGTCGGCTTCGGCATCGCCGCGCCACATCCCGCGGAAGGCGGCACAGAACCGCTCCTGCGTGTCGCGGCGACCCGGACCGGCCAGGCTGCGGGCGGTCACGACGTCGACCGCGAGGGCGAAGTCGTAGAGGAAGCACGTGCTCCCGTCCGGGCGGATGATCTCGAAGGGGCGCTCGTCGAGCACCTCGACGCCGAGGCTCTGCAGCGCCGGCAGCACGGCCGACAGCGAGACCCCGGCCCCGAGCAGGAACAGGCGGAAGTGCACCTCGTCGCCCCGGGGCTCGCTCGAGAGCTCCAGGTGCGGTTCGTCGCCGAGCTCCCGGATCCGCCTCAGGTCGGCGAGCGCCCGCACCGGGTCGACGCTGTCCCGGTAGCCCTGCGGTACCCCGGCCAGGTAGTCGACGATCTCGTCGTCCCCGTTGCCCGCAGCATCGAGCACCCAGTCGTCCCACGACAGGTTCGCGGCCGCGAGCTGCGCCTGCAGCCGGTCCCGGTCCGGCGCCGGGGACGCCGGGTCGACCTGGACGGTGAAGTGGACCAGGGCGAGCCCCGGCTCCCCGAGCTCCACGCTGTGGTCGATGCGCCACCCGCCGAGCTCGCCCAGGAGCACCTTCTGCATCGCGGAACGGGCGTGCGGGGAGTACCGGTCGTGCGGAAGGTAGACCAGGCAGGAGAAGTACCGGCCGTAGGGTTCCCGGCGCGCGAACAGGCGCAGCCGCCGCGGCTGGGTGAGCCCCAGCACGCCGACCGCCGTGTCGTGCAGGTCGTCCGGGGTGGCCCAGAACAGCTCGTCGCGCGGGTGCCGGGAGATCACGTCGAGCATCCGCTGCCCCGACCAGGACTCCAACGGGACTCCCGCCAGCCGCACCGCCGCGCGCACCCTCCGCTCGACCACGGGGGTGTCCAGCACGTTCTCGTGCAGCGCGGCAGCCGTGAACAGCCCGACGAACCGGTGCTCGCCGACCACGCCGCCGCCGGCGTCCAGGATCACGATGCTGAGATGGTGGGGATGCTCCGGACGCAGCACCCGGCTCGGTGCGCCGGATCGCGTGAGCACGACCGGCGGCCGCGCCCCGGCGTCGACGGCGAGCTCGCCGGGCACACCGTCGGGCACGTCGGCCCTCCGGAGCACGCCGAGGCCGGAGCCCGGCACCGCGCGCAACCCGGTGCGCCGGTCGACCTCGTGGCGCCGGTACCCGAGGAACAGGAAGCGGCCGTCGTGCAGCCACTGCAGCAGCCGGGCGGCGTCCGGCCGCTCGTCGCCGGGCGACCCCGGCCGCTCGAGGAGCTCGGCGGCCACGTGCTGCACGGTCGCAGCGATCTCCTCCCGGTCCTCGGCGACCTCGCGGACGGCGCGGAGGACCTCGGACAGCTCGGCCTCGAGGTCCTCGTTCTCGTCGGTCGAGATCGGGTCGAGGTCGAGCCGCATCCACTCCTCGACGAGGGCGTCCGGCGGCGCGTCCTCCGGTGCGACGGCCGGCAGCGCCTCGACCAGCTCGCCCCCGCTCCCGCGGCGCACCACCACCATCGCGTGGATGACCCGCCGGACCCGCTGGCCGGCCCGCCCGACACCGGCCAGCACCGACTCGACGAGGAACGGCAGGTCGTCGCTGATCACGTCCAGGACGGAGGGGTGGCCGGGCGCCGCAGCGCGGACGTCGACGATCGGCTCGCCCACCGTGCGGCGGCGGGCCAGGCGCCGGTGGGCGCGCGCGGCGGCCTCGAGGGCCGCCGTGGCTGCGGCCGGGTCGTCCGATCCGAGGGAGACCGCGGGCGTGTGCCGGGCGTACAGGCGGCACAGCTCAACGAACCGCGGGTCCAGCACGTCCGCGGATGCGTCCCGCTCCCGGGTGTGGCTCATCG
This sequence comes from Pseudonocardia nigra, assembly GCF_019396355.1. Taxonomy (GTDB): domain Bacteria; phylum Actinomycetota; class Actinomycetes; order Mycobacteriales; family Pseudonocardiaceae; genus Pseudonocardia; species Pseudonocardia nigra. Next base: position 6,078 of record NZ_JAHKRK010000247.1, read on the forward strand.
CCCCTCCCCGAACCTCCGTCACCGAGGGGACCGGCCACACTAGCGGGGTTTGGACGTCGAGGCCCTACCTGCCCAGAGCTCGCTGCGATCCGTCGGGAGGTGTGGTGCAGCACGGGGTCGTCAGCCGGATGCACCCGCAATGACGGCGAGCGCCGCGGCCCTCCGGTGCAGCGGGGTCCTGGTCCGGCGCAGCGAACGCGGGCGACGGGATCAGCTCACCGGCGAGCGGTTCACCGAATGTGGAAGCGCTCCGGTTTCCAACAACGTGATCGTGCGGGACACCACGCGCCACTCCGGTCCGTAGCCGTCGAACGGGCTTACGAGGTTGAACACGCCGCCCTCGCCGGGCACTGTCGGCACGAAGTCGGGCGGAAGGCAGATGGTCAGCAGACGTCGCTCCATCGGGCGATCCTAGGACTCTCTGTAACCGCGGCCGCACGGGAAGTGCTCGACGATGACTGTGGGTGCAGCTGCCCGCGGACGGGCTAGCTCGCCCGGGTGACATGAGTAGAACAAGCGTTCGAACTGGGGTAGGTTGCCGACGCGGCCGCCGGTGGCGGGGAAGGTCACCGGCGTCCGCGACCGGCAGCCGACGTCCGGGGGAGTCCACCCAAGTGATCAGTGCCGCCGATTCTCATACAGCTCGATGGCGCGCTGTGAACACCGCAACGGCACTGGCGGCCATGTCGAGCTGCACGAGGTCGTTGGAGACGTAGCCGTTGCCGCCGGTGCCGTCGCCGTTGGGCACGATCTCGGCTCGCAGCATCGCCGACCATCGCAGCCCGTGCACGCTCGGCGCGGCGAGTGGTCTCGATCAGCAGGTTGACCGCTTCGGTGGGTCCGTTGGAGGTGGCGCGCGCGGTGTCGAAGTAGGCGAGCATTTCCGCTCGCCAGGCGCGCAGGGTGCGGCCGAGGCGCGCGACCTCCGGGACCGGGCAGCTCAGCGCGTCGGTGATCGCCTTCTCGGCGCGGGTGCGGCCGGTGGCGGGGTTCGCGGTGGGGTAGGCGGCCATGAGGTCCTGGGCGAGGACCCAGGCGGCGGTGACCTCGCCGTTCGGGTCGCCGGCGTCGAGGCGGGCGCGCAGCCGCTGCCAGCCGCGCTGGTCGAGCCGGTCGGCGCGGCGGCGCAGCAGCCGGCGGGCGCGGTAGAGCGGGTCGTGGGTGTGGCCGCGGTGGCCGAGGGTGTGCTGCTGGACGCGGCGGCGGACGTCGTCGAGCGCGCCGAGGCCGAGCTTGCACACGTGGAACGGGTCGAGCACCCGGGTTGCGGCGGGCAGCTGGTCGGCCAGCGCCGTGGCGTACCCGCGGAACGGGTCCAGCGCCGCGGTGCTGATCTGCGCGCGCCACGCCGGGGGCCGGGCGGCCAGCCAGCGGCGCAGCGCCGTCCCGGAACGGCCCTCGACCACGTCCAGCAGCCGCGCCGGGCGGCCCGGGGTCAGGTCCATGATCCCGGTCGCGTACTGGGTGCGTCGCCGCAGCCCGGCGCGCTGCCAGGCGTGCTCGTCGACCCCGATCGCGGTCACCCCGTCGAGCCGGGCCGGGTCGTGCACGGCCGGCTCGCCGTGCGCGCGGACCTGGCGCATCACGGTGTGCCAGGACACCCCGAGCGTGCGGGCCTGCCCCGCCACCGTCGCGCCCGCCCGCACCTACGCGACTCCTGCGGCGGCGGCCCGGTCGGTGAGCACCGCGCGCGGCGCGATCGCGTCGTGGCGCTCGGTCCAGGTCCGCTTCGGACAGCGCCGGTGCGGGCACTCCCACACCCGCTTGACCCAGCACAGCACCACCGGCCGCCCGGCGATCGACAGGTCCCCGACCCAGGTCGGGCGCCGATCTTTCGGCCTGGCCACCGCCCCGCAGCCGGGACATCCGACCAGCTCGGCGGTCGTCTCGATCATCAGCTCGAGCTCGCCGCCGGCGTCCGCGCCCGCGAGCACCCGGAACCCGTCCAACCCGAACAGCGCAGCCGGCACCGACCCGATAGCGTCCGTATCCACCTGGGGCCCTCTCCGATCCTCGTGATCTCTTCGCCGTGATCACGGATCGTGAAGGCCCCAGGCCCGTCCTCGCCGCAGCTTGACAGTGCGTGTCGCCCGCTCACCTCCCAGCTTCAGGACGGAGAGCCGAATTACGCTTCTGCCAGCATGTGACGACATCGATTTCGCGGACCTTCTTTGTCCTCGGGTCCACATAGTAGCGACTGTGGTGCGAGTATTCGGGCTGAGCTTGTTCAAATACTGCCGCAACTCGCAGTTTGAGTGGATATCCGCTCCTTCGCAGCGAGTTGCGGACCTTCGTCGCGAGGTCGGGCACGTCCTCATCGGTCACACCTGCCATCGTCCTGCCCGCCTCGACGGCGGGTCACTGGACCCTCCCTCGCTGCCGGGCGAGGACTGAGCGCTGCGCCGCGACCCCTCGCCACGGGTGGATAGGCGGCACGTGCCCTCTCCGCGAGCACTCGGAGACTGCACGGGTGCACCGCCCGCCCGGCTTGTGGCCCGGCAGAACACACCCGACAGTGCCCGGTCCGGTCGTCCACGTGGATGCGCAGCAGGGTGTCGGCGACCCCGAACGTGACCATGAACTTGATGATCTCGTCGTCGCGCTCAAGCACGGCGGTGCCGCCCGGACTCGCAGCTGGGCTGCGTGCGAGCCCGGGCGCCGCCGACGTGTGGGTGCACGTCGCGGCCGCGGGGCAGGCGGCGGCGTCCGGTCCGGAAGAACTGCGTGACCAGGGCGAGGAGTGCAACCACGCCCGCTACGGTTGTGTAGTCCGGTCCATTCCGACAGGGACGATCACGGTCATCCCGGTCAGGGGGGCGTGTGGAGCCGAACGTGGACCTGCGGGCCGCCCGGCTGGCGCGTCCGTCGATGCGCATCCCCGGCCAGCCGCTCAGCCGCGCGGAGGTGGCCGAGCTGGTCGCGGCCGAGGTGTTCCGGCGCACCGGCCGCGAGGTGCCGGTGGACGCCCACTACGTGGCGAAGCTGGAGCGCGGCGCGATCCGCTGGCCAGGGCGCCACTACCGGGAGGCGCTGCGCGCCGTGCTCGGCGCGGCCGACGACGCAGAGCTGGGGTTCCACCCGCCGCAGCGCGGCGATGGCGCACGTGTGTCGCCCGCACTCGTCGAGGCCGTGGTGGCCGACGGCGACGGGGACGGCAGTGACGTGGACGCCTGGGAGCGCCTGAGGGCGGTGGTCGAGCAGCCCAGCCGCGTGGACCACGCCGTGGTCGAGCGCCTGGCCGCGGTGCTCGCGCAGCAGCGCCAGCTGGAGGACGTGGTGGGTGCCCGGCAGGTGCTGCCGTCGGTGCTCGCCGAGGTGGAGCTGATCGACCGACTGGCCGCCGAGGCGCGCGGTCCGGTGCGCACCGCGCTGGTGCAGCTGGCGGGGGAGTACCGGCAGTTTCTCGGGTGGATGGGCGAGGACTCCGGCGCCCCGGCGGCCGCTCTGGCGCACTACGACCGGGCGATGGACGCCGCGCAGGAGACCGGCGACCACAACATGGTCACGTCGGTGCTCTCGCTGAAGTCGCACCTTGCGTGGTCGCAGCACGACGCCGTCCGCGCCGTGGGCCTGGCGGAGGCCGGGCAGCGTGACCCGGACCGGGTGAGCCACGGTGTCCGGGCGCTGATCACCCAGCAGGAGGCGCGCGGGCACGCGCTCGACGGTGACGCGACCGCGGTGGACCGGCTGATGGACCGCACCGAGGAGCTGACCGCGGCCGTCGCCGAGCACCCGGAGGACGAGCCGCCGTGGGTCTACTTCCACGGGCCGGACCGGGTGCTGTTCCAGCGTGGGGTGGCGTACCTGGAGCTGGGCCGCCACGCGGAGGCGGTCGAGCTGTTCGACGCCGCTCGCGCCCGCCTGCCACGGACGTACCGGCGCGATCACGGGCGGTATGCCTCGAACCTGGCGCTCGCCGCGGCGCTCGACGGCCAGGTTGACCGGGCGACGACGGTCGGCCGCGAGGCGCTCACCCTGGCCGTGGAGACCAGCAGCGTGCACACGGTGGCGGACCTGGGCCGGATGCGCCGCGCGCTGAAGCGGTGGCGCACGGACCCGGCAGTGGTCGAGTTCGACGCCGCGGTGCGCGAGGCCAGCCGCTCCGGCCTCGGCGGGCGGCGGCAGCACCGCTGATAGTGCTGGACCATCACTTCCGAGGCCTGCAAAGCTTCCGGCGTGACGGAACAAGTGCCACGGAGGACTCTGAGTTCGTGTGGTCGATCCTCGCCGATTCGTATTCGGCAATCGAGGTGGCCTGGAGTGAATTCCTTGGTACCGCGCTGAGTAGCGGCACGAGCATGTCTCGGGGGCCTAAGATCCCAAGAACCTCTCCTCGCTCCGACGTTCTAATGGTCGGGGAGATGTCCGGCGTGCTCGCGGCCAGTGCCATCGGTGGGCACCTCAGCCTGTTGTCGCGTGCGTACTGGCCGCCGCGTACCGATCACGACTTCACGCCAGTTGATCAACTGGCGATACATCCACGGCACGGGCGGCGCTGGAGGCGGCCGCAATCGTGTGCTGGGCACTGAGGTGATCTCAGCAAGATCGTAGCGCGACGTGAGCGCGACACGCTCATATCGGACAATCTGCGCGGTGCTGGTGAGAGCGTGGGGTCCCCCGATAGGGAGTTCTCACCACAAGATCGACC
>NZ_JAHKRK010000248.1 GCF_019396355.1 Pseudonocardia nigra
CTGCGGGTCGATCTTGTGGTGAGAACTCCCTATCGGGGGACCCCACGCTCTCACCAGCACCGCGCAGATTGTCCGATATGAGCGTGTCGCGCTCACGTCGCGCTACGATCTTGCTGAGATCACCTCAGTGCCGGCGTAACCGCTGGTAGGTCTGGCGTCGCAGTCCCCCGGCACGCGCCTCAGAGAAATGCGACTCGGGATGGATCAGCCCGACCGCTCCGCGCTCGCTCATGCTCCGCCACGTGCGCTCCATAAAGCAGCGATAGAGGTCCGGCTGCGTGCCGGCGAGCAGCGGCCGATCGATGCCGCTGCCCAGATGCTCGCTCGTTGCCGCAAGCGATGCACGCTCGTCGAGATAGCGCACATCACCCTCGTCCAGCGCCTGCTCGCGCCGCTCCCGCACCACCGCCACAGACGGCCGATCAGCCAGCCCGAACCACGGGTCGTCCTCCGCCAGCACGGACATGTCGTCCCACATCGGCCGGACCCATGGCGGGTTTCCCAGCTGCAGGTCGAATCCTCCACGAGCGAAGACCGACGCGAAGTCCAGCTCCCAGTGGAAGAAGGCCTCCCGCTCCGCGATCCGCTCGCAGACCTCCAGCCACGGGTGCTCGGCGAGCACGTCGGCGACTGGCTTCATCTGCCCGAACACGATCTCGTTGTGCTCGGCGTCGTCCAGCTCGTCCCAGGTGGTGTCGGCGCCCCACATGCCCCGGCCACGCTTGGCCTCGCCCTTGCTGACCGTGCCGAGCAGGGCTTCTAACGCGCTGATCCACTGCTCGCGGGTGGGCGGCTGCACCGACGTCGTCACCGGCCAGTACCACAGCGCCGCCCACGCGTCCATCACGCGGCGCAGCCGGCGGTAGGCGCTGCCGGGGTCGGTCAGGCTGGCCTCGATCTGCTCGCGCTGCACCCCCCCAGTGCCGGCGGGCAGGTCGTCGGCGCCCCACACGTCGATCGCTCGGCGGATCTCCGCCTCGGCCACCTCCAGCCGGCGCTGAGCAAGCGTCCACAGCGCCTCGACCCGCTGGGCGAGCCGCTGCAGCCGGGTCAGCTCGGTCTTGCCTAGCACCGCACCGCTCGCCTTGCGCCAGGTCTTGAGCGCGGCGGTCGCGTTCGGGCGGCCCTCCTTGGCCTCCTTGGTGTCGGCCACCGCGCCCCAGCCCGCAGCGGGGAGCAGGAAGTGGTGCACCTCGTACGGCGACAGCGCGGTGCCCAGGGGGCGGGCGGTCGGCACCGTGGTGAGCCAGCCGCGCTTGGCGATCTGGGCCGGAGTCCAGGTCTCGCGGCGGGCGCCGATCAGGGAGTTGCCGCGGCGCAGGTGCAGCCCGAACCACGGCGCGCGAAGGCCGGGGTGCATGGCGTCGAGCCACAGCGTGATCTCGGCGAGCTCGACGGCGGTGGCGTTGAGGTCCACGCCGTAGCAATTGTGCAGCGCCAGGTAGGCCTTGGCCTTCTGCAGCTCGGCCGGGTACTGCTCGGGATCAATCCGGGTGCCGAGCTCTGCCTGGCGGCGGGTCAGGTATTCCCTCGCCAGCTGGTTGATCGCCTCGACGAGGAACGCGCCCGATCCCAGCGCCGGCTCGCAGACGCGCAGACGCAGGATGCCGGCGGCGGTGGTGTCGTCGGTGAGCAGCTCGGCGAGCGAGTGCGTGACGACGCAGCGGGTGAGCACCTCGGGCGTGTAGTACGACGCGCTGCGCTGGCGGTCGCGGCCGGACAGCCGGAACACGAAGTCGCCGGGCGCGTAGTTGACGCGGCGGACGTCGCCGGTGTGGGGGTCGGTAGTGGTGACGAACCACCGGTCGTCGAAGCCGGCGGTGGCCGCGATCGGCACCACCCAGCTGCCCTTGGCCGGGTCGCCGTCCTTGGCCACCTCCACCATGTGGTCGTCGGCGATCGAGCCGGTGTAGGACATCAAGCCCTCGTACACGGCGCCGAGCTGGTTGATGCCCAGCTGGGCGTAGGAGACGAACCCGCGGTCGCGGCCCTTCTGCTTGCGCGAGAGCAGCAGCCGGCCCAGTACCTCCTGCAGGCAGCCGTTGCCCAGCCCGACCTGGTCGATCAGCGCGGTGGCCTCGGGGGAGAACAGGTCGGCGCGCAGAGCTTCGAAGCGGAGGCCGCCCTCGTCGTCAGATGCGCGGTCGTCCGGCGCTACCCCGTCCGGGCCCAGCGTCTCCGGCGGGTAGCCGTCGTTGACCAGCCGGAACAGCACGCCCAGCGACTGGTAGAGGTGGGTGCCCTGCTCGGCGGTGTCGCTGGTGAGGTCGGTGAGCACGAGCTCGCGCAGGCGGTCGAGCCCGTAGCCCTCGGCGTACTCCGCGCTGCCGACGGGCAACACCCCCAGCTCGGGGCGCGCCTCGGCGTAGAGCAGGAACAGGATGCGGTAGAGGTAACGCAGGGACTGGCGGGTGAGGTCGGCTGCCAGGCCCTCGGCGTCGGAGGTCAGGCCGCGGGCAGTCCGGCGGCGCAGCACCTCCGTCGCGAGCAGCTCGATGGACTCCCGCACCCCGTTGCGCAGGTCCTTGGAGACGCCGACGGCGTGCTTGACCGACTCCTCCAGCAGCCCCAGCAGCGGCACGGTGCCGTCGTCGGCGGGCAGCAGGACGTCACCGGATACGAGCGCGGCGATCGTCTCCAGCTCCCCGCGGGCGCTGGTGTCGCGCCGGTCGGCGGCGGTGGCGAGGTCGACGGCCAGCCAGCGACCCTCGGGCCAGCGCTCCCGCTCCGCGACCAGCAGCCAGGCGCCCGTGGTGACGAGGACGAGCGACGGGGGCTCGTCGGCGAGGAAGGCGGCGGAGATCGCGCGGGCGGTGGCGGGCTCGGTCTTGCCGTCGATAGTCGCGGGGGTGAGCAGCAGCCCGACGCCCTCGCCGTCGAGCAGGTCCTCCACCGTCGTCGCGTCGTGTGCCTGCAGCACGAGCAGCGGCGGAGCGCCGCTCGGTGTGCGGGGTGCGACGGCGGCGATCGCCGTGTCGGCGCGCCCCCCACTCCACGTGATCTCCTCGCCGGGGAGCAGCAACGCCTCACGAACGGCCTGGTGCAGCGCGCGCAGCCGAACGCCGTCGCCCTGTTCGCGCGCCCCCACCAGCTCGGCCCCGAAGCGGCTCGCCAGCGCGGTGAGACCGGAGCGCGGCGTGGCCTTGCCGAACTCCTCCTGCTCCTTCCACCCCGCCCGCATCGCGCCCACCGCCGCGGGGAACTGCTCGGCGAGCCAGTGCTCGGAGACGAGGTCGTTGCCGACGACGATCGAGTCGAACCGCGTCATGCCATCGCCTCCTTGTGTGACAGTCCTCCGGGCAGCAGTACCAGCAGTACTCGCACCATCGGATCGGCACGGGCAGACAGCGTGCGGACCAGCTCGTCGGCCGCGTCGGCATGCTCGGCGATCCGGCGGCGCAGCGGACCGGCCTGGCTCGGTGTGAGGCCGTCGGCGAGCGCCTCGGACGCCTGTCGCCAGGTGGCGACCCGGCGCGCGGCCGCGCTCAGCGGCTCGCTGAGCAGGTCGGCACGCTGGCGCTTCTGCATCGCCATGTACGCGCGCATCTCCGCCACGGCGTCCGGGACGAGCCCGGCGTGGGCATCGAGGTCGAGTGCGGCGCCGGTGTTCACCGCGCCCGAACGGAACCCGACCCGCTCCAGCAGATCTGGCACGTCCTGCTCGATGAACGGAGCGGCAGGCGGCGCGAAAAACGTCATCGCCACGGTGGAGCTCAGCACGACCTGCCCCCGCTGGTTCGCGAGCGTCCCGAGCACGATCGCCGTGGGAGCGTCGACCGCGGCGGTGGCGACGGGCACCTGGTTGCGGCCCAGTCGCGTGAGAGCGCGGTCGACGGCCCAGGTGAGCACGGGGTGCAGCGGGGAGAGGTAATGCGCCTGTGGCCACTGTGTGCTCTGGTCACCGGGCGCGCTGCCCTGGGTAGCACGCCGGAGCGACTCCCTCCCGGCCTCGGGTGTGACCGCCAGGAGCAGCTTCTCCCGCACCTTGCGCTGTCTGAGGTAGCCCTGCGGCAGCACGTCGAGACGCTTCTGCAAGTCGCGTGGCGGCACCAGCTCGACGAGGTCCTCGCCCTCGTGCTCGGTCCACCCGACCCCACCACGGAACGCCGGTGCCGACGGGTCCGGGAACGCCTCGCGCAGGGCCTCCCGGAGGAAGTCGACCTCGCGGTCGAACATGCCACGGTCGGTCGTCACCGGCGGGGGCGGCGCGACGTCCTCGCCCAGGCTCGCGAAGAACGCCTCGAACTCGGCCTCGGTGTCCGCCGATCCCGGATCGGGCACCACCTCGTCAAGCGGGGTGCCGGTCATCAACGCACGCCGGATCTCCGCCTCCTCACCGTCCACGTCGTGCAAGCGCATCAACGACGCGGCGTCGCCGAGCGCGGTGTGGGCCGCGTGCTCCTTCGCCAGCAGCCGGGTGAGCACCCGGACGTCGCCGCTGAACCGCTCGTCGGACGTCGTGAGGGCCAGCGCCACGATCCGCGGCGGGTGCAGCTGCCCGTACCGGTCGATGCGGCCGTTGCGCTGCTCGATGCGGATGAGGCTCCACGGGATGTCCACGTGCACGAGGTGGTGGCACTGCTTGTGCAGGTTGACGCCCTCGCTGGCGACGTCGCCGGTGATCAGCACGCGGATCGGGGTGGCGGCGCGCTGGAACTCCTCCACCACGCCCATCTGCTCGACGTCGGGCAGCCGGCCGTGCAGCACCGCGAACGCGGCTTCGGGCATCTTCAGCCGGCGCGGCAGCTCCGCGCGCAGCCAGTGGAGCGTGGCGACGCGCTCGGAGAACAGCACCACGCGCACGTCGCTGCCGGCTCCGACGCCGATCTCCCGCAGATGCGTGACCAGCGCATCGAGTTTGGCGGAGCCCGCGTCCTGCGCTGCCGCCGCGAGCGTCCCGAGCCGGGCCAGGGCCACGCCCTCCGCACCGTGCAGCTCGCCAGTGCTCGACAGGGTCTTCTGCCGCGCCTCCACCGTCTCCACGAGCGCGGCCGGTGACGACAGGAACGCCTTGGCCAGCACCCACGGGAAGAGCTGACGCCCGACGCCGCTGATCGGTGCGCCACCCGATTCTGGGTGCAGCCAGGTCTGCGACAGCTCACTGGCCACGGCGTCCTCGGCCGCGTTCGCCGACACCCCGAGCACCTCGGGCTCCGGCCGCTCGGCGCACATGTGCCCGACCTCGCGGGCCACGTCGGGCGAGTGGCGGTGCCGGCGGATGAACAGATCGCCGATCTCGTGCACGTCGTAGTTGGAGCGGTCGACGATCGCGGTGGGGTCGAGCAGACCGATCAGCTCGGCGAACGACTCCGGTTTGCCGTTGTGCGGGGTCGCCGAGGCCAAGATGAGCGCCTCGGTGTGCGGCGCGAGCACACGGGCCAGCTGGTTGTTGCGGGTACCGGCGTTCGTCAGGTTGTGCGACTCGTCGATCACAACGACGTCCCAACGGTGCTTCTCCAGGTGCGCCCGGTACCGCGCCGACTTGAGCGTGTCGATCGAGACGATCATCTTGGGGAAGTACGTGAATGGGTTGCGACTCGCCGGGAGCTGCTGGCGCACGCGTTGGATCCCGTCGGAGTCCAAACGCACCAGCGGCAGCGCGAACCGAGTCCACAGTTCGTACTGCATCTGCTCCAGAACGTGCCGTGGCGTGACCACCAGGACGCGCTGAGCCCGGCCGCGACGGGCCAGCTCGGCGAGGATCATCCCGATCTCGAGCGTCTTGCCCAGACCGACCGCGTCGGCGATGAGCAGCCTCGGCCGCAGCCGGGCCGGGTCGAGGGCCTGTGCGACGGCCTGGCGCTGGAAGTCCAGCGGGTCCAGCAACATCCGGGGGCTGACGGTCAGCGCCTGCTCATGCAGGGGCACCGGCGTCTTACGCAGCACGGCCTCGACCCACAGCCGGCTGCGCCGAAAGTACGGGGAGCCGTCCTGCACCAGCTCGGCATCGGCCGGGTCGAGCGAAGCGATGTCGTCGAGCTCGCTGTAGAACGTGGCGGGTACCGACGCCACCAGCTCGGAGCTGCCGACGCAGCTCACCTTCCATCCGCTTCCGGCCGGCTCGCAGGACGAGACGATCCACTCCTCGTCCCGGACCACCACCATGCTGCCCGCAGCGAACGCCGTCGACTCCACCTGTCCCCCTCGTCTCCGGCTGCGCGCGCCGGGACCCGAAAGGCTAATGGCCCGGCATCTCTTGCCCCAGCACAGCCTCGATGTGACACAGCGTGACGCTCTGCAGATCAAGGCCCTCATCCTGCGGTGCGACTGCCCTGAGCACCGCGAACTACTGCCTGTCGAGTGCCCATGAAACGCAATGACAGGGCGAAGCGATCATGTAACGGAACGTTCGGAACGTAGAGGGGTTCGGTAGGTGCAGGCCAAGGAGATGACCCTCAAGCCGATTCTTGAGGGCGAGAAGCAGTACCTCGTACCGCTCTACCAGCGCACCTACGCCTGGCAGCGCAAGCAGCTCGACCGGCTGTGGGCCGACATCGTCGCCCAGGCCGACGCGCTCCGTGACGGCACGACGAACCCAGGCCACTTTATCGGCTCACTCGTCCTCGCCCCGGCGCCGAACCAGATCGCGGGCGGCATATCGCGGTGGCTCGTCGTCGACGGACAGCAGCGGCTGACCACCCTGATGCTTGCCCTCGCCGCTCTCCGAGACCACGTCCACGCCGAGAGTCCGCGGGAGGCCGACCGGATCCACCGGCAGTGGCTGGTGAACGAGTACCAGTCTGGCGACGACAAGTTCAAGCTGCTGCCCACCCAGACCGACCGGGCCGCACTTCGCGCCTGCATCGAACACACATCCACGCCCACCGGCGGCAACGTCGCTGTGGCCTACCGATTCTTCGTCGAGCAGCTCACGGCCATCGGCAGCACCGACGACCCGCACGACATCCGGCGCATCGAGCAGGCCATCGTCACCCGACTCGACCTCGTGTCGGTCACTGCCGAGCACAACGACAACGTGCATCGGATCTTCGAGTCGCTCAACAACACCGGGATGGCGCTCAGCCTCGGGGACCTGCTGCGCAACCACCTGTTCATGCTGTTGCCCACCCGTGCCGACGAGGTGTATCGCACGGTATGGGCGCCCATGCAGAAGCTGCTCGGCCCGGACAACGTCGAGACGCTCGCCTACCTCGACCTCGTGCTGCGGGGGCACCCCGAGCTGCGCCGCAGCGACACCTACCAGGGGCAGCAGAAGCGGTTCCGCGACATCGGCCACGACGAGGCGGCTGTCGAGGCCGAGATCGTCGAGCTCGCCCGCCGGGCCCGGCACCTGCACGCGATCCTGAAGCCGGCAGAGCTGAAGGATCGCGAGATCGCCGACGGCCTGACCCGGTTGGCCGTCTGGGGCGCGGAGGCGGTCAACCCCATCCTGATGGTGTTGCTCGATCGTCGTGAGCGCGGCCTCGCGGCCTCCGGTGAGACCGCCGCCGCGATGCTCCACCTCGAGTCATACCTGGTGCGGCGGATGCTGTGCGGTCGCACTGCGTCGGGCATCAACCGGGCCTTCGCCCAGGCCGCCAACGCGATCGCCGACACCCCGGACGCCGCGGAGACTCTGCGGGAGATCCTGTCGCAACCCCGCCGGTACTGGCCGGACGACGACCAGCTCACCGAGAACATCGCTCAGCTCAACTTCTACTGGGCGGGCAAGGCGAGACAGCGCCTGTTCGTCCTGCGCCGCCTCGAGGAGAGCTACGGGCACAAGGAGCTCGTGGACTGGGACGAGACAAAGGTCCAGATCGAGCACGTCCTCCCTCAGACGCCGACGCCGGAGTGGCTGGAGCTTCTGGAACCGGACGTCGAGCCCGGCGAGTCGCCGGACGATTTGCACCAGCGGATCGTGCATCGGCTCGGCAACCTCACCGTCACGGCCTACAACCCGGACCTCAGCAACAAGCCGTTCGCCGAGAAGCGGAAGCTGCTGCAGAACAGCAACTTCTCGATGACCAAGGACATAGCCGAACGGGAGTCCTGGGGCCTGCAGCAGATCGAGGCACGGGGAGCGGAGCTCGCCGCCCGCGCTGCCCAGATGTGGCCTGGCCCCAAGGCCACGCGGACTGCGGCCCCACAGGACCAGTGGCAGGTGGTCCGCCGGATCTGCGCGGCCCTGCCCGAGGTCTGCCCGAGGGCACCTGGACGGCCTACGGTGACGTCTCCGCCGTTGCCGGCATCCACCCCAAACCCCTGGGCAACTACATCGCGACGAACGCAGTGCCCAACGCCTGGCGCGTCCTCCGGGCTGACGGCTCGGTGTCCTCCGAGTTCCGCTGGTCCGAGCCGAGTCGCGCTGATCTCCCTCGCGATGTCCTCGCCGCCGAAGGTCTGCGCTTCGACGACAAGGGGCGAGCGGAGGCATCCCAGCGCCTCTCCCCTGGCGACCTCGCCGCTCTGATCGGCGTTGACGTCCCGGACGATGACCAGCAGCGGAACAGCGGCGACGAGCAGCGCTTCTGGATGCAGCTCGCCGCGAACCAGCCCGCGGAGTCACAAGACGCGGTCAGGAAGCTCCTCGACGACTGGCGGGCGCGAGGCGGCTACTTCTCCTGGGGCGGCGGCGCCCAAGCGAGCTGTTTCCCGCTGGCCCGCGCCGGCAACGGCGAGGAGTACTGGCCGTGGGCCATCAAGCCCACATCCGGGGCGGTGGAGATCGTGTTCAAGCATCTGCTGATCCGGCCGCCGTTCGACGACACCGCGGTCCGCGACGAGCTCCGGCAGCGGATCAATCGGATCCCCGGCGTCGACATTCCGCTGTCGCGGCTGGAACTCCGCCCGTCGTTCCCGCTCGCCCGGCTCGCGGAGGACGAGGGGCTGAAGGCCGCGATCGAGGCCCACACGTGGTTCCTCGACCAGGTGCCGGCACAGACAACGGGATCACCTGCCGCTGGCCTGTCTGCCACATACTGACAGCGCAATCGCCGCGATCGAGCACGGCCACTGGACGGGCCGGTTGAGGCACTGCACGCACCTCCCCTCCGGGCCGGCCCGGTGCACGGCGAGCACCCGCTCACAGGCTCCGGGCTGGCCCGCGAGGAATTCTGCGGCGGCCCTGACGGGATCGGCCGCGCCGGCGGTCAGCCCCTGTCTGCCAGCGCTTCTCCCGCGTCGATGGCTTTCGATTTCCCCCTGTTGCATGTCTCGGAGTGAAACGCCGACGACTCCCGCCGAACTGCCAAGGAACTGCCAATGATCACCGAGGGCACGTGATCACCGCTGCCGAGCTCGTACGGTGGTGGAGTGGACAGCATCGGAGCCCGCGTGGCGACCGAACGGAAGCTTGTCGGGCTGACGCAGACCCAGCTCGCGCAGCGCGCCCATGTCTCGGTGTCGCTCGTCCGGTCCGTCGAGCAGGAACGGGTGCCCGCCTCGCCGGCGTTCGTGGCCGCGGTTGCCCGTGCCCTCGGCCGCGGCACGCCAGAGCTCCTGGGGCAGCCCGTCGGGCCGGCGACCCCGGACGACCGGCAGGTCCACGCGATCGTCCCGGCCCTGCGCAGGGAGCTGGCCGCCTATCTACTGCCGGGGGACGAGGGCATCGAGGTGCGCTCGATCGGTGAACTGCGCCGCGCCGTCCACGAGGTCTCCGCACGACGGCAATCCGTCGACCTCGTCGCGCTGGGCGCCGAGCTGCCCGGTCTGCTCGCCGAACTTCGGGCGTTCACCACCGACGCTCACGACCCGCGTGAGGCGTACGGGTTGCTCGCGTTGGCCTACGCCGCGGCGGGACAGGTCGCCTACAAGCTCGGCTACGCCGACCTCGCCTCCGTGACAACGGACCGAGTGGAGTGGGCCGCTGCTCGATCGGAGGACCCACTCGCCGTCGCCGCCGCGGACTTCTACCGCGCGGGCGAGCTGATCGGGGCCACCGACTGGTACGGCGCCCTCGATTACCTCGAGATGGCCCGCGGCCGACTCGAGGACCAGCTCGATGACGAAGCCGGCCGGGCGATGTACGGACAGCTCCACCTGAAGTCAGGCCTTGCTGCCGCTCGCGCCGGAGACGCCATCGCAACCGATGCCCACCTCGGCGAGGCCGCCCGGTTCGCGGCAGGCGTAGGCGAGTTCCGCAACGATTACGACCTCTCGTTCAACCGTCACAGCGTTGCCATCTGGTCCGTCGGTCTGGCCGTCGAGCTCATGGACGGGACGACCGCCGTCACCCGGGCGAAGGGCATGGCGATTCCGGGCGGAGTCTCAACCGAACGAGTTGGCCACCACCACATCGACCTTGCCCGTGGGTACCTGCTCCACGGCGACAAGAATGGCGCTTTCGAGTCGCTGCTGACCGCTCGCCGTATCGCGCCGCAGCAGACGAAGTACCACCCTCAAGTTCACGAGACAGCGCGGATGCTCGCGAGGACCGAGCGCCGCCGGAACGACGCGCTCGCCAACTTCGTCACCTGGCTCGGTGTCTCGGTGTAACTGGTCATCCTGAAGGAGCGGGGCCGGTCAACCCCCTGTTGTTGTAGTTGATCTTTTCTTCGTTGGCTCTCCGACTGTTCTTGGGCGCGTCGAGGTAGGCGGCGGGGTCAAGGAGCGCCCGGGAGGGCGCCCGC
>NZ_JAHKRK010000249.1:0-9496 GCF_019396355.1 Pseudonocardia nigra
GATCCCCCGAGTTCACCACGAACCCAAGGATCAACACCCGATCCCAAGCCCGTTTGACCCTTGGGTTCCGGTCGAAGAACCTTCAGTTTCGCTGAACTCTGGGCTTTCGCACGGTGCCGTAGACGTGGCCGCGGCGCAGCGCGAAGTCGTCGACGCCGAGCACCGGTAGCTCGCCGATCTGCGGGTCAGGCAGCCTGCGAAGCAGCCGCAGCAGAGTATCGCGGCCGGTGGGTATGCCGGGCAGCGAGCCGGGCGCCCGCACGTCCAGCCAATGCGACCGCGATCGCGGTCAGCGCCTCTCGCAGCACCGATGTGCGCCGCGACCGCGGCACCGCCAGCGCTGCGGGCTGCTCGACAAACGTCCGCGTCGCGCAGACTGTGTTGTCGCAGAAGAACCGGCGGACCTGCAACCGTAGCTGCACCGGCCGGCCCGCGATCGGGGCGTCAGCCAGCCGCCGCTGATAACGGCTGTGCGATCGCACCGACACCTGCCGACACCGCGGACACTCCGCACCTTCAGCGCGCAGTCGGCCGCCCAGGGCCACCCCGGCACCGCAATCGGTCACGGTCTCGATGACCACCGACCCGAGATGCGGCAACAGCACGTCAAGATCACATTCGAGTGATCCTCCACGGCTCGGTGATCAGGCAGCGCGAGACACGCCGAGCCATGATCACGCAAAGTGCGCCAGAACCCGGATCTTGACGTGGATCGCGTCGATGAAGATCACCGGGTAGACCGGGTCGAGTGGCCGGTTCTGCCACTCGACCATGCCCTCGACCACCTTGTCGGTGATCGTCGAGATCGTCTGGCGCGACACCTGCGCGCCGTAGACCTCGGCCAGATGGGCCGCCACCTCGCCGGTGGTCAGGCCCTTGGCCGACAGCGAGATGACCAGCTCGTCGATCCCGGACAGGCGCCGCTTGCGCTTGGCGACGATCTTCGGCTCGAACGACCCATCGCGGTCGCGCGGGACGTCAATCTCGACCGGGCCGACCTCGGTCAGCACCGACTTGGTCCGGTGCCCGTTGCGGGATTGGCTGTGTCAATCAGAACTGGCCCCGGACTTCTCCTGAGATGTGGCCCCACCCTGGCCGGGCTCGATGTCGGAAGTTCTCCTCGGATTTGGCCCCACCCGTTGGCGCGGCAGTTCGGGATGGGCGGGGCCGGCGGCGGCTCGAGCGTTGTCGGCGATCTGTCGGGCCTGCTCGGAGTAGCCGTTGCGGTGGCTGTGGTCGGACTGGTCGGCGATCCGGGTGAACAGCTCGGCCTTGCGGGTAAGGAACGCCGTGCGCCCCGCGGGGTCGGGGCCGCCTGGCCCGCGGCGGAGCTCGGCGAGGTGGTGGAGGAACTCGGCGATGTCGCGGGCGGTCACGGCGTCGTAGTCGTCGCTGGTATCGATGTTGTCGCTCATGGCGCGCTCCTGTCCCGGTCTCGGGTGATGGGCTGGTTCTTCGCGCGCCGGCGCTGGGTGGCGCGCAGCCGGTAGGACTCGGTGCCGGTTTCGATGATGTGGGCCTCGAAGGTGATCCGGTCGACGATCGCGGCGCAGAGCCGGGGGTCGGTGAAGGTGCGGGCCCATTCGGAGAACGCGGAGTTCGACGCGACCGCGACCGAGGCGCGTTCCTCGCGTTCGGTGAACACCTGAAACAGCAGTTCGGCGCCGCGGCGGTCGAGCTCGAGGTAGCCCAGCTCGTCGAGACACAGCAGGTCGACCCGGCCGTAGCGGGCGATGGTGCGGGAGAGGAGCTTGTCGTCGGCGGCTTCGACGAGTTCGTTGACCAGGGCGGCGGCGGTGACGTAGCGGACGCGGTAGCCGGCCTCGGCGGCGGCGATACCCAGCCCGATCAGCAGGTGACTCTTGCCGGTGCCGGAGTCGCCGATCAGACACAGCGGTTGGCCGGTGCGGATCCAGGCGCCCTTGGCCAGGGTGTGGATCAGGCCGGGGTCGATGAGGGGGTTGAGGGTGAAGTCGAAGTCGTCGATTCGTTTTGGGCGGGGGAACCCGGCCTCGCGGATCAGTCGGGTCTTGCGGCGGTCCTCGCGTTCGTCGCATTCCATCGCCAGCAGCTCGACCAGGAAGCCCTTGTAGCCGGCCTTCTGCCGGGCGGCGGCCTCGGCGATGCGGGCGTGCTGGGCGCGGATGGTGGGCAGCCGCAGGATCGGGCAGGCCTGCTCGATCGCGGCGTCCGCGGCGGCGTCGGTGAGTTCGTCCCGACCGGCGGGCCGTGTCATGAGCTGCGCTCCTGTCCGGCCCTGCGCTCCTGTCCGGCCCTGCGCTCCTGTCCGGCCCTGCGCTCCTGTCCGGCCCGGTGGGTCAGCAGTTGGTCGTAGTCGCGCACCGTTGGTGCTGGTCGCCGGTCGGTGGGCAGCACCCCCGCCGCCGATGACGCCGCCGACGACGCGGCCTGGCGCCGCGCCCCGAGGGTCACCACCGCCGCCCGGGATCGCCGCGGCGGCGCCGACGCGGCGTCGATCGTCGGGGCGGTGCCGGTGGCCGTCCCGGTCGTGGCGGTGTGCTTGCGGGCCTCGATGGCCACCGCGTCCGCGGACACCGCGCCCGCGGCCAGCGCGGCCCGGATCCCGGCCAGCACCGCGTCCCGGCTCAGCCGCCGGTGCAGCAGCAACACCTCGATCAACACGCGGGTGCCAGCGGCGTCGCCGTGGGTGTTGCGGGCGGCGGCCCAGAACGCCTCGTGCGCCGCGGTGAACCGGCCCGCCGCCCGCGCCTGCGCCAGCGCGGTCGACCCGGGCAGCGCGCCCGGCTTGCCGAGCAGGATCTCCAGGTAGTGGTCCAGCTCCAGGCGACAGCCGCCGCGGGCGACCAGCCGCGGATGGGTCGCCACCCGCCGCGAGCCGTCGAACACCTGCAGTTCCGACGCCGACAGCGCCACCCGGACCCGCGCCCCGATCAGCCGAGCCGGCACCGAGTACTGGCACTGCCGCACCATGATCTGGGCGTAGCGGTCGACCCGGGCGGTCAGACAGAGCGCGGTGTCGAACCGCTCGGCCGGCAGCGCGACCAGCAGCGGCGCCTCGGCGGCGAACGCTACGCCCACGCTGTCGGCGCGGCCGTCGATGCGCCGGTCGTCCTCGGCCGCGTCCGCGGCGGCGAGGCGGGCGTTGAGCTCGGCCAGGGTGTCGACCTCCGGGACGGGGACCAGATGGGTGCGGCGGAACCGGCCGCCGTCGCCCTCCACCCCGCCCTTCTCGTGCGCCCCGTCCTTGCCCGGTAGGCAGTAGAACGCCTCGAACCCGTAGAACGCCCGAAACGCCAACCAGCGCCCGGACTCGGTGCGGTTGCGCCCAAACAGCACCCGGTGCACCGCCGAGCGCAGGTTGTCGTAGCGGATCTTGTCGAACGGGACCCCGCCCAGGGTCTCGAACGCGGCCACATGCCCCTCCAGGAACGCCTCCTGCCCCTGGGAGGCGAACACCCGGTGCACCGCCTTGCCCGAGTGCGACAACCGCAGCGTGAACAGGAAACACTTGGTCATCTCCCCGGCCAGGCGCACCCACAGATCGGCGAAGTCGACCTCGGCCTCCGCCCCCGGCGGGTGACACTGCGGCACGAACCCGGCGACCACCCCGGCCCGAGCCCCGTCCCGGGCCGCCGCCTCCGCCACCAGCTGCCGCCGTCGCCGGTGCACGTACTTCGCCACATACGAGTACGACACCTGCGCGTGGTGCTCCGCGCCGAGCCACTCGAAGATCCGCTTGGCGGTATGGCGCTGCTTGCGCGGCGCGGCCAGGTCCTCGGTCAGCATCGCGTCGATCGCGCTCCGCACCGTGTCCAGCACCAGGGTGCGCCGCGGCGGGCTCTTGCGCGGCGGCGGGATCGGCGACTCGATCGCCTCCCGCACCGTGCGCCGATGCACCCCGTACTTGTCCGCCAGCGACCGGATCGACAGCTGGTTGCGCTGCCAGTCGAACCGGATCGCCGCGTACAACTCCACCCTCGACCCCATCCCGGCCCCTGCGACAGGAGCGGACCGACGAGCAACGGACAGATCAACGATCCGCCCGAACCCGCGATCTACATCGCAACCCGGCGGCGTGTCGCCCGCCGACGCCACGCCGGGTGGGGCCAATTCCGAGTGCTACGCCCGCACCGGAACCAGCCCGAGGTGGGGCCGGAACCGAGGAGAACTGTGGGGCCAGTTCAGAGTGCTACAGCCAGCGGGAGTTCCCGCCGTCGCGGCCGGCGACGTCGTGGCGGTCGTAGCCGAGGTGGTCGGTGATCTCGCCTTCGAGTGCGGACTCCAGCACCCGTTTGGTCAGCTGCGTGAGCAGCCCGCCCTCGCCGGTCAGCGCCAACCCGTCCTGGCGGGCTCGGCCGGCCAGACGGGCAATCAACTGCTCGTCCACCGCGTCCAGCTCGGCACTCGACACGGCCGGCGCCGGCTCGTCACCAAGGACGTCGAGATCGACCGCCTGCTCGGGCACCACGTCGGTCACGGGTGTCAGTCTCCTTGATCGGAGTTACACCGTTGTACTTACAGTCCCCACACCAGCCCGGCGACGTCGCTCACCACGGTGAGCGCAGGAAGGTGGTGGCGCGATGTGTGGGGCTGGTCTGCTGGGACTGGGCGGGTGGTTGGCGAACGACGGCTAGCCGCCCGTTCTTGCCAGTGATACGGCAGCGGGTGCGGCCGCGGTGCCGGTCCAGTTCCAGGTCGATGCTCGCCGCGCCGACGCGTAGGCCGTCCAGGCGCAGGTCTGGTAGCCAGTCGGGTAGGTGGGGGTCGATGAGGAGCATGCGGGCGGGTGCGGCGGGCCGGGCCGCGAGCAACGCCTGGACGATCATGACGATGGTGCTGGCTGACCAGGCTTGCGGTGCGTTGGAGTCCGGATAGATGCCTGGATGTGGGTGGTCGGTGTCGCGGGGCAGGCCACCGACCGCTTCGGGTAGCCGGAAGTCCTCGAAGAGCCCGGTGGTGTCGAAGACTGCCTCGGCGAGGCGGTGCAGGTGGGAGGTCAGTCCGTAGCGGGCCATACCGAGGGCAAAGGTCCCGTTTTCGACTGGCCAGACGCTGCCGCGGTGGTAACTGAAGGGGTCGTAGCCGGGGTTTGCGCTGGACAGTGTGCGGATGCCCCAGCCGCTGAACATGTCCTCGGCGAGGAGCCGGTCAGCGACCAGCTTGGCCTTCGCGTTCGGCACGATGCCGGTGACGAGTAGGTGGCCGGGGTTGCTGGTGACCGACGTCACCTGGCGCTTGCGTTGGTCCAGGGCGAGGGCATAGGTGCCCTCCTCAGGCATCCAGAAGGCCTCGTCGAAGGCAGCGCGCAGTCGGCGGGCCCGCTGGGTGAGGACTGCGGCGAGCCCGCGGTCGCCGAGCATGGCGAAGACCACCGCGGCGTGTCGCAGCGCGGCGTAGTAGTAGCCCTGCAGCTCGCAGGTGGCAAGCGGCGGTCCGAGGAGGTTTCCGTCCGCGTCGGCGATGGAGTCCGGTGCGTCCTTCCAGCCTTGGTGCGGAACGCCTTGCGCTGACTTGGTGTCGTATTCGAGGAACTGGTCGCCGTCGGCGTCGCCGTAGCGTTCCAGCCAGGTGAGGGCGCCGCGGGCTGCGGGTAGCAGTTGCCGTACCGTGGAGGTGTCACCGGTCCAGGCGAGGTACTGGCCCAGGAAGACCAGGAAGTCGACGGGGGTGGCGTAGTCGCCGTAGTAGGCCAGCATCGGATCCAGCCCGAGCGCGGAGATGGGCCCGGTGCGGGCCTGGTGCAGCAGCTTGCCGGGTTCAGCGTCGTGCAGGTCGTCGATGCCCTCGGTCTGCCAGGCGGCGTTCTCCACCAGTGCGTCGCGCAGCATGGAGGGCATGGCCATCGCTGCCTGCCAGGCGGTGGTCAGGCTGTCCCTGCCGAAGAGGTACTGGTAGAGCGGGTAGCCCGCCGCCGGCATTGCCGGTCCGTGGGTGCTGCCCAGCGCGGTGGTCGCCAGGTCGTCCACGGCGGTGCGCCATGCGGAAGCGACGGTGGGATTGGTCGTGAGCAGCCTCGGGGTCTCGGCACGCAGCTGGTCGCGCACCTTGCCCGTGGGGCTGGTGGCGGTGTCGGGCGTGAACACGGCGGGAGGCAGGCGTCGGGGCCGCCCATCGACGAGGGGTTGTGCGGTGAGGACGAGCTCGGCCGTCGCCTGCGGCTGCGCCCAGAGGGGAATGGTGAGCTGGCGGTTGCTGAAGGAGGCGTCCGTAGGGCCTTCTACCAGTTCGAGCTCGACGGCGCGATCCAGATCGGGGTGCAGGTAGCGGAGGCAGGCGCTGCGCCCCTCGGGGGAGACCGTCCACTCGACCTCGCCCTGCTGCTGGCGTGATCCGGAGTCAGCTTCCTGGG
Source organism: Pseudonocardia nigra (assembly GCF_019396355.1). Lineage (GTDB taxonomy): Bacteria > Actinomycetota > Actinomycetes > Mycobacteriales > Pseudonocardiaceae > Pseudonocardia > Pseudonocardia nigra. The sequence continues at coordinate 6,332 of NZ_JAHKRK010000249.1, forward strand.
TGTCGGCGAAGTCCGCATCCAGCAGCAGCACCAGCTGTGCCCGTACCGGCTGGGTGGAGTAGTTCAGCAACCTGATGCGGGTGCGCAGTCCCTCATCGAGGAAGTGCGCGACTTGCAGGTAGGCGCCCTGCTCGGGAACGTCGGGGCCGGGAGGTAGCCGGAGGTAGGCCAGATGGGTGTGTCGATCCACTGGCGAGGCGCAGAAGCCGGTGACCGGCTGTCCGTCGCTGCGCACCTCCCAGCGCGAGAGCAGCCGGGTGTTCTCGAACCAGAACCCTTCGCTCTGGTTTCCGGTGAGCGCCCCGTGCACATCGGTGACCAGCAGGGATCGGCCGCTGTAGGCGAAGAGGGCCTCCGGGCGGGTCCGAAGGTTCACCTGCGGTGTCCTGACCCGGCTCATCGGCGAGCCTTCAGCTTCAGGAGGACAGCAGCTGCAGCGGCCGCGGCCAGCACGCGGCCACGCTGGTGGTGCAGCCCGATGAGCCGGGTGTAGGCGCTGGTGCTCTTGCTGTTCGTCCCGAAGCTTCCGGTGACCGCGCCGGGGCCGGAGCGGGGCTGCTGCAGGTTGGACTCGCCCTGGTCGGGCTGCTGCTGTCGCTGCTGCTTGACGAAGATCTGGTTCCTGAGGGTGAGCAGCCGGTCGGTCAAGGCCGGGCTCAGCCGCTGCAGGACCGCCATCTGGGCCGCCGAGGCGCCGACGTAGACGTGGCGTCGGGGTTGCTCGGCCGCAGCCAGGATGGCCTGGGCAACGACCGAGGCCTCATACACCGGGGGAATCGGCGCCGGGCGGACCCCCATCCAGGAGGGGGCGACGTCGAAGAGGGGCGTGTTGATCGATCCGGGCAGCACGGTCGTGACCGTCACACCCGACTTGGCGTGCTGCTCCTCCAGGCGCAGTCCCTCGTATAGGGCGACCAGTCCGTGCTTGGCCACGCAATAGGGGACCTGCAGAGGCACTGAGCGCACCCCCAGTGCGGAGCTCACTCCGATGATCGTGCCCTGGCCCTGCTCGCGCATCAGCGGCAGGACCGCCTTGACGCCGTGGATCTGCCCCAGCAGGTTCACCTCGAGGAGGCGGTGGATGGCCTCGACCGGCGTGGAGGCGATGTCGCCGTAGCCGGAGACAGCTGCCGCGTTGATCCAGGTGTCGATCCGCCCGAAGCGGCTCATCGCCGCTGCGGCCAGGGAATGCACCTGCTCCCAGCTGGCGACGTCGGTCGCGACGCTCAGCGCCTCACCGCCGAGTTTGTCGATCTCGGCGGCGGCGGCCTCGAGTGCGTCGCTGGCCCGCGCGGCCAGGACCACCTTCGCGCCGCGACGGGCGAACTGCTGCGCCGTCTCGCGGCCGATCCCGGAGGACGCGCCGGTCACGACGACGACTTGCTGGCTGAGCGGACGACTCATCAGTGTCTCCCTGTTCTCGGGTCGGTCTTGCTCCTGAGGACGGCTACGTCAGTGAGCGTGGGGCAGTGAGCCTGGGGCAGTGAGCGTGGGGTCAGGCGCTACCCGGGGTCAGAAGGCGAGGGAGGTGCCACCGCCGGAGTGGAAGAGGCCGTAGAAGATGCCGGTGAGCAGACCGAAGCTCAGGTGACCGACGAAGGAGGTGGCCACGTCGAGTGCGCCGTAGTTCTTGTAGGCGAAGCCCTGCCTGCCGACCGCGCCGGTCTCCGGGTCGATCGAGGGAATGATCTTCACCACGGGCCCGGCGAGGGTGTAGTGGATCAGGGCACCGATCAGGCCCCACAGCCAGAGGGCCCCGTCCACGCCGATCAGCCGGAAGAACACGGCATAGCCGATGGCGATCGCCGCGGCGAGTACCTCGTGGAACAGCATCCCGACCAGGTATCCAGAGCCCCCGCGCAGCCCGAACAGGTTGCCCCAGGTGCGGAAGATGTTCTGCTTCACCCGCAGGCCCAGCGCCTTCTGCAGGTAGACAGGGCCCTCCATGACGGCGCCGGCGATCAGCCCTGCCAGAATCGCCGGCCAGACCTCGACGTTGATCACTGTTCCTCCTCGGTGCCCCTTGTCAGGGCTCGATCGACGAACCCGGCCGCGAGTTCACGGGCTTCATCGCATGCTCCTCGCCAGTACCCACCCGGCGGGAAGGTGAACCCGACAGGAATGTGCCACTCGATCGAGGACGCCGGCTGACAGCAGGTGTTGGCGGCGGTGTCCAAGCAGCTCATCACCCTGGCCGAAGCCGGCCTCCTCACCCGTCGCCGCGCCAGCCGACGCGTCTACTTGTCGGGTGAAGGATCCCGGGCGCGTTGCCCGCATGCTCACCGACGCCGAGGCACTGCTGATCGCCGCCCGGTCACCGCACGACAGCGACCGGCCAGGTTGAGCGACGTTGCGACGAGCACCTGGCTACCGCCGTTCACGACGACCGACAGGCGCCGTGCCGCCTGCGGCACTTCAGAACAGACACTGCCCGGACGCGGCGGCGAATCCATCCACCCCGGGCCGGGCAAGGACGGTGCTGAGATCGGCCGAACGAAGCCCGTGCGGCTCGTACCCAACCGACCCCGGTGGCCGGCCGCCGGGGCCGGCGTGCGCCAGGCCCGCACATCACAGGGCGGCTCAGAGGGCGGCGTCGAGAGACAATGCGGGATGCGCAGCCGCATACACCGTGCCGGCCACGGCCCCAAAGACGAGGTGGCCGACACAGAAGGTGATCACATCGCGGTGGCCGTAGTGCCGGTAGAACACCCCCGGCGGTGCCAGCCGTCCAGGGATGTCTGGATGCAGGTCAGACCACGCCCCGACCACCACCCCGCCCAGCGCGGCGTGCACTGCACCGGTGAAGAGCCCCCACCAGGCCAGGTGGTCGTTGCCCACCGCCGCGAAGAAGGTGGAGTACAACAAGACGATGGCCACGGCCAGCACGGCGTGACCCACCCAACCGACCAGGCGCCGGTAACGCCGCGGGGCGCGAAGGATCGCCCCGCCCTCGGCGAAGATGTCCTGGCGCACTCCCCGGCCCAACGCGCGCCGGGCGTAGGCCGGCGACTCCATGCACTGAGCCGCGACCACAGCCGCGACCACAGCCGCGACCACAGCCGCGACCACAGCCGCGACCACAGCCGCGACCACAGCCGCGACCACAGCCGCGACCACAGCCGCGACCACAGCCGCGACCACAGCCGCGACCACAGCCGCGACCAC
>NZ_JAHKRK010000249.1:9589-10552 GCF_019396355.1 Pseudonocardia nigra
CGAGCGGGTCGACGTCCACAGCAGGCCTCCCGCATCCGGTTCGAAGCCCTCACTGGAGTGTTCCCGATTTTATTGACACCGGTTTAGGCTGCCAGGTCGGTGAGTATCCTGAATCCTAGCTCGTATTCGAGCGGTGTCAAGTAGCTGAGGGTGGAGTGTCGCCTCCGGCGGTTGTAGTAGCCCTCAATCCATAGGAATGTGTGCTGTCGAACCTCGGTGACGTCGTTCCACGGACGGGTGTGGATGAGCTCCTTCTTGTAGGTCGCGAAGAAAGACTCGGAGACCGCGTTATCGAAGCAGGTGGCGCGCCGGCCCATGGAGCGGACGACGCCGTTTTCGGCGCAGAAGTCGGCGAACTCCCGGGACGTGTATTTGGCGGATTCAACTGGTCGTCGCAACACCGGCTCGGTGATGTGAATATAGCACGTCGTGGAGTGCTTCGCGGGGAGTTCGCCAGTCGAGTGTTCTGCGGGGTCGGGTGTTCAGTGCGTTAGCGACTGCAGGGAGCCCTTCGCGGCCGTGCCGGGATAGGTCTGTGCCCTTCGGGAAATACTGACGGAGGAGGCCGTTGGTGTTCTCGTTCGTTCCGCGTTGCCACGGGCTGTGCGGGTCGCAGAAATACACGGACAGCCCGGTGGATCGAGTCAGTTCGACGTGCTCGGCCATCTCGGTTCCTCGGTCCCATGTCAGGGTTCGGCGAAGCTTCTCGGGTAGGAAGCTGACAGCCTCGACGATGGCTTCCTTAACCGCATGGGCGCCGTGACCGGCCAGTGCTGGGCCGTTTTTCACCCCAGGGCCCCGGCGTTCTGATCATTTAGGTGTTACGTCCGGTTTTTTCCGGTTGGCTCGCCCTGGTCAGTGCGGGAGACGAGGGGGCTGAGTTGCCAGGCGAGCGCGGCTCCTGATGATCTTTCAGGTGTCAAAGCCGAAAGTTCGCCTCAGGAGCCGCGCTCGTGCCCCCAT